>CAZRRI010000048.1:12192-14485 GCA_964602565.1 uncultured Rhodocyclaceae bacterium | reverse complement strand
TGAAGACGTTGAAGGCGCGGATGTCCTTCGCCAGCCATTGCGCCAGATCAAGCAGCATGCGTCTTCTCCACGATCGCCTCGACGACGCGCTCCATGCGCATGAAGCGCGAGCCCTTGACCAGCACCGTCACGCCGGGGCCGAGCTCGCGGCCGAGCGCCAGGGACAGATCCTCGACCTTGCGGAAGTGCTCGCCGCCAGCGCCGAAATTGCGGGCCGCCGTCAGCGACCGCTCGCCCAGCGCCAGCAGCCGGTCGATGCCGGCGCTCTTGGCGTGGCCGCCGATCTCGTCGTGGAACTGGCCCGCCGCCTCGCCGGTCTCGCCCATGTCGCCCATGACCAGGATGCGGCGGCCGGGAACGTTGGCCAGGACATCGATGGCGGCGCGCATGGAATCGGGATTGGCGTTATAGGTGTCGTCGATGACCAGCGCGCCCTTGAGCCCGGGGCGCCGTTGCAGGCGGCCCTTGACGCCTTCGTAACGCGACAGCGCCTCGGCGACGGTGCCCAGGCTGACGCCCGCCGCCAGGCAGGCGGCGGCGGCGGCGGCGGCGTTGGCCGCGTTGTGCCGGCCGGGCACGGGCAGCTCGAACTCGACCGCGCCTTGCGCCGCCGTCAGGGTCATCGCGCTGGCGAAGCCGCGCGCCCGCGCCGTGGCGTTGACGTCGGCGGGGCCGTCGAGCCCGAAGGTGACGACCGGCCGGCCGTTCGCCAGCCCGCGCCACAACGCGGCGTGCGGATCGTCGGCGTTGATGATGGCGACGCCGTCCTCGGCCAGGCCGGCGAAGATCTCGCCCTTGGCGCGCGCCACGTCGACCAGCGTGCCGAGCCCTTCGAGATGGGCGCGCTGGGCGTTGTTCACCAGCGCCACCGTCGGCCGCGCGATGCGGGTCAGGTAGTCGATCTCGCCCGGATGGTTCATGCCCATCTCGATCACCGCGGCGCGATGGCCGGCAGCGAGGCGCAGCAGCATCAGCGGCAGGCCGATGTCGTTGTTGAGGTTGCCCCGCGTCGCCAGCACCGCCTCGGCCGGATCGAGGTCGTCGCGGCGCTCGTGCTCGCGCATGATCGCGGCGCACATTTCCTTGACCGTGGTCTTGCCGTTGCTGCCGGTGACGCCGATCAGCGGGATGTCGAACTGGCGGCGCCAGTGCGCGGCGAGCTTGCCGAGCGCGATGCGCGTGTCGGCCACGCACACCAGCGGCAGGCCGGCGCCCGCGGCCTTGGCCCATTCGTGCGTCACCAGCGCGGCGGCGCCGCCGCGGGCGAGCACGTCGCGGACATAGTCGTGGCCTTCGAAGCGCTCGCCGCGCAAGGCGACGAACAATTCGCCGGCGCCGATCGAACGGGAGTCCGTCGACACGCCGCTGAAGGTGTGGCCCTCGGCCGTGGCGGTGCCGCCGGTGGCCTGGGCGGCTTCGTACAAGTCCATCATCGCCGCGGCTCCAGCGCCGCCAGCGCGGCTCGCGCCTGTTCGAGATCGGAGAACGGCTGGCGCGCGCCGGCGATTTCCTGATAAGTCTCGTGCCCCTTGCCGGCGAGCAGGACGACATCGCGCGGCGCGGCCTCGCGCACGGCCCGCGCGATGGCGCGGGCGCGGTCGATCTCGATCTCCGGTCGCGCCTTCATGCCGCGAACGATGTCGTCGACGATCGCCTCGGGCCGCTCGTCGCGCGGGTTGTCGCTGGTCACCAGCACCGCGTCGGCCAGCCGCTCGGCGATGCCGCCCATCAAGGGCCGCTTGCCGGGATCGCGGCCGCCGCCGCAGCCGAAGACGCAGGCCAGTCTGCCGCCACGCGCCCGCGCCACTTCGGCCAGCGTCGCCAGCGCGTTTTCCAGCGCGTCGGGAGTGTGCGCATAGTCGACCACCACCAGCGGCGCGGCCATGCCGCCGACCGTCTCCATGCGTCCGGGCGGCGGCGACAGCCGCGGCAGCGTCGTGGCGATGTCTTCCAGCGTCACCCCGGTCGCCAGCAGGCTGCCGGTCACCGCCAGCAGGTTGGCGGCGTTGAAGCGGCCGATCACCGGCGCCGCCATGCGCACGCCATTCACCGTGAAGGCCATGCCGGTCGCGGTGGCCGCCAGGTCGCGCGCGGCCAGCGTCTCGCCACGGCTGACTTTCGCCGCCAGCGTGTAGCCGATCACGCGCAGGCGGCCGGCCAGTTCGGCGTCGAGCCGCGCGCCGAAGGGATCGTCGAGATTGACCACCGCCGCCCGCAGGCCCGGCAGCTCGAACAGCTTGCGCTTCTCGGCGGCGTAGCTGTCCATGCTGCCGTGGTAGTCCAGATGGTCGCG
>CAZRRI010000048.1:0-12092 GCA_964602565.1 uncultured Rhodocyclaceae bacterium | reverse complement strand
ACGTACTTGTCGGCGTAGGCGCCGCCCTCGACCTTGTGCGCGGTGCCGGTCTTGCCGGCGACGCGATAGCCGGAAACCTGCGCCTTCGGCGCGGTGCCGCCGGGCTGCACGGCCATTTCCAGCATGGCGCGTATTTCGCGCGCCGTCTGGCCGGAAAACACGCCGGCGCCGGCGGCCGGCGGCGTGTCGACACGGGTCAGCGACAAGGGCACCAGATCGCCATCGCGGGCGAAGGCCAGGTAGGCATGCGCCATCTGGATCAAGGTCACGGAAATGCCGTGGCCATAGGACATGGTCGCCTGTTCGATGGGCCGCCACGACTTGGCTGGCCGCAGGCGTCCGCCGACCTCGCCGGGAAATCCCAGCTTGAGCGGCGCGCCGAAGCCGAGGCTGCCGAACATCCGCCACATGTCCTCGGGCGACAGGGTGCGCGCGACGATCGCCGTGCCGACGTTGGATGATTTCTGGACCACTTCCGCCAGGGTCAGCACGCCATGCGGATGGGCGTCGTGGATGGTGGCCGAGCCGATGGTCAGCCGGCCCGGCGCGGTCTGGATCGGCGTGTCGAAGCGGAACTTGCCCTTCTCCAGCGCCAGCGCCGCCGTGAACGGCTTGAAGGTCGAGCCGGGCTCGAAAGTATCGGTGAACGCGCGATTGCGCAGTTGCGCGCCGGCCAGGCGCACGCGATTGTTCGGGTTGTAGGTCGGCATGTTGGCCAGCGCCAGCACCTCGCCGGTGCGCGCGTCGAGCACCACGACGCCGCCGGCGCGCGCCTTGTGCTCGGCGACCGCCTGCTTGAGCAGGCTGTGCGCCAGATACTGGATCTTGGCGTCCAGCGCCAGCGTCACGTCCTTGCCTTCGCGGGGGGCATGGATCGATTCGACATCCTCGACGATCTGGCCGCGCCGGTCCTTGATGACGCGCCGGCTGCCGGGCTTGCCCGTCAGCAAGCCGTTCATCGCCAGCTCGACGCCCTCCTGGCCCTCGTCGGCGACCCCGGTGAAACCGAGCATGTGCGCCATGACATCGCCCGAGGGATAGTAGCGGCGATACTCCTTCTGCTCGTGGATGCCCGGCAGCCGCAGCGCCGCCACCTTGGCGGCGACATCGGGCGGAACCTGGCGCTTGACGAAGACGAAGTCGCGCCCGGCGGCAAGCCTGCGGTTGAGTTCCCGCACGTCCATGTCCAGCAGGCCGGCCAGTTGGCGCGCCTCGGCCGGCTTCAGGCGCGCGTCCTCGGGAATCGCCCAGATCGCCTTGACCGGCGTCGAGATCGCCAGGACGTCGCCATGGCGATCGAGGATGCGCCCGCGCGTGGCGGAAATCTCGATCACGCGCTCGTAGCGCGACTCGCCCTTCTTCTGCAGGTAGTCGTTCTGGAAGCCCTGAAGATGGAACGAGCGCCCGATCAGCAGCAGAAAGCCGCCGAGCAGCAGCAGCACCACGAAGCGCGAGCGCCCCGGCGCCAGGCGGTGGGTGAGGATCGGGCTGCTGGCGAATTTCATCGCGGCGCCGCTTCCATCTGCACGACCCGCGTCGGCGGCGGCAGACGCATGGCCAAGCGCTCGCGGGCGATCTTCTCGATGCGCGCGTGGCCGGCCCAGGTGCTTTGCTCGAGCTGCAATTGGCCGTATTCAACCTCGAGCTCGCGCATGCGGGTCTGTTCGCGTTCGAACTCGGTGAACAGCTTGCGCGCGCCGTGGTTGGCGGCCACCGTGGCCAGCGCGCAGGCCAGCGCGACCAGGAGCAGGAAGAAATTCAGTCGCAGCATGTCGGCGTCAGCAGCGCTCGGCCGCGCGCATGACCGCGCTGCGGGCGCGCGGGTTGGCGGCGATCTCGGCATCGCCGGCGTGCCGCGCCTTGCCGACCAGGCGCAGCTTCGGCGGCGGCAGCTCGGCGGCGCGGACCGGCAGCCGGCTGGGCAGCTTCGGCGGCTGGCTCTCGTCGCGCATGAAGCGCTTGACGATGCGGTCCTCGAGGGAATGGAAACTGATCACGACCAGTCGCCCGCCGGCGTCCAGGCGATCCACGCATTGCGGCAGGACTAACGATAGCTCCTCAAGCTCCCGATTGACGTGGATCCGCAGGGCCTGAAAGCTGCGCGTCGCGGGATGCAGGCCCGGCTCGCGCGTGTGGACGGCCTTCTCCACGAGCGCGGCAAACTGTCGCGTGGTTGAAACACCGTGTTCGCGCCGAGCAGCAACAACCGCCTTTGCAATCGCATGAGCAAACCGTTCTTCGCCATGGTCCCTGATCACCTTTTCGATGTCACGTTGTTCGGCCCGGGCCAGAAAATCCGCCGCGGTCTCCCCCCTCGTCGTGTCCATGCGCATGTCCAGCGGCGCATCGAAACGAAAACTCATTCCCCGCTCGGGCGTGTCCAGTTGCGGCGAGGACACCCCCAGGTCCAGCAGCACGCCATCCACCCGCCCGACGCCCAGTTCGTCCAGCACCTCGCCCAGGCGGCTGAACGCCGAATGCACCAGATGCAAGCGCGGGTCGTCGATCGCCCGTCCCGCCGCCACCGCCGCCGGATCGCGGTCCAGCGCCACCAGCCTGCCCCGCGCGCCCAGCCGCGCCAGGATGGCCCGGCTGTGGCCGCCGCGCCCGAAAGTGGCATCGACATAGACACCCTCCGGTTTCACCGCCAGCGCCGCCACCGCCTCCGTCAGCAGAACGGCGGCATGTCCACCGGCGCTCACAACGTCAGATCGGCCAACCCGGGCGGCAGCAAGCTGTCACCCAGGGCGAATATCTCTTCCTGCTGCTGTTTCCAGCCTGCGTCGGACCACAGTTCGAAATGCTGGCCTTGCCCGACCAGCCAGACATCCTTGTCCAGCCCGGCGTATTGGCGCAGTTCGGGACTGACGAGCACGCGCCCGGCGGAATCCATTTCCAGATCGACCGCAAAACCCACCAGCAGGCGGCGCAGCTTGGCCGACTGCGCCTCGAGGCTCGGCGCCGCGAGGATCTTGGCCCGGATCGGCGCCCATTCGGGCGCCGGATAGAGCAGCAGGCAGCGATGCGGATGCGCCGTCATGACCAAACGGCCCTCGGCGGCGCCGAGCAGCGATTCGCGGTAACGCGCCGGGATCGCCATGCGACCCTTGGCATCGAGACTCAGCGACGTTGCTCCCTGGAACATGCATTCCCCTAGATTCGGGGTCATGGAAATCCATTTATTCCCACTTTCCCCCACTTCTTCCCACTCTAAGGAAGATGGAAATCACGGTCAAGTGGGAAATGGGGAATTTTTCTGTGCCAACAATGACTTACAGCGTTTTCCGACACAACAATTGACAAACTTTCCCCTTGAAAAACAAAGGGGATAGAAAGCGAACTGAAAGTGGATTGTGAGAAGTGGAAGCCCGCCGATAAGCCGGGTTCTGTCGTGGGCAGCCATTCCTCTGGGACCGCCGTTGCCGACGGCCTCTAGCAGCCTACCCGGGAGCGACGCGAGCCACGTCATGACTCCCCTATTTGGCCTTGCCCCGGATGGGGTTTGCCCGCCGCAACTGTCGCCAGTGCGGCCGTGCGCTCTTACCGCACGATTTCACCCTTGCCTGATCTTCTCGCGAAGCCATCGGCGGTATGTTTCTGTTGCACTTTCCGTCGCCTTGGGCCTCTTGCGAAGCTTGCTGCGCCCGGCCGTTAGCCGGCATCCTGCTCTATGGGGCCCGGACTTTCCTCCATGGGTTCGCACCCACAGCGGCTGCCTGGCGGACTTCCGGCGAGGATTGTAACAGCGGCCCTACTCGGCTTCGCCGCCATCGGCCCTGGCGGCCCGGTCCTTGCTCGCGACGAACTTGAAGACGCCATCCTTTTCCTGGAAGGCGCCGAGCAGTTCGCCGGGCTCCGGCGGCGGCTCCTTGAAGGTGTCGAAGCCGCAGTCGCGCAGTTCGGTGACATACCAGCGCTTGCCCTGCCGCAGGATATAGACGGCGGGTTCGGGGCTGTATACCTCGATTTTCACCTTCGCGTTCACCGTCGGCTTGAGGTGGTGCCGCCGCTGGCAATTCGGGTGCTGCCGGAGGATCACGTCGAGTTCCCAGCCGGTGCTCCAGAAGTAGGGCTGGATGCGTTCCAGCGTGATGGCGACGTCGTTGCCGGCGATCAGGTAGGCGGCGGGCTCCTTGGCGCAGGCGGCGAGCAGCAAGGCCAGAAGCGGCACCAGCAGGCGTTTCACGCCAGGCTCCACGCCACCGGCTCGGCGGCCCGCAGCGGCACCAGCGCGTCGCCGTCGATATAGGGCAGGCTCGCCGGCACCTGCCAGGCCGACCTGGCCAGGGTGATGCGTTCGGCATTTCTCGGCAGGCCGTAGAAATCGGCGCCGAAGTGGCTGGCGAAGCCTTCGAGTTTGTCGAGCGCGCCGGCGGCCTCGAAGGCCTCGGCATAAAGCTCGATGCCGGCGTGCGCCGTGTAACAACCGGCACAGCCGCAAGCGGCCTCCTTGGTCGCACGCGCGTGCGGCGCGGAGTCGGTGCCGAGGAAGAATTTCGGGTTGCCCGAAACCGCCGCGGCGACCAGGGCGCGGCGGTGCGCTTCGCGCTTCAGCACTGGCAGGCAGTAGTGATGCGGCCGGACGCCGCCTTGGAAGATGGCGTTGCGGTTGAGCAGCAGGTGGTGCGCGGTGATGGTGGCGGCGACATTGGCGCCACCGGCCAGCACGAAATCGACGCCGTCCCGGGTGGTCACGTGTTCGAGCACGAGTTTGAGCGCCGGGAAGTCCTTCAGCAGCGGCGCCAGCACGGTGTCGAGGAACACCGCCTCGCGGTCGAAGACATCGACCGCCGGATCGGTCACCTCGCCATGCACCAGCAGCGGCAGGCCGAGCTTTTCCATGCGCGCGAGCGTTGCGGCGCACTTGTCCAGGTTGGTGACGCCGGCATCGGAATTGGTCGTCGCGCCGGCCGGATAGAGCTTGACGGCGTGCACGCAGCCGCTCGCCTTCGCCCGGTCGATCTCGGCCGGCGGCGTGTTGTCGGTGAGGTAGAGCGTCATCAGCGGCTGGAAAGTCAGCCCTGGCGGCACGCCGGCCTGGATGCGCCGCCGGTAGGCTTCGGCCTGCTCGACCGTGGTCACCGGCGGCTTGAGGTTGGGCATGACGATGGCGCGGGCGAAACGCCGCGCCGTATCCGGCAGCACGGCCAGCATGGCGGCGCCGTCGCGCAGATGCAGGTGCCAGTCGTCGGGCCGGGTGATCGTGAGCGTCCGCATGGACCGATTCTATCCGCCCTTGAGTTCCAGCGCCCTGCGGTAGAGATCGTTCCTCGCCGCGCCGGTGATGGTCGCCGCCAGCTTCGCCGCCTGCTTCACCGGCAGTTCGTCGAGCAAGACCTTCAACACCCGCTCGGCCTGCGCGTCCGCTTCCCCTTTCGCGTTGGGCGGCGGCCCGGAGACGATCAGGACGAATTCGCCGCGGCGGCGATTCTCGTCGGCAGCCAGCCAGGCCGGCCCCTGCGCCAGCGGAATGACGGCGATCTGTTCGAACAGCTTGGTCAGTTCGCGCGCGACGACCAGCGTGCGCCCGGGTTCGAGCAGCGCCGCCAGATCGGCGAGGGTCGCCTCGATGCGATGCGGCGCTTCGTGGAACACCAGCGCGGCGGCCACGGCCTTCAGCGTCTCGATCTCCCGCCGGCGCGCCGCCGCCTTGGCGGGCAGGAAGCCGGCGAACAGGAAGCGCACGTCCGGCAGCCCGGCGGCGGACATGGCCGTGGCGGCGGCATTGGCGCCGGGAATCGGCACCACCGGGTAACCGGCCGCGCGTACCGCCGCGCAGGCCCGCGCGCCGGGGTCGGAAATGCCGGGCGTGCCGGCATCCGAGATCAGCGCCACGCGCCTGCCGGCAGCCAGCGCCTCGATCAGCCGGGCGGTCGCCGCCACTTCATTGTGCTCGTGCAAGGGCAGCGTCGCAGCGCGGATGCCGTGGTGGTCGAGCAGCCGCCGGGCGTGGCGGGTGTCCTCGCAGGCGATCAGGTCGGCGGCGCGCAGGGTTTCCAGCGCGCGCAGGGTGATGTCGCCGAGGTTACCGATCGGCGTGGCGACGACATACAATGCCGGCGTCGTATTGGTGTTTTCCATGGCGAGGATTGTCCAGTGCCCACGAGCGGTACGCAAGCCCGGGGAGCCGAGGCGGAGCAGGCGGCGGCCCATTATCTGACCGAATGCGGCCTGCGCGTCATCGAACGCAATTTCCGCGTGCGCGGCGGCGAGATCGACCTGGTCTGCCGCGACGGCGCGACGGTGGTGTTCGTCGAAGTGCGCCTGCGCCGGCGCGCCGACTTCGGCGGTGCCGGCGCCAGCATCACCGCCGCCAAGCAGGCCAGGATCATCGCGGCGGCGCGCCACTGGCTGGCGCGACATGGCGGCGACTTGCCCTGCCGCTTCGACTGCGTGCTCATGGACGGCGAGCACATCGAATGGCTGAGAGATGCGTTTCGTCCTGATTAGCCTGCTGCTTGTCGCCGCATCCCTACAGGCACAGACGCTGAAGATTCTGGTGCAGAGTTCGCCGCTCGCCGGCTTCCAGTACCACGCCGCCGGGGAACTTTGGCCCGAGTTGCGGGTCGGTGATACCGTGATCCTGATCCGCGAACCCGACAATCCCCATGACGGCAAGGCCGTGCGCGTCGAATGGCGCGGCCGCATGCTCGGCTATCTGCCGCGCGCGGAGAATCGCGCCGTCGCCGCCGAAATGGATCGCGGCGGCCTCGTCTCGGGCCGCATCGCCAAGCTGCGCGAACATCGGAATCCGTGGCAGCGCGTGCTGATCGATGTGTTTGTCACGCTTTAGCCGGCCATTTCCAGCCGCTTGGCGCCGGTTCCGGCCTCTAGAATCCCCTCACCATGAATCTCGTCGATCGCATCCGCGGCCAGTTTGTTGACAGCATCGCCGCCAAGCAGGCGGCGGTGGCGACGATGGCCGCGCCCATCGCCGCGGCTGTCGAGGCGATGACCGCCGCGCTCGGGATCGGCGGCAAGATCATGGCCTGCGGCAACGGCGGGTCGGCCGCCGACTCGCAGCATTTCGCCGCCGAGTTGCTCAACCGCTTCGAAAAGGAGCGGGCGCCGCTGGCGGCAATCGCCCTGACCACCGACACCTCGACGCTGACCTCGATCGCCAACGATTACCACTACGACCAGGTGTTCGCCAAGCAGGTAGCGGCGCTGGGCCGCGCCGGCGACGTGCTGCTGGCGATTTCCACCTCGGGCAATTCGCCCAACGTCCTGGCCGCCATGGCCGTCGCGCGAGCGAGGGGCGTACGCGTGGTGGCCCTGACCGGCAAGGGGGGCGGCAAGATGGCCGCCGCGCTGGGGCCGGACGACATTCATCTTTGCGTTCCCGCCGACCGCACGGCCCGCATCCAGGAAGTGCATCTCCTGGTCCTGCACTGCCTGTGCGACGGCATCGACACACTGCACCCCGGAGAAACGACATGAAAGCACGCTTCCTGATCCTGCCCGCCATCGCCGCGACGATGCTCGCCGGCTGCTTCCCGGCCGCCGTGGTCGGCGTCGGCGCCGGCGCCCTGATGGTGGCCGACCGCCGCATCACCGAAACCTATCTCGCCGACGAGGCGATCGAGATGCGCGCATCGAATCGGATCGGCGAGAAGTTCGGCAGCGAAGCGCACATCAACGTCACTTCCTACAACCGCATGCTGCTGCTGACCGGCGAGGTTCCCAGCGCCGAAGCCAAGGCCGAACTCGGCAGGATCATGGCGACGGTGCCCAACGTCAAGTCGGTCAGCAACGAAGTGCTGGTCGGCCCCGCCAGCTCGCTGTCCGGCCGCAGCACCGACACCTACACCACTTCCAAGGTGAAGGCCCGCTTCGTCGAATACAACAAGTTCGCCGCCAACAAGGTCAAGGTGGTCACCGAATGGGGCACGGTGTTCCTGCTCGGCCTGGTGACACAGCGCGAGGCGGACGACGCCGTCGACATCGCCCGCACCACGGGCGGCGTGCAGAAAGTGGTGCGCCTGTTCGAGATCATTGCCGACGACGAGGCGCGCCGGCTCGATCTGACCTCGTCCGAAGGCAAGACACCGCCGGCGAAGTGACCGCGCCGGATTTCGAGGCCAAGATATGTCCGCCGGCCGCGCTGTCGGCCCGGCTGGACGCGCTGCCGCGCCCGCTGGTGTTCACCAACGGCTGTTTCGACGTCCTGCATCGCGGCCACGTGACCTATCTTGCCCAGGCGCGGGCATTGGGCCATAGCCTGCTGGTGGCGGTGAATACCGACGCCTCGGTACGGCGGCTCGGCAAGGGCGCGGACCGCCCGATCAACACGCTCGATGACCGCATGACCGTCCTTGCCGCGCTCGAATCGGTTTCCCTGGTCACCTGGTTCGACGAGGACACGCCGATCGAGCGCGTGCTGCAAAGCCGGCCCGACATCCTGGTCAAGGGCGGCGACTGGCCGGTGGACAAGATCGTCGGCGCCCGCGAAACACTTGCCCGTGGCGGCCGTGTCCTCTCGATTCCGTTCGTTCACCAGCGCTCGACGACCGCGCTGGTGGAGAAGATCAGGCGTCTGTAGGCGGACGATTCACGATCGCCGCCCGCACCAGGCCGATGTGCGCGCGCAGCGTGTAGAGCATGTCGGAAAACGCCAGCGGCGTCGGGATGTGGTTGACATCCTTTTCGATGGCATCCAGGCGGCGCAACCACTCGGCGCGGTCGTGACGGGCGGGGTTCTCGTCCAGCTCCGCTTCCAGGAACTTGAGTTCGCCGTAGCGCCGATAGATGCGCGAGCGTACACGCCAGCCGTAGAGCGCCGGCGCGAACTTGACGATCGGCACCAGCAGCGCGAACACGGGAATCACCATCACCACCAGGCGATCGATCAGGGTGGCGGCCCAGAAAGGCAGATAGCGCTGCAAAAATGGTTTGCCGGACTTGTAGTAACGCTCGGCTTCCTTCGATAGCGCGAACGTGTCGGCGGCGGCATGCGGGAACTCGCCGGGTTTCTGGAACGCACCCGCCCCGCCGTGGGCCTCGCCGGCCACCTGCATCAGGAGATCGACCAGGGCCGGATGGGTATCCTCGCGCACCAGCAGGCTCGCCACCGAGGCCACCAGCGTCACGTCGGCGCTCGGCAGGTCGCGGCCGAGGTCCACCGCGCCTCGCGGCAACACGATCTTCGACAGATAGGGCAACTGCCGGGTGTAGGCATCCGCCTGGGCCAGGCTCATCAGCCGGACACCCTCGGCGTAGAGCAGCGACCAGACGGTGGCTGATTGCGTCGGTCCGACGACGAAGGCGGCATCGATTTCGCCCTTGGCGAACATCTCGACCAGGCCAAGGCCGCCCTTGTCGACGAGTGTCGTGTTACCGGGCTCGATGCCGTTGGCGCGCAGGATCTCCAGGGCGAGGTGGCGGGTGCCGCTGCCTTCGCCGCCGATGGCGATGCGCTTGCCCTTGAGTTGCAGCACCTGGTCGAGCCTGGTCGACGCCGGCGCCAGCGCCGCGCGGTAGAACACCCAAAGCGGCTCGTAGAAGAACGCGCCGAGCGAGTGCAAGTCTTCGTCTTCCCGCGCCTCGCCCGTGCCGCCCTGATAGAAGGCGGCATCGACCTCGAAGGCATCGTCGCGCAGGCGCGCCAGGTTTTCGATCGAACCGGCCGAAGGCTTTTCCACCAGTTGGATGCCGTAACGGCCGAGGAAATCGGCATAGACGGCGGCGAAGCGCTGGTAGGCCCCGCCTTCGCCGCCGCTGCTCAGAACGAGTTTCTCGGGCGGCGCCGGCTGGATGAACCGGGATGCGCCCCAGAAGCCGGCGGCAAGTATCGCCAGCAGCGGCAGGACGATGATCAGCAGGTCCCGCCGCGAGTACTCGGCAAAACGACGGCGAATCCTAGAAGGGGATGTCATCGTCGAAATCGTTGAAGCCACCACCGGACGATGCCGCGGCCGGCTTCGCGGGCGCCGCCCGGCCGCTGCTTTCGCGCGGGCCGCTGTCGCCCATGCCCTCGCGGCGTCCGAGCATCTGCATCTCGTTGGCTTCGATTTCGGTGGTGTAGCGTTCCTGGCCTTCCTTGTCGGTCCACTTGCGGGTGCGGATGCGGCCCTCGAGATAGACCTGGGAACCCTTCTTCAGGTACTGGCCGGCGATTTCCGCGAGTTTGCGGTAGAAGACGACACGGTGCCACTCGGTGATTTCCTTCTTTTCGCCCGACTGCTTGTCCTTCCACGATTCCGTGGTGGCCACGCGGATGTTGCAGACCGCGTCGCCATTGGGCATGTAGCGCGTCTCCGGGTCGGCGCCGAGGTTGCCGACGAGAATTACCTTGTTGACCGATGCCATCGCCTAATTCCTCCTCAAGTAGTCTTGCCCCGCGCGTGCGCCGGCGGTTTCATGGTCGCCGCCAGCACCAGCCATGTCAAGCCGAGCGCGGCGCAGAACCATTGCACCGCTTCGGCGCCATGATGCTTCATCAGCCAGCCGCCCACGGCGCCGCCCAGAAACAGCCCGATCGACTGCGTCGTATTGTAGACGCCGAGCGCGGCGCCCTTGGCGTCCGGCGGCGCGATGCGGGAGATCAGCGAAGGCTGGAGCGCCTCCATGATGTTGAAGCCGACGAAGAAGATCATCAGCCAGGCGCCCACCGAATACAGTCCGCCCGCCAGCATGGCCAGTCCGGCCTGCACCAAAGTCAGCAGCGACACCGCGCCGATGAACACCATCTTCATGCGCCCGCGCTTCTCGGCGAGGATGATGGCCGGCACCATGGCGACGAAGGACAGGAGCACCGCCGGCAGGTAGATCTTCCAGTGCTCCGTCACCGCCAGGCCGCCGACGGCGACCAGCATCGGCGGCATCACCACCCAGAGCGCCGTCTGCATCATGTGCAAGGCGAGGACGCCGAAGTTGAGCCGCGCCAGCTGGCCATCGAACAGCACCGTCGAAAACGGCACGCGCCGCACGGCGACCACGGCCGGCGGTGTCGGCACCGCCTTCGCGATCAGCATGATGGCGGCCAGCGCCAGGATGCCGGTCAGGGCGAAGATGCCCGGCATGCCGATGGCCGAGTACAGCAGCGGGGCGGCCACCAGCGAAAGCGCGAACACCAGGCCGATGGTGGCGCCGATCATGGCCATGACCTTGGTGCGGTGCTGCTCGCGCGTGAGATCGGCGGCCAGCGCGGTCACCGCCGCGGAAATCGCGCCCGCGCCCTGAATGATGCGGCCGGCGATGACCCAAGCGATATCGTCGGCGGCGGCGGCGAGAAAGCCCCCGGCGGCGAAGAGCAACAGGCCGGCCACGATCACCGGTTTGCGGCCCCAGCGGTCGGAAGCCATGCCATAGGGAATCTGGAAGAAGGCCTGGGTCAGGCCGTACGCGCCGAGCGCGAATCCGACCAGCAGGGCGTCGTCGCCGCCGGCCAGCGTCGGCGCATAGACCGAGAACACCGGCAGGATCAGGAACAGGCCGAGCATGCGCAGGCCGAAAATCGCCGCCAGCGACGCGCCGGCCCGGCGCTCGTCGCGGGTCATGGAATCGGAAACGGGGGAAAGCATGCCGGATGGCTTTGGTGAAGCGGAGGCGTATCTTAACCTAGGGCCTGCTCTCAATCATACGACGGTGGCGCCGGAGGCAAAGCGGGAAGCGAGAGCAGGCCCTAATGCCGCCAGACCTTCAGGCCGCGCAGGGCCTCCATCGGGTCGAAGTCGCGGTCGTTGTGGAGGAGCGCGTGATCGTGTTCGATGCAATAGCTGGCCAGGAGAACATCGACCGGGCTGCGCACCGTCACGCCATGGCCGCGCAGAATGCGGTAATGCTCGGCGGCATGGACGGCATTGCGCTCGCCGCCGATGCCCAGCACCGGCAAGGCCGCGAGCGTGCGCCGGGCCGCGAGGAAATCCTGCGGCTGACGGAAGCCCCGGAGCACCTCGAACAGCACGAGATCGGCCATGGCCAGTGGCGCCGCGCCGTCTTCCAGCAATTCGACCAGACGCTCGACGGCGCCGCCCTCGCGCCCGTTGAAGAAGTCGATCCAGACCGAACTGTCGACCAGAATCACTTCTTGTCGGCCGCCACGCCGTAGCTGGCCACGCCTTCCGAAACCAGCAGGCCGGCGGCTGGCTCGG
>CAZRRI010000047.1:0-14672 GCA_964602565.1 uncultured Rhodocyclaceae bacterium | reverse complement strand
AGGCAATGGCGGCGGCCAACCACCGAAGCATGCAGGAGCAGGTGCGTTGCCTGATCGAACGCGAGACCCGGCTCGTTGCCAGCCCGGGTCTTGCCGCGGCGCGGGCGTGGCGGGAACGGTTGGCCGGGAGGAGTCTCGGCGACACGGTGGAGGATGTCAGGGTGGACAGAGCCCGATGATATGGGTCATCGATACCTCCGCCTTGATTCGCCTCTTCGTTCCGGATGGCCCCTTTCATCCGGAAGCCGAAGCCGCCTTCAATCGCGCGAGTACTGGCACCGACCTCCTCATCGCCCCTCAGTTGCTGCTGGCCGAGACCGCCAATGTGCTGCTCCGCAAGTGCCGTCGCGGCGAATTGTCGTCCTCGGAACTGCGCGAACTATTGCAAGCCGTCGAATCGCTGCCCATCCGTTACTTCGAACATGAATCCTTGTTGCAGACGGCTTGCGTGATTGCCGAGGCGCACGGGTTGAGCGCTTATGATGCTCTCTACTTGGCCTTGGCCGAACGTCATGGCGCGCGCGTCTTGAGCAACGATGCCCGGTTGGAGACGGTGGCGCGCGGCATGGGGCTGTATTAAGTCATTCACCGGCTATCCGGTGACGAAAATCGTCACCTCGCGCCCAAAATCGCCAGTCGACCGCCCCGAAAACCACGAAAAACACGGCTTTTCTGGCTGGCACGCCGGTTGCTCTATCCCTGTCAAGCACAACTTGTCGTGCGTTTACCCAGGAGATAGACATGAAAAAGGTTCAACAAGGCTTTACCCTCATCGAACTGATGATCGTCGTGGCCATCGTCGGTATTCTGGCCGCCATTGCGTTGCCGGCGTATCAGGATTACACGGTTCGCGCGAAGGTTACCGAAGGCGTCATTGCTGCCAGTGCAGTCAAGGCAACGATCTCCGAAAACCTTTCAAATCTGCCGCCGGCCAACAGCTGCGATGGCGTTACCACGGGTGTCGCCAACGGCCTAACCACAATTACCGGCTGCGTCCCGGGTGCTACGACCACGGTTAGCGTTTCGGTTGCGACGGGTATTAATGCTATCGTCGTAACATTTGACATGGCTGGTACTCTCGGCGCGAACGGCGTGACATGGGACTGCAATAATCCCAGCGACGCGAAGTATGTTCCTGCTGAGTGCCGTACGTAACGAGGCATCGGATGATGGGGGGCAGCCCCCATTGAAAAACCCCGCCTCGGCGGGGTTTTTTGTTGGCCCATTTCGTTGGCCCGATGTGGCGGGTCGCCACGGCTGACTTTCACGACGAGCGAAGAGCCGCGCTACAGCAGGTCCGGATGGACAGCCGACTTGAGCACCGTCCGCATTTCCCCGTCACCCCCGTCACGCATCCGGCCCGAGAACCACCACACCGCGCCTTTCCTGACCGTCCAGTCGGCTGCCGTGCCCGACAGCAGCAGGGCGGCGAGCCGGCCCAGGGCGGGCTGATGGCCGACCAGAATCACCGTGCCGCCACGGCTGACTTTGCGCGGCGGCCAGCCGGCCGCCGCCAGCAGGTCTTCCGCGTCGGCGCCGGGGCCGATCTTCGGCTCGATTTCAAAGGGCAGCCCCAGGGCATGCGCGGTTTGCCGGGTGCGTTCCGTCGGGCTCGCCAGCACGGCCACCTTGCCCGACAGGCGTTCGCGCAGCCAGCCGGCCATGCTGCGCGCCTGCCTTTCGCCGCGCGGCGTCAGCCGGCGCTTGTGGTCGGGACGCTTGCCGTCGCTTTCCTCCGCTTCGGCGTGGCGCCAGAGTATCAGGTCCATGTCGCGCCGCCGGGGGGCTATTCGTAGCGCAGCGCCTCGATGGGCGAGAGGCGGGCGGCCTTGCGCGCCGGGTAGAAACCGAAGAACACGCCGATGGCGGCGGCGAAGCCGACGGCGAGCATGATGGCCGCCGCCGACAGCTCGATGCGCCAGCCGGCCAGTTCGCCGATCAGCGTGGCGCCGCCGGCGCCCAGCAGCACGCCGACCAGGCCGCCGATCAGCGAGAGGGTGACGGCTTCGATCAGGAACTGGGCGAGGATGTCGCGGCCGCGGGCGCCGACGGCCATGCGCAGGCCGATCTCGCGCGTCCGCTCGGTGACGGAAACCAGCATGATGTTCATGATGCCGATGCCGCCGACCAGCAGCGAGACCGAGGCGACGGCGGCCAGCAGCATGGCCAGCACCTTGGATGAGGCCTCCTGCGCCTGGAGGATTTCGGTCATGTTGCGCACGTTGAAATCGTCGTCCTGCCCGGGTTGCAGGCGATGGCGCTGGCGCAGCAGTTCGCGCAGTTTCTCCTCGGCCGACTTGATGTCGGCGCCCTGGCGCACCTTGACGTTGATGGAGCCGACCGAGCGCGACTTGGCCAGCGCCGTGGCGCCGAGGATGCGCTTGCGCGCGGTCGAGATGGGCATCAGCACGATGTCGTCCTGGTCCGATCCCATCATGTTCTGGCCCTTGGAGGACAGCACGCCGATGACGGTCAGCGGCACCTTGCGCACGCGGATCACCTGGTCGACCGGGCTCTCGTCGCCGAACAGGTTCTTCGCCACCGTCTGGCCGATCAGGGCGACCTTGGCGGCGCCGGTCACCTCGGTGGCGTCGAACACGCGGCCATCCGCCACCGCCCATTCGCGCGCCTCGAAATACTCGGGCGTGACGCCATAGAACGAGGTCGACCAGTTGGCGTTGCCGGCCACCACCTGGCCGCTGCCGCGCAGCGCCGGCGCGGCGGTCTGGATTTCGTCGGGCAGTTCGCGGATCATGGCGTAGGCGTCGTCCTCGCTGATCGTCTGCAGCGAGCCGGCCGCCGCGCGCGCGCCGGTGAAGGTCGGCGACGCCGAGAAGATCATGATCAGGTTGGCGCCGAGGCTGCGGATCTGGTCCTCGACGCGCGCCTGGGCGCCGTTGCCGACGGCGATCATGATGATCACGGCGCCGACGCCGATGATGATGCCGAGCATGGTCAGCGCCGAGCGCAGCTTGTTCACGCGCAGCGCGCCCAGGGCGATGCGCAGGATGGCGGCAAGGCTCATGGGCTTTCCGCCCCCCGGCTCTCGCCGGCGTTCGCCGCCGCGCGGCCGCGCATCGTCATGCCGGTTCTCCGGCCGGCAGGGTCGCCAGCACGGCGGCCGCGTCGCGCGGCGCGTTGAGTTTGTCCTCGACGACGTGGCCGTCGCGGAAAAGCACGACGCGCTTGGCGAACTCGGCGACGTCGTGCTCGTGCGTCACCAGCACGATGGTGATGCCTTCGCGGTTGAGCGTTTGCAGCAGCGCCATGATCTCGACGCTGGTGCGCGAATCGAGCGCGCCGGTGGGCTCGTCGGCCAGCACCAGTTGCGGATCGTTGGCCAGCGCGCGGGCGATGGCGACGCGCTGCTGCTGCCCGCCGGACAACTGCGTCGGCTGGTGGTCGAGCCGTTCGGCCAGCCCGACCTGGGCCAGGCGCCTGTGCGCGCGTTCGTGGCGCGCCCGCGGCGCGACCCCCGCGTAGAGCAGCGGCAGCGCGACGTTGTCGAGCGCGCTGGTGCGCGGCAGCAGGTTGAAATGCTGGAAGACGAAGCCGATCTTGCGGTTGCGCACGGCGGCCAGGTCGTCGCCCGTCAGCCGGGAAACTTCCTGGCCGTCCAGCCAGTAACTGCCCGAAGTGGGCGAATCCAGGCAGCCCAGCATGTTCATGAAGGTGGACTTGCCGGAGCCGGAGGGGCCCATGACGGCGATGAATTCGCCGGCGTCGATTTCGATTGACACGCCGCGCAGGGCATGCACCACCGTGCTGCCCATGACGTATTGCTTGGCCAGGCCGGCGGTGCGGATCAGCATGTCGCCCACCCCTCCCGGCCTCTCCTCGCGGGAAGGCGGCGGATGTCCGCCGCCGCGCGGCTGCGGCCCGACATCAGAACATCCGCGGGCCGCCGGGCGTGGCCGGCTTGGCGGAGGCGACGGCGCCGATGATGGCTTCCATGCCCTCGCGAATCTCGCCGCCGGCGATTTCGGTGGCCGTGCCGTCGGTGATGCCGGTCTCGATGGCGAGGGCCTTCGGCTTGCCGGCCTCGTCGAGCACCCAGATCTGGCTGGACTTGCCGCGCTTTCCGGCGCCGCCGGGCCCCGCGGGCGGCGTGCCGCCGGGGCTGACTTTCGCTGCGTCCTTGTCGTTCTCGGGCTTGAAGCGCAAGGCGGCGTTGGCCACCTTGAGCACCTTGTCCTTCCTGGCCGTGACGATGCGCACGTTGGCCGTCATGCCGGGCAGCAGCGTCAGGTCGTCGTTGCTGGCCGTGACGATGACCGTGTAGGTGACGACGTTGGAGACCACGGTGGCGGCCTTGCGCACCTGCAACACTTCGCCCTCGAAGCGGCGCTGCGGAAAGGCATCGACGGTGAAATTGGCGCGCTGGCCGATGGCCACGCGGCCGACATCGGCCTCGTCGATGGAAGTCTCCACCTGCATGTCGGAAAGATTGCGGGCGATGACGAACAGTTCCGGCGCCTGCAAGCTGGCGGCGACCGTCTGCCCCGGTTCGACGCTGCGCTTGACGACGATGCCATCGACCGGCGAGCGGATTTCGGTACGGCCCAGGTCGACTTTCGCCTGCGCCACCTGCGCTTGGCGCTGGCGCACCACCGATTCGCTGTTCCTGACTTGCGCCTCGGTCAGCCGCACCTGCGCGATGGCGCCGTCGAGCGTGGTCTTCGCCTTGTCGCGGTCGGCCGGCGAGATGAAGTTCTTCGCCACCAGCAGGCTCTTGCGGTCGAAGTCGCGCTGCGCCTCGGCGAGATTGACCTGCGCCTGATACGCCAGGGCATGCTGGACATTCACCGCCGAGCGCATCGCCTCGAGGTCGGCCTCGGCCTGGCGCAGGCGATGCTGGTAGGTTTCCGGGTCGATGCGGGCGACCAGCTGGCCGGCCTTCACCGGCGAGTTGAAATCGACGAGGATTTCGCGGATCTGGCCGGAAATCTGCGAGCCGACCTGCACCGTGGACACCGGGTTGAGCGTGCCGGCGGCGGCGACGGTGGCGGTCAGCGGCCCGCTCTCGATCGTGGTGAACTTGTAGGCGGTCGGTTTGCCGTTGGTCGAGAAATACCGGTAGGCACCGAACGCCACGGCAATCAGGGCGATGGCGAAAGCCAGGAGAAATGCGCGACGCTTCATGCCGCGCATTCTAGCTCCCGTGAATTATCGTGCTGTAAGCGTTTGTATCAGGCGAGGCCGGAATTGCCCGTCATGCCGACCAGTTTCGGCGAATTGAGCTTGCGCGGCGTGATGGTTTTCCTGTCGCGCAGCCAGCGCGCGACCACTTCCCAGATCGGTTCACCGCTGGCGCCTTCCGCCACCGGCGCCCAGCCGGCCACCTTGTAAATCTTGTTGGCTTCGACCGGCTTGCCGTGGAGGCGCATGTCCTGGATGCGGTTGCCCGCCTTGGCGTTCGGGTCGCAGGCGTAGCTCATGCCGCCGACGCGCACCATGTCGCCGCCCTGCTGGTAGTAAGGGTCGGGGTTGAAGAGATTGTCGCCGACGTCTTCGAGGATCGTCTTGATCTGCGCGCCGCTCATCTCGGTCAGCGTCGAGTGCGGATAGGTGATGGCGGTCTGGTCCATCAACTGCTCGAAGGTGATCGCCTCGCCGGGCAGGATGCTCGTGCCCCAGCGGAAGCCGGGCGAGAAGGCGAGATCGGCGCCCTTGACGTCGATCATCGCGTCGAGGATCAGCTGGTCCCACGAGCCGTTGAAGTTGCCGCGCCGGTAGAGCAGCCCTTCGGTGACGGCGAGCTTCTCTTCGAGCTTCGCCTTGTACGGCGCGCGGATTTTGTCGATCAGCGCGGCCATTTCCTTGTCGGCGGCGAGCAGGTTGGAGAAGACCGGCAGCAGCTTGTAGCGGAAGTCGGCGATCCTGCCATTCCTGACGTCGAAGTCGAGGACGCCGAGGAACTTGCCGTTGGAGCCGGCGTTGGTCACCAGCGTGACGCCATTGGCGTTCTTCACCTTCACCGGCTGCGGCACGCCATCGTGCGTGTGGCCGCCGAGAATGGCGTCGATGCCGGTGACGCGGCTCGCCATCTTCAGATCCACGTCCATGCCGTTGTGCGAGAGCACGACGACCACCTGCGCGCCCTTGGCGCGCGCCTCGTTCACCGTCTTCTGCATGCTCTCGTCCTGGATGCCGAAGCTCCAGTCGGGGATCATCCAGCGCGGGTTGGCGACCGGCGTGTAAGGGAAGGCCTGGCCGATCACCGCCACCTTCACGCCGTTCATTTCGCGCATCGCGTAGGGCGCGAACACGGGGTCGTTGAAGTCGGCGGTGACGACGTTCTGGGCGAGGAAGTCGATCCGGCCCTTGAAGTCGTTGTCGACGATCTGCTTGACGCGCTCGTGGCCGAGCGTGAATTCCCAGTGCGGCGCCATCATGTCGACACCGAGCAGCTTGCAGGCGTCGACCATGTCCTGGCCCTTGGTCCACAGCGCGGTCGCCGAGCCCTGCCAGGTGTCGCCGCCGTCGAGCAGCAGCGCGCCGGGACGGCTGACTTTCAGTTGCTTGACCAGCGTGGCCAGGTGCGCGAAGCCGCCGACCTTGCCGTAGGTCTTCGCGGCCTGCTCGAACTCGAGATAGGTGAAGGCGTGCGCTTCGCTGGAGCCGGACTTGATGCCGAAGGCCTTGAGCAGGTGTTCGCCGACCAGATGCGGCACCTTGCCCGAGGCGTCGCCGAAGCCGATGTTGACGTTCGGTTCGCGGAACCAGACCGGCAGCAGCTGGGCGTGGCAATCGGTGAAGTGCATCAGATGCACGTTGCCGAAGCGCGGCAGGTCGTAGAGCCTGTCTCCGCCCTGCGCGGCCAGCAGCTCGCGGCTGTCGAGCGCGAAGCCGGCCGCGGAAGCCGCTGCGAGCACTTGCAGGAATTCACGACGGTTCATGGACATCAAATGGCTCCTTGGGACGCAAAAAGAGCCTGGGCGAGCCAGGCTCTTTTTGCGAAAAGTCTGTTACTTGTTGACCGGCGACTCGGGATCGAGCAGCAGGGCGACCAGATGCCGGACCTGCTGCTCGTTGAGCGCGCCGACATGGCCGAAGCGCGGCATCTCCGAGCACATGTTGAAGCCCTTGGCGTTCCAGATCTTGTTGTAGGTGTATTTCTGGATGTCGGCGCTGTTGCCGCGCAGCTTGCCGTACTGGTAGAGGCTGGGGCCGATGGTGCCGAACGACAGCTCCTTCGGGCTGATCTGGTGGCAGTTGTAGCAATTGCCGCCGACCGGCAGGCCGGGATTGTCGGTCCAGGTGAAGCCGCGCCCGCTCTGGGCGATCTTCTCGCCTTCCTTCCAGTCGCCGAGCAGCTTGCCGTCGGCGGGCAGCTTGATCGTGGCCAACTGGTCGGCCTCCATGCGCTTGGCGATGTACTCGGGCGGGTTGTTGCCGGTGCGGTTGCAGATGGCCTGCAAGCCGTCCTCGGCGAGACGGTCGACGCCGGCCTGGCCGCGCGGCTGGAAGTCGCGCTTGATGATTTCGAGCGCCTTGGCGCGATGCTCGGCATCGGCCGCGGCGGGCAGGCCGGCGGTGGCGAGGCCGGACGATACGACGGCCAGCGAAGCGAATCTTGCGAACTTGGTGTTCATTCTTGTCTGTCTCCCGGTTAGCGCTTGATGCCAGGGCCGCGATAGGTCTGGCCGTTGGAGTTGCCGATCATGTACGTGAGGAGGCTGGTGACCACGTCCGACGCGTATTTCGGCGCGGGGAAGCGCTGCTGGCGGAAGCAGTCGTTCATCCGCCATTGGTGGGTGAGCATCACGCCGCCGGTCATGCGGTAGCCGGGCCAGCCTTGCACGCCCTTGATCGCGCCCTTGCCGGTGCTGATGTTGGGCAGGTTCTGCATGCGGATGCGCTTGCCGTCGCTGCCGTGGCAGGTGTTGCAGGAGAAGTCGTAGGGGCCTGCCCGGTAGTTCACGACTTCCTTGCCGATCTCGTAGATCTCGCGGACGCGCGGGTGATCGAGCGGCACGGCGATCTTCATGTCCTTCGAGTGGGCCGCGACATAGGTGACGAGATTGGTGATGTCGGGCGCGCTCGTGTCGTTGGCGCCCTGGAACGGCTTTTTGGCGATGTCGTCGAACTTGAACCCCTGCTTGTCGACCATGCACCAGACGATGCGACGCTCGGCATCCATCACGGCGTCGGCATCGGCGAAATAGCGCGGCATGGCGACATAAGCGCCCTTGACGACGCCGACGCCCTGGCCGAGGTCGCAGCTTTCGGCGAGCGCGACGTTCTTCGGCCCGCGCTTCTGCTTCCAGATCTCCTCGCCCTTCATCTCGAACAGTTCGGCCGGGTTGGAGTCTTCCATCTGGGCGCGGAACTTTTCGAACTCCTTGGTCGCCTCGTCGGGTTCTTCCTCGACGACTTGCGCGGCCGGCGCGGCCTTCTTCTGGGCCTTGGCCGAAGTGGCCTTGGCCGGCTTCGCCTGCGCGAAAGTCAGCTGTGGTGATACGCCGAACGCAAGCGCCGCGGCGAACGCAATGATGATTCTCATGACCCCTCCTCTGTTGAAAGCCTCATACCTGCAAGTAACGCCAGCCCTGGTTCAGCCGGTGTGCGATTTCCTCCACGGCGGAGGGTACCACCTCGACGTTGGGCATGACGTCGAACTGGAGACCCCGTTCGCGCAGCCGGTCCATCGCCTCGTTGCAGGCGACCAGCCGGAGGTTCCCGTGCTTTTGCCGGATGGCGGTGACACGCTGCGCCAGCGGCGTGTCGCCCGCTTGCAGCATGCGGATGCCGCCGCCGTTGGCGACGAGTTCCACCTGCATCGGGCTGCCGGTTCCGTCGCGCGCCGAAGCCAGCTGCTCCGCCTTGCGCAGCGCCGCGTCGATCTCCTTCGCGCCGCCGGAGACGACGTGCAGGACGACGCGGTTGCCTTGCGCCTGAATGGTCTTCAACTGCGACGCCGGTATGCCGGTGTCGCCGTATTCCTCGTGGGCGAGCCAGCCGCCGCCGGCGCCTATCATCATCAGCAGGCAGGCGGCGACCGGCAGGCCGAGCATGTTCCAGCGCGATCTGCCCGGCTTTCCGCCGGACCTTCCCCGGGCGAGCGGATGCGCGCTGCGCACCATCTCCTTCAGGTGCCAGGTCTCGCAAACCTTGGCCCGCAGGCCGGCGTCGGCCGCGATGCGTTCGAGCAGCTCGGCCTTCTCGGCGCCGGCGAGTTCGTTGTCGGCGAAGGCGTTGAGCAGTTCGTCCGAGATGTCCCGCATCATTTGATCCTCGCGATGCGCGGCGCGGCGACCACGCAGGGGTTGTGCTCGCGCAGGCCTTCCTTGAGCGAGTTGCGCGCCCGGGAAAGGCGGCTCATGACCGTGCCGATGGGGATTTCGAGAATGGCCGCGACTTCCGCGTAGGAGAATTCCTCCAGGTCGACCAGCGTGACCACTTCGCGCTGTCCCACCGGCAGGGCGGCCACCGCCTGCCGGACGCGGCGCACGATTTCGCTTTGCAGGCAGTCGGCTTCCGGCGTGCCGTCGGCGACCAGGGTGTCTTCATGCAGATCGGCGACATCCGCCATCTCGCGATGCGCACGCAGGTGGTCGTGCCAGCAGTTGGCGAGAATTCCGCACAGCCATGCGTGCAGGACGTTCTCGTCGCGCAATTGCTGGTGGCTCTTGAGGCCCTTCGCCAGCGCTTCCTGCACCAGGTCGTCGGCGAGGGCGCGGTTCCGGCACCAGGAATAGGCCAGCCGTTGCAGCCTTGGCCGGCTTTCCTCCATGCGCTCTTCGAATTGTCTGGCCCGGCTGATGAGCCTGAAAATGCTCACGGTCGGCCTCCTCTGCCGTTGTCCGGATGTTGACGCCCGGGAGCGCGAATTTATTCCATCGCGGCGATGTGCGATCGCAGCATGCGGCCAAAAAACAAACTCCCCGCGCACGGGGAGTCTGCATGCCACTGCCGTTTCGGCGATGATCCGGCGTCACGCCGCGATGGTCGCCTCGTCGGTGCGGGTTTCGCCCTTGTTGTCGCGCCACCTGATGACGACCTTGTCGCCCGCCTTGGCGCCCTTGACCTTGAAGCCGAACACCGGGTTGCGCGACACGGACGTGCCGGTCTGGCCCTGAATCACCATCTTGCCGCCGACCTCCACCCAGATCTGCTGGATGAAGTGGTGGGGGATCGTGTTGCCGGCGCTGTCCTTGCGCTGCCCGTTTTCCATCGGGTGGCTCATCATCACGCGGATGTCGGCAACGTCGCCCTTCAGCGAAGCGCGGATTTTCATCGGATCTGCCATGTCTTGTTCCTGTCTGTCGTTGTCTGGAAAGAAAGGGGTGGCGCGCGGCTCAGCCGCCGCAGCCGCCGACCGTCACCTTGACTTCCTTCTGCGTGGCGAAGAACTTGCCGTCGGCGGTCTTGACCACCGCGCGCACCGCCGTGGTCTCGGCCAGTCGGACGCGCACCTGGATTTCCGGAACCGCGCCCTCGCCGAAATCGAAGGCCGCCGCCAACGGCAGCGGATTCTTCAGGGACAAGAGGGCGATCGAGACCGTGCCGGGAATGTTGCTCAGCACGGTGACCGGCACCACGGCGCCGTTCTCGGCGATTTCCGGCGCGGTGAGCACGATGTCCTTGCTGTCGACCGCCGAGCTGGCGCCAATGGCCTTGAGCGCGGCGCCGGCATCCTTCGAATCGAAGGCGGTGCGGTTCCATTCGTCGGCGGCGAGCACCTCCGTGGGTCTCAGAATACCGGCGGCCAGTGCCGCGGCCAGCGCGCCGCTGGCGCTGACGCCCTTCAGCAGTGATCTGCGAAACATGTCCATCTCGAGACTACCTCCTTGGTTTATGGTGTCCGGGTATCCGTCCGCGGTTCGGCACGGCCATGGGGTGGACGGATCGAAACGCCGCATTATTCCCACCGAGCCAAAAAAAAGTCCAGCGACACCGGCTAATCGGCCTATTCAGCGAGCCAATGACCGGACTTGCCCCCCATCTTTTCGAGCAGCCGCACTTCCTCGATGACCATGCCGCGATCGACGGCCTTGCACATGTCGTAGATGGTCAGCAGGGCCGTCGCCGTCGCGGTCATGGCTTCCATCTCCACGCCGGTGCGTCCGACGGTCTGGGCGATCACTTCGCACTCCACGGCGCTGGCCGTTTCGTCGAGCCGGAATTCGACCGCCACCCGGGTCAGCGGGATCGGGTGGCACAGCGGAATCAGATCGCCGGTACGCTTGGCGGCCTGGATGGCCGCGATCCGGGCGACGCCCAGCACGTCGCCCTTTCTGGCGTCTCCCGCCCGAATCAGCGCCAGGGTCTCGGCGCGCATGCGGATGCGCCCGCCCGCGCGGGCGACGCGCTCGGTCTGCGCCTTGGCGCCGACGTCGACCATGTGCGCCTGACCGGCGCCGTCGAAGTGGGTGAGTGGGTTCATTGACATCCAGTTACAAAATGGCTCCGGGCGCCATGCCGACCCGGCGCGGGCAAACCAGTATCATAGCCCTCATGCGTTTCCACCGGATGGCCTCTTTTTCGTTCGCCCTGTTGCTGGCGACCACGCCGGCCGCGCGGGCCGAGGGCCTGCCCGACCTCGGTGAATCCGCCCAGCTGGATCTCTCGCCGCAGATGGAGCGCCGCATCGGCGAGGGCATCATGCGCGACATCCGCCTGCGCGAGCCCGGTTATGTGGATGATCCGGAGGTCAATGGCTATCTCAACCGGCTGGGGCGCGGGCTGGCCCGGCAGAGCGACGAGGCGAGGCAGGAGTTCGAATTCTTCGCCCTGCGCGACGCGACCCTGAATGCCTTCGCCATGCCGGGCGGCTATATCGGCGTTCATACCGGCCTGATCCTGTCGGCGCAATCGGAGTCGGAACTGGCGTCGGTGCTGGCGCACGAGATTTCCCATGTCACCCAGCGCCATCTGGCGCGCATGGTCAGCAAGCAGAGCGAGGGCCAGCTGGCCGGGCTGGCGGCCCTGGCGGTGGCCATCCTGGCGGCGCGCAGCAATCCGGACGCGGCCATGGGCGCCGCCCTGGCCGGCCAGGCGGCGGGCATTCAGCATCAGCTCAACTATTCGCGCGATTTCGAGCGCGAGGCCGACCGGGTCGGCCTGCAACTGCTGGAGAAATCCGGCTACGACATCCGCGGCATGGGCAGTTTCTTCGAACGCTTGCAGCGGTTCGGCCGCCTGTACGAGAACAACGCGCCGGCCTATCTGCGCACCCACCCGCTGACCACCGAGCGCATCGCCGACATGGGCAACCGCATCCAGCAGCGGCCCTACCGGCAGGCGCCGGATTCCACCGATTTCGTCCTGGTGCGGGCCAAGCTGAGGGCCGAGCAAGGCACGCCGCGTGATGCCGTGACTGACTTTGAAAGCCAGATGCGGGAGCGCAAGTTCGTCTCCGAGCCGGGCGCGATCTACGGCCTGGCGCGCGCCTATCTGCGCCTGAAGGACATCGACCGGGCCGAGCGGCAATTGGCGGCCTTGCGCGGCCTGAAGACCGAGGCGGCCATGGTCGAGACGCTGGCGGCGGAGCTGCGGACCGTCCGGGGCGACCATGCGGGCGCCATCGCCATCCTGCGCGGCGCGGCGGCGCGTCATCCCCAGGATCGCGCCATCGCCTACGCGCTGGTCGAGTCGCTGCTGGCGGATCGCCGCTTCGACGCGGCGCTGAAGGTCGCGAGCGACGATGTCCTGAGCCACACCACCGACGCCCGGATGCGCCATCTCCAGGCCAAGACCTACGCCTTGCTCGGCCGGCGCCTGAGCGAACATCGGACGCAGGCCGAGGCCTACATATTGCAGGGCCAGCTGAACGAGGCGATCGCCCAACTGCAATTGGCGCAGCAGGCGCCGGACGGCGATTTCTACGAGCGTTCCCAGGTCGATGCCCGCCTGAGGGAAATCAAGGCGCGGCACGCGGAAGAACTCAAGCGCAAGAAGCCTTGATCCGGCGCGGGACGTCGGCCGGGCGGCGCCAATTTGGGTCGCTTATTCCATCATCGAAAAAACAGTTAATTGGCCTTCCGGGGAAGTGCTAGCCTTCGCATCCTCCGCGCAGTATCAGATCGACAACAACGGGAGGAAAGGTTCGCATGGCACTGGTCAATCCCCACGGTAGCAGCGTTCTCAGGCCGCTCCTGCTCCAGGGCGACGCGCTCGAATCGGAGCGGGCCCGGGCGGCCACGCTGCCGCGGCTGAAGGTCAGCTCGCGCGAGGCGGGGGATATCGTCATGCTCGGCATCGGCGGCTTCACGCCGCTCGACGGCTTCATGACCCGGTCGGACTGGCAGGGCGTGTGCGACGGCATGAAGATGGCCAGCGGCCTGTTCTGGCCGATCCCCATCACGCTGTCGACCGACAAGGCCACCGCCGATTCGCTGAAGACCGGCGCCGACGTCGCGCTGCTCGACCCGGACAGCGGCGAGATCCTCGCCACCATGAAGGTCACCGAGAAGTACGCCATCGACAAGGCGCACGAGTGCGCCATGGTCTTCAAGACCACCGACCTGGAGCACCCCGGCGTCAAGATGGTGATGGAGCAGGGCGACGTGAACCTCGCCGGCCCGGTCAAGGTGCTCTCGCAGGCGGAGTTCCCCTCGAAGTACGGCGAGCTGTTCATGACCCCGGCGCAGACGCGCGCCCTGTTCGAATCCTACGGCTGGTCGAAGGTCGCCGCCTTCCAGACGCGCAACCCGATGCACCGCTCGCACGAGTACCTGGCCAAGGTGGCCATCGAGACCTGCGACGGCGTGCTGATCCATTCCCTGCTCGGCAACCTCAAGCCGGGCGACATTCCCGCCGACGTGCGCTCCAACGCGATCGCCACGCTGGCCGAGAAGTACTTCGTCAAGAAGACCGTGGTGCAGGCCGGCTATCCGCTCGACATGCGCTACGCCGGCCCGCGCGAGGCGCTGCTGCATGCCCTGTTCCGCCAGAACTACGGCTGCTCGCACCTGATCGTCGGCCGCGATCACGCCGGCGTCGGCGACTACTACGGTCCCTTCGACGCCCAGAAGATCTTCGAGGAGATTCCCAGGGGCTCGCTGGAAACGGTGAACATGAACATCGACTGGACCTTCTGGTGCAACAAGTGCGGCGGCATGTGCTCGCAGCGCACTTGCCCGCACACCAAGGATGACCGCATCCTGCTGTCCGGCACCAAGGTGCGCGCGATGCTTTCCGAGGGCCAGGATCTGCCGGTCGAATTCAGCCGTCCCGAAGTGGCGGCGGTGCTGAAGAAGTATTACCAGGGGCTGACGGCGGAGCAGAACGTCAAGGTCGAGTTGAAGGGGCATTCGGCGGCGTAGCCGGTGTCCGCGGGTTTTGTGGTTCAGGTTCAAAGTGATGGACCGCTCGTTCTCGCACGGGGCGGCGGATTGTTTGCTAACAAGGAGAGTAAGTAATGCCAACCTTCGTTCGTACCGAGAAGTGCGACGGCTGCAAGGGTCAGGACAAGACCGCCTGCATGTACATCTGCCCGCACGATCTGATGAAGCTCGACAAGGACGGTTCCGAGACCGGCCACGCCATGAAGGCTTTCAATCAGGAGCCCGAGCAGTGCTGGGAGTGCTATTCCTGCGTCAAGATCTGCCCGCAGGGCGCCATCGAGGCCCGTCACTACGCCGACATCGTGCCGCTGGGCGGCTCGGTGCAACCGCTGCGCGGCTCCGACTCCATCATGTGGACCATCAAGTTCCGCAACGGCACCA
>CAZRRI010000046.1:0-15017 GCA_964602565.1 uncultured Rhodocyclaceae bacterium | reverse complement strand
TCGAGGAAGTTGGCCGGCTCGGCGCCGAACAGCTTGATGGTGTCCATGGTCGCCATGGCCAGGCCCGCGCCATTGACCAGGCAGCCGATGTTGCCGTCGAGGCTAATGTAGGCGAGGTCGAACTTGGAAGCCTCGATCTCGTCCGCGTCTTCCTCGTCCAGGTCGCGGTAGGCGACGATCTCCTGCTGACGGTAGAGCGCGTTGGAATCGAAGTTGAACTTGGCGTCGAGCGCCTTGATGTTGCCGTTGCCCTCCAGAATCAGCGGATTGATCTCCGCCAGCGAGGCATCGGTCTCCATATAGCAGGTGTAGAGCTTCTTGAAAGTGTCGATGGCCTGGGCCTGCGATGCCGCGGGCACGCCGATGCCGTCCGCGAGTTCCCTGGCCTGCGCGTCGGTCAGGCCGACCAGCGGATCGACGAAGACCTTGATGATCTTCTCGGGCGTCTTGTGCGCGACTTCCTCGATGTCCATGCCGCCCTCGGAGGAAGCCATCATGGCGACCTTCTGGGTGGCGCGGTCGGTCAACGCGGCGCAGTAATATTCCTTCTTGATGTCGGCGCCGTCCTCGATCAGCAGCCGGCGGACCTTCTGGCCCTCGGGGCCGGTCTGGTGAGTCTTGAGCTGCATGCCGAGGATGGCGCTGGCGTTGGCGCGCACTTCGTCGAGCGAGCGCGCCAGCTTGACGCCGCCGCCCTTGCCGCGGCCGCCGGCGTGAATCTGGGCCTTGACCACCCAGATGTTGCCGCCCAGCGTCTCGGCCGCCTTGACGGCCTCGTCGACCGAAAAGCATGGAATTCCGCGCGGCGTCGATATCCCGAATTTTCTCAGGATTTCCTTGCCCTGATACTCGTGGATCTTCATGAGATACTCTTCCCCATTAAGGTCTGGCTAGAATCGAAGCATAATATCCAATTATGTGTTGCGGCGCAAAATCTATAGTGTTCCCTGTCGCCCATTCTCCTTTGCTTTCAACATGCTGACCCCTGAACAGGTGGCTAGACGCTGCGCCGAGATCATGTGGCCCGACGATCACGCCGCGCGCGGACTGGGCATGAGCATCGTCGATGTCGGGCCGGGCAGCGCGACCCTGACCATGACCGTCCGCCCGGACATGGTGAATGGCCACGGCACCTGCCACGGCGGCTTCATCTTCGCCGTCGCCGATTCGACCTTCGCCTACGCCTGCAACAGCTTCAATCACCGCGCGGTCGCCGCCGGCGCGGATATCAACTTCCTCGCGCCCGCGCACCTGGGCGACCTCCTCACCGCCCGCGGCCGGGCCCGGCAGCAAGCCGGACGCAGCGGCGTTTACGACATCGAGGTCACCAATCAGGCGGACAAGCTGATCGCCGTCTTCCGTGGCCGTGCCGCGCGCATCAAGGGCCACTTCTTCGATCCGGGCGAAAACACCGCGTAACTGAGGGATAATTCGCGGCCCAGAGGAGCCAGCCGACATGACGGAAAAAACCGGTCTCGAACCCATCGAAAACGCCAGCCGCGACGAGATCACGGCCCTGCAACTGGAACGTCTGCGCTGGTCGTTGCGGCATGCCTACGACAACGTCGCCCACTACCGTCGCGCCTTCGACGAAGCGGGCGCGCACCCCGACGACCTGAAATCGCTTTCCGACCTGGCCAGATTTCCCTTCACCACCAAGCAGGATCTGCGCGAGAACTATCCGTTCAAGATGTTCGCCGTGCCCCGCGAGCAGGTGGTGCGCGTGCACGCGTCGAGCGGCACCACCGGCAAGCCGACCGTGGTGGGCTACACGCAAAACGACGTCGACATGTGGGCCCGCCTGATGGCCCGCTCGATCCACGCCTCGGGCGGGCGCCCGGGCGACATCCTCCACGTTTCCTACGGCTACGGGCTGTTCACCGGCGGCCTGGGCGCCCACTACGGCGCCGAGCGGCTGGGGTGCACGGTGATTCCGTTCGGCGGCGGCCAGACCGAGCGCCAGGTGCAACTGATCCAGGACTTCGAGCCCGACATCATCATGGTCACGCCCTCGTACATGCTGGCCATCGGCGACGAATTCGTGCGCCAGGGCCTGGACCCGGCCAAATGCTCGCTGCGCCTGGGCATCCACGGCGCCGAGCCCTGGACCCAGCAGATGCGGGAGGAAATCGAGCGCCGCTTCGGCATGGATGCCGTGGATATCTACGGCCTGTCCGAGGTCATCGGCCCCGGCGTCGCCAACGAATGCGTCGAGAGCAAGGACGGCCCCGTGGTCTGGGAGGATCACTTCTATCCGGAAATCGTCGATCCCGCCACCGGCGAGGTGCTGCCCGACGGCGCAATGGGCGAACTGGTGTTCACCTCGCTGACCAAGGAGGCGCTGCCGGTCGTCCGCTACCGCACGCGCGACCTGACCCGCCTGCTGCCGCCGACCTCGCGCTCGATGCGCCGCATCGGCAAGATCACCGGCCGTTCCGACGACATGCTGATCATCCGCGGCGTCAACGTCTTCCCCTCGCAGATCGAGGAACTCATCCTGAAGACGCCGAAACTCTCGCCGCACTACCTGATCGAGGTCGACCGCGACGGTCATCTGGACACGGTGACGCTCAATGTCGAAATGAAGCCCGAGCACGCCACCGCCACCAGCGCCGAGAAGGGTTTCGCCGCCAGCGAACTGGCGCACCACATCAAGTCCTACATCGGCATATCGACGCACGTCGAGATCAAGGCGGTGGGTACCATCGAGCGCTCCGTCGGCAAGGCCCGGCGGGTGGTGGATCGTCGGCCGCGCTGACGCGCCGCCCGCGCCCTATGCAACACCGGAACCGGAGGCCGCGATGAACGAAGACAGCAACGCCTGGGAGAAATTCCTGTACGCGCTCGACTGGGTGCTGGCAGTGCAGGCGCGCCACGCGACCGACCTGCGTTACAGCCTGGTGCGCATCCGCTTCCATGACCGCAAGGCCCTGGGCGACGCCTACGGCGCCCGCGATGCCCTCGACATGCTGATGCGCCTCGCCTCCCGCTTGCAGCTCGCGCTGCGCAAGACCGACCTCGTGGCGCGCGACGGCACCGACATCTGGGTGCTGGTCCCGTTCGTCACCCACGACTCGGTGCTCGCCAAGGTGGCGCAGATCGTGGACATCGCCTCCGCCGACGGCCTGGACATCGTGGACCGCGATCTGTCGGTGTTCACCATCCCCGATGCCGCCGGCCTCGGCGACCTGGCTTTCGACAACGCCCGGAATTTCCTCGCCGTCATCGGCGATGCCTCGCACGTCGCCATGCGCTGGCAGGGCGCCGGCGCGAGCTGATGGCCATCGACGTCGCCCGGCGCGAGCCGATCGAGACCGCCAGCCGCGACGAGATCGCGGCGCTGCAACTGGCGCGACTGAAGCAGACCCTGGCCTCGGCGTACGAGCGGGTACCGCATTACCGGGCCAAGTTCGATGCCGCCGGCGTCCATCCCGACGACCTGCGCGAACTGGCCGACCTCGCCCGCTTCCCCTTCACCGCCAAGCAGGACCTGCGCGACACCTATCCGTATGGAATGTTCGCGGTGCCGCTCGACGACATCGTCCGCATCCACGCATCGAGCGGCACGACCGGCAAGCCGACCGTGGTCGGCTACACCCGGAAGGATATCGACACCTGGGCCGACATCATGGCCCGATCCCTGCGCGCCGCCGGCGCCAGCCGCTCGGACATCGTTCACGTCACCCACGGCTACGGCCTGTTCACCGGCGGCCTGGGCGTGCATTACGGCGCCGAGCGCCTCGGCTGCACCGTGGTGCCGATCTCCGGCGGCCAGACCGAGCGCCAGGCGCAGTTGATCCGCGACTTCAAGGCCACCATGATCGTCGGCACGCCCTCCTACGTGCTGAACATCGTCGACGAGATGGAGCGGCTGGGCATCGATCCGCGCTCCACGTCGCTCCGGCGCGGCATGTTCGGCGCCGAACCCTGGGGCGAGCAGATGCGCGCGGAGTTGCAGGACCGCCTGGGCATCGCCGCGATGGACCTTTACGGCCTCTCGGAAGTCATCGGCCCCGGCGTCGCCGCCGAATGCATCGAGGCACGCGACGGCCCGGTGATCTGGGAAGACCACTTCTATCCGGAAATCATCGACCCCGACACCGGCAAGGTGCTGCCCGACGGCGAGCCGGGCGAACTGGTGTTCACCTCGCTGACCAAGGAAGCGCTGCCGGTCGTCCGCTACCGCACGCGCGACCTGACCCGCCTGCTGCCGCCGACCTCGCGCTCGATGCGCCGCATCGGCAAGATCACCGGCCGTTCCGACGACATGCTGATCATCCGCGGCGTCAACGTCTTCCCCTCGCAGATCGAGGAGCAGATACTCAAGGTGCCGAAGCTGTCGGCGCATTACCTGCTGGAAGTCTCGCGCGAAGGACATCTCGACGAACTGGACGTGCTGGTCGAGATGAAGCCGGACGTCGTTTCGGAGGCGGACCGCGAAGCCGCCGCGCACGAGTTGCGGCACCACATCAAGTCGCTCATCGGCATCAGCACCCGGGTGCGCATTCAGCAACACGGCAGCATCGAACGATCCCAGGGCAAGGCACGGCGCGTCATCGACCGGCGCCCGCGGTGAACCCGGGGCCAGGGCGCGTGACCCAGGATCATTTTTCGGGCGTCGCCGCCGACTACGCGCACCATCGCCCGGGCTACCCGGCCGCCCTGTTCGACTGGCTGGCCGCCCGGACCCCGGAACATGACCTGGCGTGGGACTGCGGCTGCGGCAATGGCCAAGCCTCGCTGTCGCTGGCCGAGCGCTATCGGCGTGTCGCCGCCACTGACTTTTCGGCCCGCCAGATCGAGCTCGCCACGCCCCACGCGCGCATCGAGTATCGCGCCGCGCCCGCCGAGGCCAGCGGGCTGCCGGCGCATTGCGCCGACCTGGTCACGGTGGCGCAGGCCTTGCACTGGTTCGATTTCGACCGCTTCTACGCCGAAGTCCGGCGCGTGCTCAAGCCGGACGGTCTGTTCGCCGCCTGGACCTATCGCCTGCTGCGCGCCGAGCCCGCCATCAACGATGTCCTGGGCGATTTCTACACCGACACGCTCGGCCCATATTGGCCGCCCGAGCGGCGCTGGGTCGACCTGGGCTACGACGGCGGCATGCCCTTCCCTTTCCGCGAAGTCGCCACGCCGTCGTTCGAAATCCGGCTGGAATGGTCACTCGACGACCTGCTGGCGTATCTGGGCACATGGTCCGCCACCGCGCGCTATCGCCAAACCACCGGCCGCGACCCGATCCCCGCCCTGGGCGAACGGCTGGCGCCCGCCTGGCCGGGCGGCACCAGGGAAATCATCTGGCCCATCGCCATGCGCGCCGGCCATGTCTGACTCCGGCGCAACTGCCCGCTCCAGTTGCCTGTTAAACTTTCCTCGTCGCACCGATGTCGGGAAAACACGGAGTGTCGATGGTCAACCAGATGATGCATTGGGGTATCCGCGCGAAGCTGATCCTGCTGTTCGTGCTGATCAAGGTCATCCCGCTGGTGCTGCTCGCGCTGCTGGCGTGGCAAGGCTTTTCGCGCCTGGGCCTCACGCTGACCGAGCGCACCGGACAGATGGCCGACGATGTGCGCACCACGGTGGGCGATCTCGCCAAGGTCATGGTCGACGAATCGGTGAAAGCGCTCGACCAGAAATCGCGCGACGCGATCGAGCGGCTGACCACGGACACCGCCCTGGCGGTCGCCGATTTTCTCTACGAGCGCGACCATGACATCCTCCTCGCCGCCTCGCTCGAACCGAGTGCGGAGAACTACCGCAAGCTGATCGCCACCCGCATCGGCAAGCTCGTCGATCCCGGCGAATGGGGTCTGGCCGACGACGGCAAGCAATGGGTGCCCAAGTTGCCCCCATCGGCGGCCCAGATCCGGCAGGTTCCGACCAATCCCGAAAACCAACAGGCCTTTCATCACCGGCCGCCCGAATACTTCGGCGCGCGCGTCGACGCGCCGCTCTATCACGAGATCACGTTTGTCGGAATCGACGGCCAGGAAAAGATCAAGGTCAGCGCCACCGACCTGTTGCCGCGCGACCTGCGCAACGTCGCCAGGCCCGAGAACACCTACGCCCGCGCCGAGCGCTACTTTGCCGAACTGGGCAAGCTCAAGCCGGGCGAAATCCACGTCTCGGACGTCATCGGCCCCTACGTGCGCTCGCGCTACTACGGTCCGGTGGTGACACCGGAGGCGGCCGCCAAGGCCGGCATTCCCTTCGAGCCGGAGCAGGAGGCATACGCCGGCGCCGAAAACCCCAACGGCCGCAAGTTCCGCGGCATCGTGCGCTGGGCGACGCCGGTAGCCAAGGGCGACAAGGTCATCGGCTACGTCACGATGGCGCTCGACCATGCGCACATCATGCGCTTCACCGACAACCTGATGCCGACGGAAGCCCGCTACACGGCGATTCCCGACGCCAGCAACGGCAATTACGCCTTCATGTGGGACTATCAGGACCGGTCGATCGCCCACCCGCGTCATCAGTCCATCATCGGCATCAACCCGGCCACCGGCGACTACGAACAGCCCTGGCTGGACGCGGAAACCTACGACGCCTGGAAGAAATCGGGCAAGCCGCTGAACGTGTTCCTGTCCTCGGTGCCCATCTTCGACCGCCAGTCGCGCGACAAGAAGCCCTCCGTAGAACAGGGCAGGGCGGGCATTCGCGGCCTCGACTGCCGCTATCTCGGTTTCGCGCCGCAGTGCCATGGCTGGAACGACCTGACGCAGGATGGCGGCTCCGGCTCCTTCGTCATCCTTTGGTCGGGCGTCTGGAAACTGACCACGGCGGCGACCATCCCGTATTACACGGGCCCCTACGGCAAGTCGCGGCGCGGTTTTGGCTATGTCACCATCGGCGCCAATGTCGACGAATTCCACAAGGCCGCGACCGACACCCGCGCCCTGCTCGACCAGCGCGTCGCCGCCCATGGCGAGAAGATGATCCAGGCCAAGGACGACACGCTGGCCCTGGTCGCCGAGCGGATGCGCAATTCGGCCTGGATGCTCACCATCTCCACGCTCACCATGATCGCCGTCGTCATCGCCATCGCCATCTGGCTGGCCAATGCCTTGACGCGGCGCGTGACGTATCTGGGCGAGGGGCTGGGCCGCATCGAGGCGGGCGATCTCGCCTACCGCCTGAGAAAGACGAGCGACGACGAGATGGGCACGCTCGCCATATCGATCAACCGCATGGCGGACAGCGTGCAGGAATCCTTCAAGCGCCTGGAGCAGGCCAAGCACGAAGCCGAGGAAGCGAGCCGCCTGAAAAGCACCTTCCTGGCCAGCATGTCGCACGAACTGCGCACGCCGCTCAACGGCATCCTCGGCTTCGCCGAGCTGCTCAAGCTCGACGCCGCCAGCGAGGAACAACGCACCTGGGCCGCCACCATCTACGCCAGCGGCAAGCACTTGCTGGAACTGGTCAATGAGATCCTCGACCTGGCCAAGATCGAAGCCGGCCGCATGGAGCTCAAACCAACCCCGACCAATCTCGCCGCGCTCATCGAGGAGGTGGCGGACCTGCATCGCGTCCATGCGGAAGGCAAGGGGTTGTCGTTCGCGCACTCGATCGACGCGGCGTTGCCGGATCTCGTCGTCTGCGATCCCACACGGGTGCGCCAGTTGCTCAACAACCTGGTCAACAACGCCGTCAAGTTCACCGACAGCGGCTCGATCACGCTCTCGGCAACGCGCGACCGCGATGAGCTGCTGTTCGCCGTCGCCGATACCGGGCGGGGCATCCCCATCGAGCATCAGGAGACCGTCTTCGAGGAGTTCCGCCAGATGGAGAATTTCATAACGCGCGAACACGGCGGCACCGGGCTCGGACTGGCCCTGGTGAAGAAACTCGTCAGCCTCATGGGCGGCAAGGTGACGGTCGAGTCCACGCCCGGCCAGGGTTCGACGTTCCGCGTCCGGCTCCCGCTGGCAGAGGTCAAGGACGACGACTGATGGCGACCGAGGTGGCGACGCTGGGCGGCGGCTGCTTCTGGTGCATCGAGGCGGCCTTCGTCCAGTTGCGCGGCGTTCTCGAAGTGATCTCCGGCTATTGCGGCGGCCATGTGGAACAGCCGAGCTATGACGAGGTCTGCACCGGCGACACGGGCCACGCCGAAGTGGTGCGGGTGACATTCGATCCGGACATCATCGACTACCGGATCTTGCTGCTGGCCTTCTTCGCCATCCACGATCCGACCACGCCGAATCGGCAGGGTCACGATGTCGGCAGCCAGTACCGTTCGGTGATCTTCACCCATTCGCCGGAGCAGCAAGGCATCGCGCTGCAACTGATCGACAGCCTGACCGGCGAGCGGACCTGGCCGGACCCGGTCGTCACCGAGGTGCTCCCCGCCGGGCGCTTCTGGCCGGCCGAGGAACACCACCAGAACTACTTCGCCAACAATCCGCGCCAGCCCTATTGCGTGGCGGTCGTCGCGCCCAAGGCGGCGAAATTGCGCCAGGTATTCGGCGACCGGCTCAAGTAGCAAGACATCAGCAAGGAACTGGGCCTGTTTCAAGGCGCTTTTCGCGCCGTAGGATCGGCCGCGCCTCTGGCATCCTGATGCCACGGACATCCCGCGACACGAACGCCTTCGATATGGACAAGCCCTTGGTGACGAGCAGCAGTCAAAGCGCGCACCCAAGGTTTCGCCTCGACCCTGATCCTAGCATTTTCCGGAATGAAACTTAGCCGCGACGGACGCGCCGTTCTTGCCGCCACGCTTTGGCTGCTCCTGCCGACATTTGCCGCGCCGGTCATCGCCGGCGAGGAGAGCGTTGAACCGGCCCTGACCAGGGTCGAGGGTCGCGCCGCCCAGTCGAAAGCGGGTGAAACCGCGGTCATCGACGAAGTGCTGGCGCGCGTGCAGCGCATGAACGCGACCGTGGCCGAGTTGCACACGATCATAGAAGCCATTCCGGCTCAGCATTGTCCCCCGACGCCGGAGCCCGCGGTTTGCCCGCCGGCAACCACCGCCTCGCCCGCCGTCCCGCCGGCGGCCGTGGCGCCCGCGCCGAAGCCCGTCAGTCCGGCGGTGCCCGCGGCAAGGACCAAGAAGGCGGCGGACGATCCGCTGGCCGACGTGCCGTGGCAGCCCATCGCGGCCGGCCTGGCGGTGCTTGCGCTGCTGGGCCTGCTGTGGCGGCAGCGTCGCCAGAAGGCCGCTGGCGAATCATTCGCGGTCACCCAGCCTTCGTTGCCGCCATCATCGACGAAGCCTACGACGGTGGCGCGCAAAGTCAGTGCCGGCGCCACGCCGATACCAGCCGCCGCCCCGACCGCCACCCCGATTTCCACGCCGGCCGGAAGCCCCGCCGCCGCGGCGCCAGCCCAACCGTCACCCGCGGCCGAAACCGGCGAGAATGCGGGCGCCGTCGACGCCGACCTGTCGCTGGAACTCGCCGAAGTAATGTTGTCGATGGGCCTGACCGACGGCGCCGCCCAGACCCTGACCGATCACATCCGCGCCCATCCGCGCCAGGCCTTGTTCCACTGGCTGAAGCTGCTCGACGTCTACCGCAAGTCGGGCATGAAGAGCGATTTCGAGAAATCGGCCCAGGAAATTCAGCAACACTTCAACATGGCCCCGCCCGACTGGGAGCCGGCGGTCCACGCCGATGCCCCGCCGCCCGGCCTGGAAAGCTATGCGCACATCATCAGCCGGGTACAGGAACTGTGGCCGCGGCGGTCGTGCGCCGAATACCTCAACCGCCTGCTCGAGGACAACCGGGGCGGCACCCGCACCGGCTTCCCGCAGCCGGTGGTCGAGGAAATTCTCCTGCTGGTCGCCCTGCTGAAGGAACTGGGCCGCTAGGAGGACCGCTAGGCCGGGTTGTCGAGGTCGACGAACCGGCAGTCGAGGCCGAACTTCTCGCGCAAGTGCTCGCCCAGGGCCATCGCGCCATGGCGCTCGGTGGCGTGGTGGCCGGCGGCGATGTAGGGCACGCCCGATTCCCGGGCCAGATGCACGGTCTGCTCGGAAATCTCGCCGCTCACGTAGCAATCCGCCCCGGCGAGAATCGCCTGTTCGAACCAGTTCTGGGCACCGCCGCTGCACCACGCCAGCCGGTGCACCGTTCGGTCGCCGTCGCCCACCAGCAAGGGCTTGCGCGCGAGCACGCGCTCGAGCGCGCCAGCGATCGAGGCCGCGGCGAGCGGCTGTTCGGGGCGACCGAGAAATCCGACATCCTGGTCGCCGAAACGGCCGTCGATCTTCCAGCCCAGACGGCAAGCCAGTTGCGCGTTGTTGCCCAGCATGGGATGGGCATCCAGCGGCAGGTGATAGGCGAACAGGCTGATGTCGTGAACCAGCAGCGTCGCCAGTCTGCGCTTGCGCAGCCCGGTCACCCGCGCATCCTCGCCGCGCCAGAACCAGCCATGGTGCACCAGCACCGCGTCGGCGCCCAGCCGCACCGCTTCGTCCAGCAGCGCCTGGCTGGCGGTGACGCCGCAGACGACGCGGCCGATGTCCGGCCGGCCTTCCACTTGCAGGCCATTTGGGCAATAATCGCGGAAAGCAACGGCGTCCAGCATGCCATCGAGATAATCCCTGAGCTCGTCGCGCCGTATCGTCGGCATATTCATTGCCCTTCCCGCCAATTCATCGTTCCCGGATCGTCAAGATTATGCACCGCGTTTGGCTGATCTTTGCCCAGGCCGTCACCATTACCGTGGCGGCCTTGTTCGTCGTCCAGACCCTCAAGCCCGAGTGGCTCGACCTTCGCGCGCGCACGGCTTTCCAGGCGCCCGCCAATATCGTGGCCATCAAGGAGGCGCCCGCGACCGGCGCGGTAACGCGACCGACCTCGTTCGCCGATGCCGCCGGCAGGGCCGTGCCATCGGTGGTGCATGTCTTCACGACCCAGGAAGTCCGCTCGTCCCGTCATCCGCTGGCCAACGATCCGTTCTGGCAGCACTTCTTCGGCGATCGCGACGGCATGCGCACACAGCGGCGCTCGGGGCTCGGCAGTGGCGTCGTGGTGTCCCCGGAAGGCTACATCCTCACCAACTTCCATGTCGTCGAAGCCGCCGACGAGATCGAAGTGGCCAGCAACGACGGCCGCAAGTTCAAGGCGATGGTGGTCGGCACCGACCCGGAATCCGACCTCGCCGTGTTGCGCGTTCCGGTGGACTCCAAACTGCCGGCCATCACTTTCGCCCCCGCCGATTCGCTGCGGGTCGGCGATATCGTGCTGGCGGTGGGCAACCCCTTCGGCGTCGGCCAGACGGTCACATCGGGGATCGTCTCCGCCCTCGGCCGCAGCCATCTCGGCATCAACACCTTCGAGAATTTCATCCAGACCGACGCGGCCATCAACCCGGGCAACTCGGGCGGTGCGCTGACCGATGGCAACGGCAATCTGGTCGGCATCAACACCGCGATCTATTCCCAGAACGGCGGATCGATGGGCATCGGCTTCGCCATCCCGGTCTCGCTGGCGCGCAATGTCATGGAGCAGATCATCCGCACCGGCGGCGTCACGCGCGGCTGGATCGGTGTCGAGGTTCAGGAGATCACGCCCGAACTGGCCGAATCCTTCGGCCTCCCCTCGGTCGAGGGCGCATTGATCGCCGGCGTCATGCGCGGCAGCCCGGCCGACAAGGCCGGCATCCATCCCGGCGACGTATTGCTGGCCATCGACGGCAGCGCGATCAAGAACGCCGAAAACATGCTCGCACTGATCGCCGCCCTCCAGCCGGGCGACACCGGCACGTTTACCCTGCGCCGCGATGGCAAGGAGATCGATCTGCGCACGGTGATCGGCAAGCGGCCGAAACCGCCCCGCGACTGATCAGGCGCGCCGGTCGAGCTCGCGATTCATCTCGGCATCGCTGGGCGCGACATAGTCGCTTTCGCCCGGCATCGGTTCGGCGCGCTTGCCGACGAAGCGCGCGAGAAACAGTCCCAGTTCGAACAGCACGCACATCGGCACCGCCAGCATGAACTGGGACAGCACGTCGGGCGGCGTCACCACGGCGGCGATGACAAAGGCGCCGACGATCACATAGGGCCTGGCTTCCTTCAGCTTGTCGATGCCGATGACGCCGAACCGGACCAGCAGGATCACCGCCACCGGCACTTCGAACGTGATGCCGAACGCGAGGAACATGGTCATCACGAAAGACAGATACTGCTCGATGTCGGGCGCCGGCGTGATGCTTTGCGGCGCGAATTCGCCGATGAACTTGAACACCGTGTTGAAGACGAGGAAATAGCAAAAGGCGATGCCGGCCAGGAACAGCAGCGTGCTGCCAAGCACGATCGGCAGCGCGAACTTCCTCTCGTGGGCATAGAGGCCGGGCGCGATGAAGGCCCAGGCTTGGTACAGCACCACCGGCAGGGCGATGATGAACGCCGCCAGCAGGGTGATCTTGATCGGCACCATGAAGGGCGTGATGACGCCGGTCGCGATCATCTTCGTGCCCGGCGGCAGCGTGGCGATCATCGGTTGCGCCAGCAGGTCGTAAACGTTCGCCGCCCATGGCACCAGGCAGAGGAACACCAGGATGATCGCCAGCACCGCGCGCAGGAGGCGGTCGCGCAATTCGACCAGATGGCTGATGAAGGTTTCCTGGATCTCCGACATGTCAGGCCTTGGGCTTTTCGGAATCCGTGAAAGTCAGTGGTGGCGACGCGCCGTCCGACGACGGGGTGGCGACATCCTGCTTGTCACCGATGCCTTGCGCGATGGATTCGTTCAGCGAGGTCTCGACCGACTGCATGTGCTTGCTGATGGATTCCTCCATCGTCCTGGCCTGTTCGGCCACTTGCTGCTGAAGCTTTTTCAGGTCCTCGAGCTGGATCTCCCGGTTGATGTCGGCCTTGACGTCGCTGACATAGCGTTGCAGACGCCCGAGCCAGTGGCCCGCCGTGCGCGCCACGCGCGGCAACCGTTCGGGCCCGACGACGATCAACGCCACCAGGGCAATCACCATCAGTTCGGTAAAGCCTACATCGAACATGGCATGCGGACGTCCGAAAAAAATGAGCGGGCATCACCCGCTCCACCAGGCATGAACGCCGGAGCGCGGCTCAAACCTTCTCCTTCTTGGCCTCGCCCTCGATGGTATGGCCGACCCGCTCGGAATCGGCCGGCGTGTCGGCGGTGCTTTCCTTCATGCCGTCCTTGAAGCCCTTGACCGCGCCGCCGAGATCCTGGCCGATGTTGCGCAGCTTCTTGGTGCCGAAAATCAGCATGACGATGACCAGGACGATCAACCAATGCCAGATACTGAAGGAACCCATGTCTCTCTCCTAGCTTCTCGGCAGCATCGAGCCCAAGGGCTCGGGACCGCCAAGGATATGTACGTGCAGATGATACACCTCCTGCCGACCCACCCTGCCCGTGTTGATGATGGTACGGAAGCCGTCGCTGAGCCCCTGCGAGCGCGCCATCTCGCCGACCTTGGCGAACAGCTTGCCGAGCACCGCCTGGTGGCTGGCGTCCGCTTCGTTCAGCGAGGCGATGTGCTGCTTGGGGATGATCATGAAGTGCACCGGCGCCTGGGGGTAGATATCGTGGAAGGCGAACAGGTCTTCGTCCTCATAAACCTTTTTCGAAGGAATCTCGCCACGCGCGATCTTGCAGAAGATGCAGTCGCTCATGTCAGCCCCGCGAATTCTTCTCGTCGATGCCGGAAATGCCTTCGCGCCGGCGGAACTCGACCATGATGTCGTCGACACCGATGTCGAAATGGGACAGCAGCACCATGGTATGGAACCAGAGATCGCAGGTCTCGCGCACCAGATGCAGGCGGTCGCCATCCTTGGCCGCCATGATCGTCTCGGCCGCCTCTTCCGCGATTTTCTTGCAGATGGTGTCGGTGCCCTTGGCGTAGAGACTGGCGACATACGAGGAATCCGGCGCCGCGCCCTTGCGCTCCGCCAGCGTCGCCTGGACGCGGTGCAGGACTTCGAGATCGATCACTTGTATATCTCCTTCGGGTCTTTGAGAACCGGATCCGCCGGCAACCAGCAGCCATCATCGAGCTTCTGGAAGAAGCAGCTCTTGCGGCCGGTATGGCAGGCGATGCCGCCGACCTGTTCGATCTTGAGCAGCACGACGTCGTTGTCGCAGTCGGTGCGGATATCCAGCACCTTCTGGAAATGGCCGGACTCCTCGCCCTTGTGCCAGAGCTTGCGACGGGAGCGCGACCAATAGACGGCCTGGCCGATGGCCGCGGTCTTCTCGAGCGCCTCGCGGTTCATCCAGGCGAACATCAGCACATCGCCGCTGGCGGCATCCTGGGCGATCACGGGCACCAGCCCCTGCTCGTCCCACTTGATTTCGTTGAGCCACTTGCAAGTCATAACCTAACCTCGATGCCACGCGAACGCATGTATTCCTTGGCTTGGCGCACAGTGTATTCGCCGTAATGAAAAATGCTGGCCGCCAGCACCGCGTCGGCCTTGCCCTGCTGCACGCCGTCGGCGAGATGCTGGAGATTGCCCACGCCGCCGCTGGCGATCACCGGCACCGCCACGGCTTCGGCGACGCGCCGCGTCAGCTCCAGGTCGAAACCGTTCTTGGTACCGTCGCGGTCCATGCTGGTGAGCAGGATTTCGCCCGCGCCGAGCTCGGTGACCTTCCTGGCCCATTCGATGGCGTCGAGGCCGACGTTCTTGCGGCCGCCGTGGGTAAACACTTCCCACTTGCCGGGGCTGGTCTGCTTGGCGTCGATCGCGACGACGATGCACTGCGAGCCGACCTTGCCGGCGGCATCGGCCACCAGTCGCGGGTCGTTCACGGCGGCGGTGTTGATGCTGACCTTGTCCGCCCCCGCATTGAGCAGGCGGCGCACGTCCTCCACCTTGCGCACGCCGCCGCCGACGGTGAGCGGGATGAACACCTGCTCGGCGCAGGCTTCGACGATGTGCAGGATGATGTCGCGGTCGTCGGAACTGGCGGTGATGTCGAGGAAGGTGATCTCGTCGGCGCCCTGCTCGTCGTAGCGGCGGGCGATCTCGACCGGGTCGCCGGCGTCGCGCAGGCCCTCGAAATTGATGCCCTTGA
>CAZRRI010000045.1:0-15751 GCA_964602565.1 uncultured Rhodocyclaceae bacterium | reverse complement strand
CGACCGGGCCGCGGGCGTGGAACTTGTCGGTCGAGATGCCGATCTCGGCGCCGAGGCCGTACTCGAAGCCGTCGGCGAATCTCGTCGAGGCGTTCACCATCACCGAGCTCGAATCCACTTCGCGCAGGAAGCGCATGGCGTTCGTATAGTTCTCGGTCACGATCGCTTCCGTATGGGCCGACGAGTACTTGTTGATGTGCTCGATGGCTTCGCCGACGTCGGCGACGATCTTGCAGGAAATGATCGCGGCGAGATACTCGGTGTAGTAGTCCTCATCCGTTGCCGCTTTCGCCTGCGGAACCAGCGCCAGCGTCTCGGCGCAGCCGCGAATCTCGACGCCCTTGTCGATCAGCATTTTCGCCAGCGCCGGCAGTTGCGTCGCCGCGACGCGGCGTGCCACCACGACTGACTCCGCGGTGTTGCAGGTGCCGAGCCGCTGGGTCTTGGCGTTTTCGAGGATCTTCAGCGCCTTGGCGGGATCGGCGAACTCGTCGATATAGACATGGCAGTTGCCGTCCAGATGCTTGATCACCGGCACGCGCGCCTCCTTCGAGATGCGCTCGATCAGGCCCTTGCCGCCGCGCGGCACGATCACATCGACGTACTGCGGCATGGTGACGAGGTGGCCGACGGCCTCGCGGTCGGTGGTTTCGATCACCTGCACCGCCGTCTCGGGCAGGCCGGCCGCGGTGAGTCCCGCGCGCACGCAGGCGGCGATGGCCTGATTGCAGCGGATGGCCTCCTTGCCGCCGCGCAGGATGGCGGCGTTGCCCGACTTGAGACAAAGGGCGGCGGCGTCGGCGGTGACGTTGGGCCGCGCCTCGTAGATGATGCCGACGACGCCGAGCGGCACGCGCATCCTGCCGACCTGGATGCCGGTCGGGCGGCGCTTCACGTCGGTGATTTCGCCAACGGGGTCGGAAAGCTGAGCGACCTGCTCCAGACCCTGCGCCATCGTCTCGACGCCTTTCGCCGTCAGCGTCAGGCGGTCGATCATCGCGGCGTCGAGGCCGTTGGCCCTTGCCTCGGCGACATCCTCGGCGTTGGCGGCGAGCAGCCGCGCCTGACTTTCGCGGATGGCCTTCGCCATCGCCAGCAGCGCGGCGTTCTTGGCCGCGGTGGATGCCTTGGCGATTTCGCGCGAGGCCGCGCGGGCCGCCCGGCCGATGCCTTCCATGTAGTCTTTCACGTTCGATTTGTCCATCATGCCGTCCTCATCAAGCGCAGGGCGAGTTGCAGAAATTCGTCCCAGACATCGCCCTTCGCCACGCCCTTGATCATGCGGTCGATTCGCGCCGCATGCAAGAGTGTCCGTTGTTTGATCGGGGCGGCGCGCTGCCGGGCCTCGTTGGCCAGCGCCCAGAGCACCAGCGGCAGCGCGGCGCCTTCGGCCTCGAGGCCGTCGAGCGTGCGCGCGCAGCGGGCGACATCGCGGTTGCGCAGCGCGTCGCGCAGCGCGTCGATGTCGTAACGGGCGACGTTGAGCACGGCGGCTTCGACATCCTTGAGCGAGATTTCGCCCTCGGGATGAAGCAGCGCCAGCTTCTGGATTTCCTGATGCGCCGCGAGCAGATTTCCCTCGACGTGGGTGGCGATGAACTCCAGCGCCTGGCGCGGTGCGCTTTGACGCTGGCGTTGCAGGCGCGCGGCGATCCATGCCGGCAACTGCGCCAGCGGCGGCGCGGCGCATTCGATGGCGATGCCGGCGTTGGCGAGCTTGACGAACCACGCGGCCTTCTTCGCCTGCCAGTCGAGATCGGGCAGCGCGACCAGCGTTACCACGCCCTGCGGCAGTTGTGCGCAATAGCGGCCGAGCGCCTCGCCGCCATCGCGGCCGGGCTTGCCGGAGGGGATGCGCAGGTCGATGACCTTGTCGCCGCCGAACAGCGAGAGGTTGCCAGCGGCCAGGAAGAGCTCGTCCCACTTGAAGCTCGGGGTCACCATCAGGACTTCGCGTTCGGCGAAGCCCTTGGCGCGGGCGGCGGCGCGGATGAGGTCGGCCGCCTCGATGGCCAGCAGGCCATCGCCATGCACGACATAGAGCGGCGCCAGCTGGCGTTCGAGATGCGCCGATAGCTGCTCGGGGCGCAGCTGCATGGCCTAGCTGTCCGCCGGCTTGAGCTTGGCGGCCGCCAGCCGCCGCATCAACTGCTGCACCATGTCGTTCTGGATATCGCGCCACAGCAGGGTTTCCTCGGCCTGCTTGGACAACACGGCGGCGTCGTCGAAGGTCATTTCCCGGGTGATGCGTATCGTGCTTTGCGGCACGAACTGCTGCCCCGCGGCATTGGCGACCATGAACACGAATATGCGTTCGAGCTGATACTCGCGCACGCGGCCGGCCGAGTTGAGCGACATGATCTTCTTCTGCGACAGGTCGCCCAGGACGATCAGCGTGGCCTGCGCCTCGGCGGCGGTGGCGACGACGCGCGTCTGCGTCGAGGCCTCGATGTTGCGCTTGATCACGGCGCGCAGCTCGCTCGATTCCGGCTGGGCGATGTGGAGCGTGTCGAAGGGCAGCGCATGGCTGCCGCGCAACTGGAAGCCGCAGGCCGAGAGCAGGAGCGTCAGGCAGGCGAGCAGGATGCGCATGGCGTCAGACGACGATATTGACCAGGCGGCCGGGCACGACGACGACCTTTTTCGCCGGCTTGCCTTCCATGAACTTTTGCGCGGCCTCCGTGGCGACGGCGGCGGCCTCGATGGCGGCCTTGTCGGCGCCGGCCGGCACGCGCACGCTGCCGCGCGTCTTGCCGTTCACCTGCAGCACCAGTTCGATCTCGTCCTGCGCCAGCGCCTCTTCGAGCGGCTCGGGCCACGGCGCGGCGAGGATGTCGTCGCCGTAGCCCAGCGCCTTCCAGAGTTCATGGCAGACGTGCGGCGTGATCGGGGAGAGCACTCGCAGCAGGATCGAGAATCCTTCGCGCTCGTGACTGTCGCCAGCCGATTTTTCCAGCGCATTGAGCATCTTCATCGCCGCCGATGCGACGGTGTTGAACTGGAACTTGCCGAGGTCGTAGTTGGCCTGCTTGAGCAGCAGGTGGATTTCGCGGCGCAGCGACGATGCCTTCTTGTCGGAGACGCGTGGCTTGAGGGCGTGACCGAACGCCCAGACACGCTTGAGGAAGCGGTAGGCGCCCTCGACGCCGGAATCGGACCACTCCAGGGTCTGTTCGGGGGGCGAAGCGAACATCATGAAGAAGCGCGCGGTATCGGCACCGTACTGCTCGATCAGCGCCTGCGGGTCGACGCCGTTGCGCTTCGACTTCGACATGGTGCCGATGCCGCCGTAGTCGATGGCGCTGCCGTCGGCCTTGAGCGTGGCGCCGGTGACGTGCCCTGCGTCGTCGCGCACCAGATCGACTTCCTCGGGCGCGAAGTACTCGATGCCGCCCTTGTCCGTCCGCCGGCTGAAGATGTGGTTGAGTACCATGCCCTGCGTCAGCAGATTCGCGAACGGCTCGTCGGTCTCGAGAAGACCGAGGTCGCGCATCACCTTGGTCCAGAAACGCGAGTAGAGCAGGTGCAGGATGGCGTGCTCGATGCCGCCGATGTACTGGTCGACCGGCATCCAGTAGGCCGCGCGGTTGTCGAGCATGGCCTTGGCGTCGTTCGAGCAGTAGCGCGCGTAGTACCAGGACGAATCGACGAAGGTGTCCATCGTGTCCGTCTCGCGCCGCGCCGGCTTGCCGCATTTCGGGCAGGCGCAGTCGAGGAAGTCCGGCCGCTTCAGGAGCGGGTTGCCGGAGCCGTCCGGCACGCAGTCCTCGGGCAGCGCCACGGGCAACTGGTCGTCGGGCACCGGCACGGTGCCGCATGCCTGGCAATGGATGAGCGGGATCGGGCAGCCCCAGTAGCGCTGGCGGGAAATGCCCCAGTCGCGCAGCCGGAACTGCACCTGCTTGTCGCCGAGATTTCTTGCCTTGAGGTCGGCGGCGATGGCGTCGATCGCCTGCTGGTAGTCGAGGTCGTCGTACCTGCCCGAATTGACGCAGACGCCGTTGTGCTTGTCGGCGTACCACTCCTGCCAGGCATCGAGCGAATAGGTCTTGCCCGGCACGTCGATGACCTGCCTGATGGCGAGGCCGTATTTCTTGGCGAAGGCGAAGTCGCGCTCGTCGTGCGCCGGCACGGCCATCACCGCGCCCTCGCCATAGCCCATCAGCACGTAGTTGCCGACCCAGACTTCGACCTTCTCGCCGGTGAGCGGATGCTCGACGAAAATGCCGGTCGGCATGCCCTTCTTTTCCATGGTCGCCATGTCGGCTTCCATAACCGAGCCCTGCTTGCATTCCTCGATGAAGGCGGCCAGTTCGGGTTTGTTGTTCTGCGCGGCCGCATTTGCCGCATGGGTGGCCAGCGGATGCTCGGCGGCGACGGCGCAGAAGGTGACGCCCATGATGGTGTCGGCGCGCGTCGTGAATACCCAGAGCAGATCCTTCTTTCCGTCCAGGTCGTAGGGGAAGGCGAAGCGCACGCCGTAGCTCTTGCCGATCCAGTTGGCCTGCATGGTCTTGACACGCTCCGGCCAGCCGGGCAGCGTGTCGAGCGCCGAGAGCAGTTCGTTGGCGTACTGCGTGATGCCGAGGTAGTAGCCGGGAATCTCGCGCTTCTCCACGACAGCGCCGGTGCGCCAGCCGCGGCCGTCGATGACCTGCTCGTTGGCCAGCACAGTCTGGTCGACCGGGTCCCAGTTCACCACCTGGGTCTTCTTGTAGGCGATGCCCTTTTCCAGCATGCGCAGGAACAGCCACTGGTTCCACTTGTAGTATTCGGGGGGGCAGGTCGCCAGCTCGCGCTCCCAGTCGAGGGCGAAGCCCAGCGACTGGAGCTGCTTCTTCATGTAGGCGATGTTGTCGTAGGTCCACTGCGCCGGCGGGACATTGTTGGCCATGGCGGCGTTCTCCGCCGGCAGGCCGAAGGCGTCCCAGCCCATCGGCTGCAGCACGTTGAAGCCGCGCATCCGGTGGTAGCGCGTCAGCACGTCGCCGATGGTGTAGTTGCGCACGTGGCCCATGTGCAGCTTGCCCGAGGGGTAGGGGAACATCGACAGGCAGTAATACTTCGGCTTGCCCGCCTCCTCGACGGCGCGGAAGGACTGCCTGGATTGCCAATGGGCCTGGGCGGCCTGCTCGATGGCGCTCGGTTGGTATTTTTCCTGCATGGGGCGGGCCGGCGATAACTGGAATTGAGGCGCAATTATAATCGTCGCGCCATGTCCACGCTCCTTAGCGGCCTCAACCCGGAACAACTGGCGGCCGTCACCCTGCCGCGCCAGCATGCCTTGATCCTCGCTGGGGCGGGCTCGGGCAAGACGCGCGTACTCACCACCCGCATCGCCTGGCTGATCGCCACCCGCCAGATGACGCCCCAGCAAGTGCTGGCGGTGACCTTCACCAACAAGGCGGCCAGGGAGATGCTGGCGCGGCTGACGGCGATGCTGCCGATCAACGCGCGCGGCATGTGGATCGGCACCTTCCACGGCCTGTGCAACCGGCTGTTGCGGGCACACCACCGCGATGCCGGCCTGCCGCAACTGTTCCAGATACTCGATTCGGCCGACCAGCTTTCCGCGATCAAGAGATTGTTGAAAGCGCTCAACGTGGACGACGAGAAATATCCGCCGCGCGAGCTTCAGCACTTCATCAACGGCCAGAAGGAGGCGGGGCTGCGCCCTTCCGCCGTGGAGGCCTGGGACGGCTACACGAAGAAGCGGGTCGAGCTGTACGAGGCCTACGAGATGCAATGCAACAAGGAAGGCGTGGTCGATTTCGCCGAGCTGCTGCTGCGCTGTTACGAGCTTTTGGCGCGCAACGAGGCGCTGCGCCGGCATTATCAGGAGCGCTTCCGCCACATCCTGGTCGATGAATTCCAGGATACGAACGTCCTGCAATACAAATGGCTCAAGTTATTGACCGGCGAGGACGGCTGCCTGTTCTGCGTCGGGGACGACGACCAGTCCATTTATGCGTTCAGAGGTGCCGAAGTCGGCAACATGCGCGACTTCGAGCGTGAGTTCAGGGTGGCGAACGTCATCCGCCTCGAACAGAACTACCGCTCGCACGGCAACATCCTCGACGCGGCCAACGCCATCATCAAGCACAACGAGAACCGGCTGGGCAAGAACCTGTGGACCGACGCCGGCGCCGGCGAGCCGATCCGCGTCTTCGAGGCCTATTCCGACCTCGACGAGGCGCGCTGGATCGTCGAGGAGATCAAGGCGCTGGCGCGCGACGGCCACGCCCGCAGCGAAATCGCGCTGCTCTACCGCGCCAACGCGCAGTCGCGCGTGCTGGAACATGCGCTGTTCTCGGCCGGGCTGCCCTATCGCGTCTATGGCGGCCTGCGCTTTTTCGAGCGCCAGGAAATCAAGCACGCGCTCGCCTACCTGCGCCTGATCGCCAACCCGGACGACGACACCTCGTTCGCGCGGGTGGTGAATTTCCCGACGCGCGGCATCGGGGCTCGCAGCATCGAACAATTGCAGGATGCCGCGAAGGGAGCGGGCAGCAGCCTGTTCGCGGCCGCCGCCAATTCCGGCGGCAAGGCCGCCGCTTTCGTCGCGCTGATCGGCAAGATGAAGGAGGTGGCGCACCTGCCGCTGCCCGAGCTGGTCGACCATGTCGTCGAACTCTCCGGCCTGCGCGCGCATTACCAGACCGAGAAGGAAGGCCAGGACCGTCTCGCCAACCTCGACGAACTCGTCAATGCCGCGGCAAGCTTCGTCGCCGAGGAAGGCGCCGTGAGCGAGGAAGGCGAACTGTCGGCCGACCTGATCGCCTTTCTGGCCCATGCCGCGCTGGAAGCGGGCGAGCACCAGGCCGGCGAGGGCGACGACGCGCTGCAACTGATGACGACCCACTCGGCGAAGGGCCTGGAGTTCAACATCGTCTTCCTCAGCGGACTCGAAGAGGGCTTGTTCCCGCACGAGAATTCGCTGGTCGAGCCGAAGGGGCTGGAGGAAGAGCGCCGCCTGATGTACGTCGCGGTGACGCGTGCGCGCCAGCGGCTCTACCTCTCGCACGCGCAGACGCGCATGCTGCACGGCCAGACGCGCTACAACCTGCCTTCGCGTTTCATCGAGGAGATTCCCGCCGGGCTCGTGAAGTGGCTGACGCCGAAGATCGCCAAGCAGGGCGGCGTGCACGGTGGCGTGTCGCCACGGCTGACTTTCGCGGAACAGCCGCGGACGGTTTACGCGCCCCGCGACGGCGCCGGCGGCGGCTGGCGCATCGGCCAGAGCGTGCGCCACGCCAAATTCGGCGAGGGCATCATCGTCAACCTCGATGGCGGCGGCGAGGATGCCCGCGCCCAGATCAACTTCGGCAGCGCTGGCATGAAGTGGCTGGCGCTGGCCATCGCCAAGCTGGAGGCCGCATGAATATCCACGCCAACGGCATCGACATCCGCTGCGACATCCAGGGCGAAGGCCCCTGGCTGATCCTTTCGCACTCGCTGGCCACCGACCTGTCGATGTGGGACGACCAGATGGCGGCGCTGACGCCGCATTTCCGCGTGCTGCGCTTCGACACGCGCGGCCACGGCGGCACCTCGGCGCCCGAGGGCGCCTATGACTTCGCCTGGCTGGCCGCCGACGTGCTCTGGCTGATGGAGCGGCTGGGCATCGGACGCGCGCATTTCTGCGGCATCTCGCTGGGCGGCATGATCGCCCAGCATGTCGCGCTGACCGCGCCGGAAAAGATCGACAGGCTGGTGCTGGTCAGCACCACCAGCGCTTATGGTCCCGAGGCGCGGGCGCCGTGGGCCGAGCGCATCGCGGCGGTGCGGGCCGGCGGCATGGCGCCGCTGGTGGCGCCGACGCTGGAGCGCTGGTTTACCGCGCCGTACCGGGCGGCGCGGCCGGAAGTGATGGCCCGCGTCGGCGCCATGATCGCGGCGACGCCGGCAGCCGGCTACATCGGCTGCGGGCATGCGATTCCGACGATGGACACCGAGGCCCGCCTGGACGGGATTGCCTGCCCGACCCTGGTGATTGCCGGCGCCCAGGATGCGGGCATGCCGCCCGCGATGGGGCGCCGCATCGCCGACAAGATTCCCGGCGCGAGATTCGAGCTGATCGAATCGGCCGCCCACTTGTGCAACATCGAGCAGGCGGACGCCTTCAACCGCCTGCTGTCCGACTTCCTGGCCTGATCAGGCGCGCTTCTTCGCCGCGGCCTTGGCGCGGGCCTTGCGGGCCCTTTCCAGTTCGTCGTAGAGGTCGGTGAATTCGCGCGCCAGCTTGTGGTTGCGGTCGAGGTGGATCATCGGCCGGGCCAGCCGGTGCGATTCCTTGATCTTCACCGACGATGACAGGTGGCTGGCGAGCACCGGCAGCTTTTCCGCCCGCAGTTCGTCGACGATCGTTCGCGGCAGGGCGGCCCGCGGCTGGAACTGGTTGACGACGATGCCCTCGACCACCAGGCCGGCATTGTGGTCGGCGCGGATCTCGGCCACGTTCTCCATCAGGGTGTAGAGCGCCTGGCGGGCGAACTCGTCGCAGTCGAAGGGAATCAGGCAGGCGTCGGCGGCGATCAGCGCCGAGCGCGTGAAGAAGTGCAGCGCCGGCGGCGTGTCGATCCATATCTGCTCGAAGCCTTCGAGCGCTTCGAGCGCCTCGCGCAGCTTGTAGATCTTGTAGCGCGATTCGAGTTTCGCCTGGAGTGCTTCCAGCGCGCCGTCGGCCGGCAGCACGAACAGGTTTTCGAAGGGCGTGGCGTGGAGGAATTCCTCGGTCGCCTTCGGCCGCAGCTTGAAGTTGAGCGTCTGGTCGAAGAACTCGGTGGCGGTGTTTTCCACCGGCTGCGCGCCGAGCAGGTAGCGGGTCGAGTTGGCCTGTGGATCGAGGTCCACCACCAGGGTGCGCAGTCCCCGGCTGGCGGCGATGGCGGCGAGGTTGCAAGTGATGGTGCTCTTGCCGACGCCGCCTTTCTGATTGAAAACAACGCGTTTCATGATGACCCTTTCCTTTGCCTGGCGCGGATTCTACCGACGGCCCGGCGGTCGTGGATTTCCGTAATGGTGCTGTCAGCGTGTCCGGCCTATGATGCGCGGCCTATCAGGAAGAACACCGGAGGAAGCCCATGCCGACCGAACAGGAAAACCTCTCCGCGGCGGCCCTCGAATACCACGAGTGGCCGACGCCGGGAAAGATCGCGGTGGTGCCGACCAAGGGCCTCACCAACCAGCGCGACCTCGCGCTCGCCTATTCGCCCGGCGTCGCCGCCGCCTGCGACGCGATCGTCGCCGATGCCGGCGCGGCGTCACGGCTGACTTCCCGCGCCAACCTGGTCGCCGTCGTCACCAACGGCACGGCGGTGCTCGGCCTGGGCAACATCGGCCCGCTGGCCGCGAAGCCGGTGATGGAAGGCAAGGGCGTGCTGTTCAAGAAGTTCGCCGGCATCGACGTGTTCGACATCGAGTTCGACGAGTCCGACCCCGACAAGCTGATCGACCACATCGCGGCGATGGAGCCGACTTTCGGCGGCATCAACCTCGAGGACATCAAGGCGCCGGAATGCTTCCACATCGAAGCCAGGCTGCGCGAGCGCATGCGGATTCCGGTCTTCCACGACGACCAGCATGGCACGGCCATCGTCGTCGGCGCGGCGGTGCTCAACGGCCTGCACTTGATCGGCAAGCGGATGGAGAACGTCAAGCTGGTCAGTTCGGGCGCCGGCGCGGCGGCGCTGGCCTGCCTCGACCTGCTGGTGAGCCTCGGCGTGCGTGTCGAGAATATCTGGGTCACCGATATCGAGGGGCTGGTGTACGAGGGCCGCACGAAGCTCATGGACCCGATCAAGGCGCGCTACGCCAAGAAGACCGACCAGCGCACGCTGGCCGAGGCCATCGAAGGCGCCGACGTCTTCCTCGGCCTCTCGGCCGGCGGCGTGCTCAAGCCCGGGATGGTGGCGAAGATGGCGGCCAGGCCGCTGATCCTCGCGCTGGCCAACCCGACGCCGGAAATCCTGCCCGAGGAAGTGAAGCAGGTCCGCGACGACGCGATCATGGCCACCGGCCGCTCGGACTATCCGAACCAGGTCAACAACGTGCTGTGCTTCCCGTTCATCTTCCGCGGCGCGCTCGATGCCGGCGCGACGACCATCACCGAGCACATGAAGCTCGCCGCCGTGCGGGCGCTGGCCGAACTGGCGCAGGCGGAAAGTTCCGATGTCGTGGCCATGGCCTACGGCGGCGAGTCGCGCCGCTTCGGGCCGGAGTACCTGATTCCGCGTCCCTTCGATCCGCGCCTGATCGTCAAGATCGCGCCGGCCGTGGCGCTGGCCGCACAAGAGTCAGGCGTGGCGACACGCCCCGTCGCCGACATGAACGCCTATCGGCAGAAGCTGAACGAGTTCGTCTATCACTCGGGCTTCGTCATGAAGCCGGTGTTCACCGCGGCCAAGCAGCATCCTCGCCGCGTGATTTATTGCGAGGGCGAGGACGAGCGCGTGCTACGCGCGGTGCAGGCGGTGCTCGACGAGCGCCTCGCGCAGCCGGTGGTGATCGGCCGGCCGGAAGTGATCCAGAGCCATATCGAGCGCGCCGGCCTGCGCGTGGTGCCCGGCCGCGACTTCGAGGTGGTCAATCCCGATTCCGACCGGCGCTACAAGGAACTGTGGCAGGAATATTTCCACCTGCGCGGCCGCCAGGGCATCACGCCCGAGATCGCCAAGCAGCGCCTGCGTTCCGACAACACCCTGATCGGCTGCATGCTGCTGCGACGCGGCGAGGTGGATGCCGTGCTGTGCGGCACGGTCGGCAAGCACGTCAAACACCTCAACCAGGTGCGCGACGTGATCGGCCTGGAGGCCGGCGCGCACTGCTTCGCGGCCATGAACCTGCTGCTGCTGCCCAGCCGGACCCTGTTCATTTGCGATACCTACGTCAATGAGGAGCCAAGCGCCGAATCGCTGGCCGAGATCACGCTGATGGCGGCCGAGGAGGTGCGCCGTTTCGGCCTGACGCCGAAGGTGGCGCTGCTCTCCCACTCCAACTTCGGCAGCCTGCGCTCGCAGTCGGCGCTGAAAATGAGCCGCACGCGCGAACTGATCACCGCGCGGGCGCCGGAACTCGAGGTAGATGGCGAAATGCACGGCGACGCGGCCTTGTCCGAGGAAATCCGCCAGCGGCTCTATCCCGACTGCAAGCTGCGCGGCGAGGCCAACCTGCTGGTGATGCCCAACCTCGACGCCGCCAACATCGCCTTCAACCTGATCAAGGCGGTGAACGGCGACGGCGTCACCGTCGGCCCGATCCTGCTCGGCGCCGCCAGGCCGGTGCATATCCTGACGCCGACCGCGACGGTGCGCCGGCTGGTGAACATGACGGCGCTGGCGGTGGTGGACGCCAATCACCTGCGTTCGTAGGCCGGGCCGGGCTCGGTGGACGGATGGGGGATGCCGCGGCGGTCGATGCGCGCCACGGTGACGCGCCAGTTCTTCACGCCCCGCCGGTCCAGTTCCATGCGCAGCAGCCAGCCGGTGTTGTTGTCGCGGTCGGTGAAGCCGTCGAAGACGAAGTTGCCGAGGCTGTAGATGATCGGCCTGCCGCGATACTCCTCGTGGTCCTGTACGACGTGCGGATGGCCGCCGACCACCGCATCGGCGCCGGCGTCGATCATCAGGCGCGCCAATCGCCGCTGCCGCGCGCCGGCCACCGGTTCATGCTCCCAGCCCCAGTGCATGAAGGGAATCACCAGGTCGGCACGATGGCGGCTGCGCGCGGTGGCGATGTCGAGGCGCACCTGCTCGTCCTCGCTCCAGGCGATGCCGGGCTGGTCGACATCGGCCTCGAAACTGCGCGGGAAGAATTCGTTGTAGCCGAGCAGGGCGATGCGCAGGCCCTTGCGCGCGATGATCAGCGGCGCGTGGGCATGCGCGAGGTCGCGGCCGCCGCCGAAGTAGGCGATGCCAGCGCGGTCGAGCCGGTCGAGCATCTCGCCGAAGGCGGCGGGACCGTAATCGCCGGAATGATTGTTGGCCAGGCCGAGCGCGTCGAAATGGCGCTTGAGCGGCTTCAGGACGCGCGGATGGGCGCGGAAGGTGTAGGGCTTGTCCGGCTCGGCCTCGCCGCGCGTGGCGATGACGCATTCGAGATTGCCGACGCGGATGTCGGCGGCATCGAGCGCCGCGGCGAACGGCGCGAAGGGATCGCGGCCGCGCCGGATCTGCCGGCCGATAGACTCGGCCAGCATGACATCGCCGACGAAGGCGATCGACACCACGGGCTCCGGCGCCTCGGCGCGTGCCGGCCAGAGCATCGCGCCGAGCACGATGCCGAGCAGCAGGTGCAAAAGCCTCATCGCGCCACCTCGCGCAGCGTGCAGCGATAGCGCATTTCGCGCTCCAGCCATGGACTGAAGACCGTGTGCTCGCCGGTCAGCGACGGGGCGGCACTGCTTGCCGCTACCGGCGCCAGGTAAGTGGCCTGATGCAGCAACACGGGCTTGCGGCGCGTCTGGTAATAGGCATAGAGCTTGACGTACTCGACCCGGTGTTCGTCGCCGACCATCACCGCCTTGAAGCGGAACTTGCCATCGACGTCGAGCGGCCTGACGCCGTAGGGATCGGTCACCGGCGCGGTTTCCACTTGCCATGTCCGGCCGCCCTGCTCGACTTCGCAGTGCAGCAGCGGCGCCGCCGCCGCTGTCATTGCGCCCCCCGGCAGGGCGGCGAGCACCATGGCGCGGATGGCGCGCCGCAGAAGACTGCTGGTCGGCAAGATCGGTCCGCTCACGGTCGATCCTTATAACCGACTTCGGCGGACGTCTCAAGTTTAAAATACCCCGTTGCGAACAATGACAACGATCTGGAGGTGCATCATGACCCATGCCATGAGAATTCACCGGACGGGCGGTCCGGAAGTGCTGTGCTGGGAGCAGGTCGACCTGCCGGCGCCGGCGGCGGGCGAGGCGACCGTGCGCCACGAGGCGGTCGGCCTCAACTTCATCGACATCTACCATCGCGCCGGCATTTACCCGCTGCCCTTGCCGTCGGGCATCGGCATGGAGGGCGCCGGCGTGGTCACGGCGGTGGGCGGCGGCGTCACCGACATCGCCGTCGGCGATCGCGTCGCCTATGCCGGCGGGCCGCTCGGACCAATCGGCGCCTATGCCGAGGCGCGCAACATCCCGGCCGACCGGCTGGTCAAGCTGCCCGCCGGCATCGACGGCAAGACGGCCGCCGCGATGATGCTCCAGGGCATGACGGCGCAATACCTGCTGCGTCGCACCTATCGCGTGCAGGCCGGCGACACCATCCTGGTCCACGCCGCCGCCGGCGGCGTCGGCCTGATCGTCTGCCAGTGGGCCAAGGCGCTGGGCGCCACCGTCATCGGCACGGTCGGTTCGGACGAGAAGGCGGCGCTGGCCGGGGCGCATGGCTGCGATCATCCGATCGTCTACACGCGCGAGAATTTCGTCGACCGCGTGAAGACCATCACCGGCGGCGAAGGCGTGCCTGTGGTCTACGATTCCATCGGCAAGGACACGTTTTTCCCCTCGCTCGACTGCCTGCGGCCACTGGGCCTGATGGTGTCGTTCGGCAACGCCTCTGGCGTCGTGCCGCCGTTCGACCTTGGCGAACTGACCCGGCGCGGCTCGCTATTCATCACCCGGCCGTCATTATTCGGATACACTGCGCGGCGCGCCGACCTGTTGGCCACGGCCGGCGAGTTGTTCGATGTCGTGACCACCGGCAAGGTGAAGATCGAAGTGAATCAGACCTACGCACTGAAGGACGCCGCGCAGGCCCAGATCGACCTGGCCGCCCGCAAGACCACTGGATCGACGGTAATGCTGCCATGAAATCATTTCTCATCGCCAACCCAAAGGGGGGCAGCGGCAAGAGCATGCTGGCCACCAACCTCGCCGGCCTGCTGGCCCGGCAAGGGCATCGCGTCATGCTGGGCGACATCGACCGCCAGCAGTCCTCGCGCCAATGGCTCGCCTTGCGGCCGTCCATCCTGCCGCGCATCGAATCGTGGCGGCTCGAACCGGACAGGCCGGCCCGCCCGCCGGCCGGCACCACGCATGCGGTGCTCGACAGCCCGGCCGGGCTGCACGGCGCCAGCCTGGGCCGGGCGCTCGAAGTGGTCGAGCGGGTCATCGTGCCCTTGCAGCCCTCGCTGTTCGACATCCTGGCCACCGGCCAATTCCTCGAGACGCTGGCGGCGGAGCGGAAAATGCGCGGCCAGCGGAATCGGCTGGCGGTGGTGGGCATGCGGGTCGACGCCCGCACGCGGGCGGCGGCGGAACTGGAGCGTTTTCTCGCCGATCTCGGCCTGCCGGTGCTGGCTTTCCTGCGCGACACGCAGAACTACGTGCAGGCCGCCGCCCATGGCATGACCATATTCGATCTGTCGCTGTCGCGCTCGGCGCAGGATCGGGCGCAATGGCAGCCGATCATCGAGTGGATCGGTTCCACCTAGTCCCCGCCGGCCATCAGAACAGGTCGACTTCGGTGTTGGCGACGCGCGGCGTCAAATGCCCTTCGGCGCATAGCCTGGGGTAGGCGCACGTGCGGTTGCGGCCGTTGCCCTTCGCCCAGTAGAGCGCCTCGTCGGCCTGGCCAAGGACGTGGGCCGGGTTGTCGTTGGCGCCGATGCCGGTGAAGCCGATGCTGACCGTGACGCGGCCCACCTGCGGGAAGCTGTGCGCCTCCATGCGGTGGCGAAGGCGTTCGAACGCGCGCTCGGCATTATCCAGTTCCGTGGGCTTGAGCAGCACGACGAATTCCTCGCCGCCGAAGCGGAACAGCCTGTCCTGGAGGCGGAACGACGACTTCATCATCTGGGCGATCAGGATCAGCACTTCATCGCCGATCAGGTGGCCGTGACGGTCGTTGATCCGCTTGAAGTGGTCGACGTCGACCACGCCCAGCCAGTGCAGCGACGCCTCGGGGTGCGCCTGCCGGCGCGCCGGCAGCGGGGCGCCGGCCGCCGTCTGGCCGTCGTCGCCCTGGCGGTTGATGTTCGTCAGGATGTCGATCAGGAACTGGTCGAAGGTCTTGCGGTTGAGCAGCCCGGTCAGCGTGTCGGTCTCGCTGTAGTCGAGCATGTCCAGGCAATTGAGCATCAGTGCCAGCAGACCGTCCGCGACCGTACGCACTTCGTCGTCGATGGGCGCCGTGCTCTCGATATCGACCATGCCGAGCGGCAGCGCCGGATCGCGCCCGAGCACGAAAACCTGATGATGAGCATCGCCGTCCGAGCAGGCGTGGCCGGCGCCGGCTTGCCGAAGGCAATCGCGCAGGCGGGGATGATGTTCGATCGGCGCGGTACCGGTCGGCAGGCCGAGCCCGTCGTCGAAGCCGTGCACGCCGCCGGCATCGGCGGTGGCGACCAGTCCGACCAGCGTGGTGTCGCCCTGAGGATAGATCTTGTACAGGCTGACCGAGCGGGCGCCGACCAGTTCGTGGAGCGCGGCGACGACGCGCAACGCCAGGTCGCCCCGGCGACGCTGGCGAGTGATCAGATCGACGTGATGCAGAAGATTATTCATGGATGATGCACGCCGGCTCCGACTCGCGGACGGGACCGGCGGATTATAGGCTGAGCCCTTTTTAATTACATGGGTACTGCGTGGCGGGCCGGGCGGGTAAAATTTCATCATGTCCGCCGCGCCCGCCGCCTCGCCGCCGATCATTCCACGCTTCGTGCATCTGAGGCTGCACAGCGAGTATTCCATCACCGACGGCATTGCCCGGCTCGACGACGTCATCGCCCGGGCGCGGGCGGACGGCATGCCGGC
>CAZRRI010000044.1:0-15841 GCA_964602565.1 uncultured Rhodocyclaceae bacterium | reverse complement strand
CCAGCGGCGGCGCGATCTGCACCAGCGCGCCGATGGCGATGATGCTGGAGATGGCGTTGGTGACGCTCATCAGCGGCGTGTGCAGCGAGGGCGTGACGTTCCAGATCACCATGTAGCCGATGAAGCAGGCCAGCACGAACACCGTGAAGTGGCCGAGGAAGGAGGCCGGCGCGTAGGCGCCGATCAGCCAGAACAGCGCGGCGGTGACGCCGAACATGATCGTCAGCGTGCCGGCGGCCATGGGTTCGCCGGCGCCATGGCCGTGGCCCGATTTCTTTTCCGCGACCGGGGCGGCCGGCTTGGCCTGGGGCGCCGCGGCGGGCAGCTTCGGCGGCGGCGGCGGCCAGGTGACGGCGCCCTCCTTGATCACCGTCAGGCCGCGGATGGCGTCGTCTTCCATGTTGACGTTGACGAGGCCGTCCTTGGTCTTGCACAGCTCCTCGGTCAGGCGCAGCAGGTTGTTGGCATAAAGCGTCGACGACTGCTTGGCCAGGCGGCTGGGCAGGTCGGTGTAGCCGACGATGGTGACGCCGTGCTTGACCACCACCCGGCCCGGTTCGGTCAGCTCGCAGTTGCCGCCCTGCTCGGCGGCCATGTCCACGATGACGCTGCCCGGCTTCATGCTCTGCACCATGTCGGCGGTGATCAGCCGCGGCGCCGGCTTGCCGGGGATCAGCGCAGTGGTGATGATGATGTCAACTTCCTTCGCCTGCTGGGCGTACATCGCGCGCTGCGCCGCCTGGAAGCCCTCGCTCATGACCTTGGCGTAGCCGCCGCCGCCCGAGCCCTCTTCCTCGTAGTCGACCTTGACGAACTCGCCGCCGAGCGACACCACCTGGTCGGCGACCTCGGCGCGGGTGTCGTTGGCGCGCACGACCGCGCCCAGGTTGGCCGCGGTGCCGATCGCCGCCAGGCCGGCGACGCCGGCGCCGGCGATGAAGACCTTGGCCGGCGGAATCTTGCCCGCCGCCGTCACCTGGCCGTTGAAGAAGCGGCCGAAGGCATTGGCGGCCTCGATGACGGCGCGATAGCCGCTGATGCCGGCCATCGAGGTCAGCGCGTCCATCTTCTGGGCGCGCGACAGCTGGCGCGGCAGCGAGTCGATGGCCAGCACCGTGGCCTGCCGGGCGGCCAGCGCCTGCATCAGCTCCGGGTTCTGCGCCGGCCAGACGAAACCGATCAGCGTGCCGCCCTGCTTCATGAGGCCGACTTCGGCGCTGGTCGGCGGCCGCACCTTGAAGACGATGTCGGCCTTGGCCCACAGATCGGCCGCGCCGGCGACGATCTCGGCGCCGGCGGCGCGGTAAGTGTCGTCGGCGCAATTGGCGGCGTCGCCGGCGCCGCTCTCGACGGCCACGGCAAAGCCGAGCTTGATCAGTTTCTCGACGACTTCGGGAACCGTTGCGACACGCTTCTCGTCGGGGAATACTTCGCGTGGAACGCCTATGGTCAGCGGCATGGGAACCTCGGGAGGAGTATCGTTATTGATGTTGGAATGCGATGGCGGGGATGGACGAAGATGGACCATCCGGCGGAACGCCGTCCGTCTTTTTCGACGGCAGGCTGGATAATACTTAATTTTTTACCGATTTTAGAAGAGCCCATGCGCCAAAAGAAACGCCGGTCGAGCAAGACGGGGCTGCCGCCTGGCACGCTCGTGCACCTGGGTGAACAGCGGCTTGACCAGCCGCGCATCGAGCTGATCGAGTACGGTCCCGACAGCGTCCGCGAAGCCCGGCTCGACTCCGTCGCCGCCGGCCGCGGCCTTGCCTCGCAGCCGGTCACGTGGCTCAATGTTCACGGCCTGCACCAGCCGGAACTGCTCGCCGAGATCGGCCGCCGCTTCAAGCTGCACCCGCTGGTGCTGGAGGACATCCTCAACACCGACCAGCGGCCGAAGGTCGAGGACTATGGCGACTATCTTTTCCTGGTCGCCCACTTTTTCAGCTACGATGCCGCCAGCATGGACTTGTCGTCGGACCAGGTCAGCATGGTGATCGGCGACGGCTTCATCCTGACGTTCCAGGAGCGCCCCACCGGCAACTTCAATCCGATCCGCGAGCGCATCCGCCAGGACCGCGCGCAGATGCGCCGGCAGGGCGCCGACTACCTCGCCTATTGCCTGCTCGACACCATCGTGGACCGCTACTTCGCGGTGCTCGAGGCGATCGGCGAGCGCGCCGAGGAACTCGAGGAACTGCTGCTCGACAAGGCCAGCCGCCCTGTCCTCGAAAACCTGCACCATCTCAAGCGCGAGGCGCTGACGCTGCGCCGGGCGGTGTGGCCACTGCGCGAGGTCATCAACGCCCTGACGCGCGAGCACGCCTTCTTCAAGCCGGAGACGCAGCCCTACCTGCGCGACATCTACGACCATACCGTGCATGTCATCGAATCGCTGGAAGCGATCCGCGACCTGATCGCCGGCCTGCTCGACATCTACCTGTCGACCGTCAGCAACCGCGTCAACCAGGAAGTGCGCGTGCTGACCGTCATCGCGCTGATCTTCCTGCCCTCGACGCTGCTGGCCGGCATCTTCGGCATGAACTTCAGGCGCATGCCGCTGATCGACGAGCCGGGCGGTTTCGCGCTCGTCATCGGCCTCATGCTCGGCGTCGCCGCGACGCTCGGCATCGTCTTCTGGCGCCGCAAGTGGCTGCGATGAGCCGGCGGGCCGCTATACTGGCCGCGCATCCGCATCACTGCCATCAATACAAGGAGGAGCCATGTTTCCCGGACGCGGTTACAACGAACTGAAAGTCGGCGACAAGTTCGAATCGTCTATGACCATGACCGAGACCCATATCGTGCTGGGCGCCGGCCTGTTCGGCGATTTCAATCCCCTGCACGTCGACGAGGTCTGGTCGAAGAAAGGCAAGTTCGGCGGCCGCATCGGCCACGGCTACCTGACCAGCAACGTCATGGCCGCGCAAATGGGCATGATCCTGCACGGCACCGCCATCGCCTACGTCGAGCACAACATCCGCTTCACCGCGCCGGTCAAGGCCGGCGACACGCTGACCACCACCTGGACCGTCACCCAGCGCGATGACAAGCCCAGGCACAACGGCGGCATGGTGTCGTTCGCCGGCGGCTGCGTCAATCAGGACGGCGCCAAGGTGGCCGACGCCGACTGCAAGCTGCTGGTCAGGAACAACGACTGATCATCACGGGCGCGATGGCCGCTGGCCGAGCCGCTCGTCGAGCAGTTCGATCCAGTGGCGCACCGGCGTCGGGTTGTCCTCCCGCAAGTGCAGGATGCAGCCGATGTTGGCGCTGGCGATGACGTCGGGCGCGCCGGCCGCCAGCGCCTTGCGCTTGTTCTCTCCGAGCCGGCCGGCGATGTCCGCTTGCAGGATCGAATAGGTCCCCGCCGAGCCGCAGCACAGATGGCCGTCGGCCACCGCCGTCGGCTCGAAGCCGGCCGCCCGCAACAAGGACTCGACGACACCGCGAATCTTCTGGCCGTGCTGTAGCGTGCAGGGCGAGTGGAAGGCCACCCGCCGCGGCAAAGTCAGCCGTGGCGGGACGCCGAGCAGCGCCGCCAGCGGCTCGCGCCCGGCCGCCACCACTTCCGCGACATCGCGCGTCAGCGCCGCGACACGCGCCGCCTTGCCGGCGTAGCGCGCGTCGTCGCGCAGCAGGTGGCCGTAGTCCTTCACCTGCGCGCCGCAGCCCGAAGCGGTCATGACGATGGCTTCGCAGCCGGCCTCGACGTGGGGCCACCAGGCGTCGATGTTGCGGCGCGCGTCCGCCTTCGCGCCCTCGGCGTCGTCGAGATGGAAGCGCACCGCGCCGCAGCAGCCGGCGCCCCCGGCCTCGACGAGGCTGATGCCCAGCCGGTCGAGCACCCGCGCCGTCGCGGCGTTGATGCCCGGCAGCATCGAGGGCTGGGCGCAGCCGGCCAGCGCCAGCATCCTTCTCGCATGGCGGGGCGCGGGCCATTCGCCGGAGCGCGTCGCCGGCGGCACCTTGGCCTTGAGCGCCGCCGGCAGCAGCGGCCGGAACGCCTGGCCCAGCTTCATGGCCGGGCCGAACAGCGCCGGGCGCGGCAGCAGGTTCCGCAGCCCCGCGCGCAGCGCGCCATCGGCGCCGCGGCGCGGCAGCCGCGCCGCCATCACCGCGCGGCCGATGTCGAGCAGGCGGCTGTAATGCACGCCCGAGGGGCAGGTCGTTTCGCAGGCGCGGCAAGTCAGGCAGCGGTCCAGGTGCAGGCGCGTCCGCTCGGTGACCTCGGCGCCCTCCAGCATCTGCTTGATCAGGTAGATGCGGCCGCGCGGGCCGTCCAGCTCGTCGCCCAGCAGCTGGTAGGTCGGGCAGGTCGCCGTGCAGAAGCCGCAATGCACGCACTTGCGCAGGATGGCCTCGGCCTCGTCGCCGGCCGGCGTATGCCGGATGAAATCGGCGAGATGGGTTTCCATGCGAGCGCGCCGGCCCTACACCCGGCGCAGGCATTCGCCCGCCGCCGCCAGGGTGCTTTCGTTCTTGGCGAAGCAGAAGCGCACGACGCGGTCGTCGCGGCGGTCGGCGCTGAACACCGAGACCGGGATCGCCGCCACGCCGTGCTCGACGGTCAGCCAGCGGCAGAACTCGGCGTCCGGCATGTCGTTGATCTCATCGACCATGGCCAGCTGGAAATAGGTGCCCGCGCTCGGCAGCGGGCGGAAGCGCGAGCCGGCGAGCTGCGCGCGGAAGAAGTCGCGCTTGTGCTGGTAGAAGGCGGCCAGCTCGTCGGCGAATTCGGGCCGGGCGGTCATGAAATCGGCGATGGCCAGCTGCGACGGATGGTGCACCGTGAAGACGACGAACTGGTGCGCCTTGCGGAACTCGGCCATGAGTTCGCGCGGCGCCAGGCAATGGGCGATCTTCCAGCCCGTGCAGTGGTAGGTCTTGCCGAAGCTCGAGACGACGAAGCTGCGCGCGCGCAGCTCGTCGTGGCGGATCACGCTCTCGTGACGGCCGCCGTCGAACACCATGTGCTCGTACACCTCGTCGGCGACGACGACGATGTCCGTGCCGCGCACCAGCGCCGCCAGCGCGGCGATGTCTTGCGCCGACCAGACCGTCGCGGTCGGATTGTGCGGCGTATTGATGATGATCATGCGCGTCCTCGGCCCGATCAGCGCGCGCACCTCGGCCCAGTCCGGCCGATAGTCGGGATGGCGCAGATGCGCCTCGACGACGCGGCCGCCGGCCAGGGTCACCGACGGGCCGTAGGAGTCGTACACCGGCGCGAAGACGATCACCTCGTCGCCGGGCCGCACGCAGGCGGCGATGGCCGTGAAGATGGCCTGCGTCGCGCCGGCCGTCACCGTGATCTCGTGCTCGACGTCGTAGCGCGCGCCGTACAGCCGCTCCACCTTGGCGGCGATCGCCTCGCGCAGCGCCGGCGCGCCGGCCATGGGCGCGTACTGGTTGGCCCCGGCCGCCATGTGATGCGCGACGCGCGCGGTCAGCAGCTCCGGCGGCGAGAAGTCCGGGAAGCCCTGCGAAAGGTTAATGGCGCCGTGTTCGCCGGCCAGGCGCGACATGACGGTGAAAATGGTGGTGCCGACATCGGGCAGGCGCGAGGGCAGGTTCGGCGTCATGGTTCAGTGTGCGTCGACGTGGCGTTGCAGCCAGTACTCTAACAGCGCCAGATGCCAGACCTTGGCCCCTTGCAGGCGCGTGTAATGATCCATGGGCGCGGCCAGCAGCTTCTCCACCGTGCCGCGGCGGAACAGGCCGCGCGCCCGGCAGGCCTCGCTGTCCAGCACGCCGCGCATGAAATCGAGGAACGCGCCTTGCGGATACTTGAAGGCCGGCACCGGGAAGTAGCCCTTGGGCCGGTCGATCACGCTGTCCGGGATCAGGCCGCGGGCGATGGCCTTGAGCGGCCACTTGCCGCCTTCCTTCAGCTTGAGTTCGGGCGGCATGCTCATCGCAAGTTCGACCAGTTCATGGTCGAGGAAGGGCACGCGCGCCTCCAGGCCCCAGGCCATGGTCATGTTGTCCACGCGCTTGACCGGGTCGTCGACGACCAGCGTGGTCGCGTCGAAACGCAGCACCTGGTCGAGGAAGCTGTCGGCATCGGGCTCGGCGAGGCGCGCGGCGACGAGTTCGGACGTGACGTCGTCAACCGCCCAGGCATCGCCCACCGTGACCAGGTACTCCGCGTGGTCGCGGTCGAAGTAATGACGAGAGAATTTTTCCAGCGGCGTGCCGGGCTCGGCATCCATCTTCGGATACCAGAAATAGCCGCCGAACACCTCGTCGGCCCCCTGCCCGCTCATCACCACCTTCACCGACTGCGAGACGCGCCGGGCGAGCAGATAGAAGGCCGCGACGTCCTGGCTGACCATGGGCTCGGACATCTGGTCGACCACCTCGGGCAGCGCGGTCAGCACCTCGGCGTCGGGGATCAGGTACTTGCGATGGCGGGTGCGGAAATGGTTCGCCACCGCGTCGGAATAGACGAACTCGTTGCCCGAATCGGCGCCTTCGAGGTCGAGGTCGCCGAAGCCGATCGAGAAGGTCTGCACGTCGCGATGGCCGAGCTGGTCGAGCAGGCCGACCAGCAGGCTGGAATCGAGGCCGCCGGAAAGCAGCACGCCGACCGGCACGTCGGCCGCCGTCATCTGCCGCTCCACCGCCGCCAGCAGCGCTTCGCGCACGCGCACCAGCCAGGCCTGCTCGCCGAGTTGCAGCTTCGGCCGCCGCGCCTTCAGGCGCCAGTAGGAGCGCGTCTGCGTCCTGCCTTCCGCATCCACCATCATGACGCAGCCGGGCGCGAGCTTGCGCACGCCATTGAGGATCGTGCGCGGCGCGGGCACCACGGCATGCAGCGTCAGGTGGTGGTGCAGCGCGACCGGGTCGAGACTCGTGTCGACGCCGCCCGCCGCCAGCAGCGCGGGCAGGGTCGAGGCGAAACGGAAGCGCGCGTCGTCCTGGCTGTAGTAAAGCGGCTTGATGCCGGCGCGGTCGCGGCCGAGGAACAGCGAACGATCCGCCTCGCTCCACACCGCGAAGGCGAACATGCCGTTGAAGCGTTCGACGCAATCCTCGCCCCAGGCGTGATAGGCCTTGAGGATGACTTCGGAATCGCCCTCGGAGAAGAAGCGGTAGCCGAGCGCGGCCAGCTCGCGGCGCAGCTCGCGGTAGTTGTAGAGGGTGCCGTTGAAGACCAGCGTCAGGCCGAGCGCCTTGTCCACCATCGGCTGGTCCGAGTGCGCCGAGAGATCGATGATGGACAGCCGCCGATGGCCAAGGATGGCCGGGCCGTCGGCGTACACGCCTTCGTGGTCCGGCCCGCGCCGCGCCAGCCGCGCCATCATGCGCGCCAGGCCGGCGAAGTCCGGCTCGCCGCCGTCGAATCTCAACTCGCCGCAAATGCCGCACATGGTCTTGCGTGGGAAAGTCAGCCGTGGCGGGACGCCACCGCTACTTGACCGCCAGCAGCTCCACCTCGAACACCAGCGTCGCATTGGGCGGAATCGCGCCGCCGGCGCCGCGCGCGCCGTAGCCGAGATCCGGCGGGATGGTCAGCTTGCGCTTGCCGCCGACCTTCATGCCTTGCACGCCCTCGTCCCAGCCGGCGATCACCCAGCGGGCCGCGAGCGGGAATTCGAACGGCTCGTTGCGATCCTTGCTCGAATCGAACTTGGTGCCGTCGGTGAGCCAGCCGGTGTAATGGACGGAGACTTTCTGGCCGGCTTTCGCTTCGTCGCCGTCGCCGACGGCAATGTCTTCGATGATCAGGCCGCTGGCGGTGGTGATGGCGGGCATGGAGTTTCCTTTCTCAGAGGTCGGGGTAGAGACGGCCGGGATTGAAGACACCGCGCGGGTCGAAGGCCGCCTTGAGCCGCCGGTGGATGTTCATCATCGCGTCGGGCAGCGGCTGGAAGACGCCCATCGATTTATCGCCGCCACGGAACAATACCGCGTGGCCGCCGGCGCGGCTGGCCGCTTTGCGCGCGGCGGCGGCGTCGCCGCGCCACCAGCGCTGGCTGCCGCCCCACTCGATCAACTGCCCGCCCGGCAAGTCGAGCACGGGCGCGACGGAGGGCACGGACAGGCGCATCAGCGTTTCGCCGCCCGCGAAGAAGGAATGGCGCTGCTCGCGCAGGTCGTTCCAGAAGGCAGCAGCATCGTCGACTGCCTCGCCGCCGAGCTTCTGCTTCGCGGCGGCGACCGCGGCTTCGGCGCCCGAGAGGCGCAGCGTCAGCGTATCCGCGTGCCAGCAGGTGGCCGAGACGGGTAGCGGCTGGCCGGCCCAGGCGTTCATGGCCTCGATGGCCTTCGCCTGCGGCAGGTCGAAGCGCAGCGTCGCTTCGGCCACCGGACGCGGCAGCACCTTGAGCGAGACTTCGAGGATCAGGCCGAGCGTGCCGAGGCTGCCCGCCATGAGGCGCGAAACGTCGTAGCCGGCGACGTTCTTCATCACTTGGCCGCCAAAAGTCAGCCGTCGCGCCACGCCATCGAGGATCGTGACACCGAGCACGAAGTCGCGCAGCGCGCCGGCCGAAGCGCGGCGCGGGCCGGAGAGTCCCGCCGCGACGGCGCCGCCTATCGTCGCCGCATTGGTCCCGTGGCCGAAATGCGGCGGCTCGAAGGCGAGGAACTGGTTTTGCTCCGCCAGTGCCGCCTCGATCTCCGCCAGCGGCGTGCCGCAGCGCGCGGTGATGACGAGTTCGGTCGGCTCGTAAGCGAGGATGCCCGCATGATCGCGCGTATCGAGAACCTCGCCGTGCGCGGCCTCGCCGTAGAAGTCCTTGCCGCCGCCGCCGCGAATGCGCAGCGGCCTGTCGCCACTGGCGGCGCGGATGCGTTCGGCGAACTGGTCGGCGGCATCCATCAGAAGCGCTCGATCCCAGGGAACTTGAGCTCGCCGCGATGCACGTGCATGCGGCCGAATTCGGCGCAGCGATGCAGCGTCGGCACGGCCTTGCCGGGGTTGAGCAGGCCGGCCGGGTCGAAGGCCGCCTTGACGCGATGGAAGGCCGAGAGTTCCTCGCCGTCGAACTGAACGCACATGCCCCGGAGCTTCTCGTGGCCGACGCCGTGTTCGCCGGTGATGGTGCCGCCGAGCGCGACCGACATCTCCAGGATCTCGGCGCCGAATTCCTCCGTGCGTTCGGTTTCGCCGGGCACGTTGGCGTCGTAGAGGATCAGCGGGTGCAGGTTGCCGTCGCCGGCGTGGAAGACGTTGATGCAGCGCAGGCCGTACTTCTTCTCCATCCCGGCGATCGCGCGCAGGATGTCGCCGAGCTTCTTCCTCGGGATCGTGCCGTCCATGCAGTAGTAGTCGGGCGCCAGCGTGCCGGCGGCCGGAAAGGCGGCCTTGCGGCCCGCCCAGAAGCGCAGGCGCTCGGCTTCGTCCGCGGAGACGCGAATGCTCGTGGCGCCGCCGCCTTCGAGCACGGCGCGCATCGCGGCGATCTCCTCCTCGACTTCCTCGGGCGTGCCGTCCGATTCGCAGAGCAGGATGGCGGCGGCATCGAGGTCGTAGCCGGCCTTGACGAAGGGCTCGACGGCCGCCGTGGTCGCCTTGTCCATCATCTCGAGACCGGCCGGAATGATGCCGGCGGCGATCACCGCCGCCACCGCCTCGCCGGCCCGGGTAATGTCGGCGAACGAAGCCATGATGACGCGCGCGACCTCGGGCCTGGGCACCAGCCTGACGGTGACTTCGGTGACGACCGCGAGCAGGCCTTCCGAGCCGATCATCAGCGCCAGCAGGTCGTAACCGGGGGCGTCCAGCGCGTGCGATCCCGATTCGACGACCTCGCCTTCCATGGTCACGCCGCGCACGCGCAGCACGTTGTGCACGGTGAGGCCGTACTTGAGGCAATGCACGCCGCCCGCGTTCTCGGCGATGTTGCCGCCGATGGTGCAGGCGAGCTGCGAACTCGGATCCGGCGCGTAGTAGAGGCCGTGCGGCGCCGCCGCTTCGGAGATGGCGAGATTCCTCACACCGGGCTCGACCACGGCGACGCGCGCGACCGGATCGAGATGCAGGATGCGCTTCATCTTCGCCAGCGAGAGCAGCACGCCGTGGCCGTGCGGCAGCGCGCCGCCCGAAAGCCCCGTGCCCGCGCCGCGCGCCACGACCGGCACGCCGAGGCGGTGGCAGGTCTTCAGCACCGCGACCGCCTGCGCCTCGCTCTCGGCCAGCACCACGGCCAGCGGCACCTGCCGATAGGCTGAAAGGCCGTCGCATTCGTAGGGCTTGAGATCCTCGGGATCGGCGAGCAGGTTCGCGGCCGGGACGAGGCGGGCCAGCTCGGCGATCAGCACGCCGCAATCGATGTCGCGGAAGTCCTGGTCGCGTTCGGCCAGGTGTTGACGAGGCTGGCTGGAAGTCATGCGGCCATTCTACAAGGCAAGTTACAGCGAGACGGACGCGGGGTCGCCGGCCAGCGCGGCGATGGCCGCTTCGTCCAGCGCCGGCAGGCGGCGCGCCACGTCCCGCCAATGCGCCGCGCCGGCCGCCACCGCCTCGCGCAGTGGCGTATCGCCATCGCTGACTTTCTCGCAGGCGGCCGCGAGGCGCGGAAAGAGATCGCGCCGCATGCCCTCGAAGTTGGCGAACCAGAAATGCAGCGAGGCGCGGTTGCCGGCATCGAGCAGCGCGGGCAGCGTGACGAGGCAATCGGCCAGGTTGTCGCGCACCGCCCGGGCGACGATCTCGGCACGGCGCGTCGAGAAGCCGGCGATCATGGCCTCCCACGCCGGCCCGAGCAGTTTGCCCGCCGCGTGTTCGCCGCGTTCGTGCAGGATCAGCGTCTCGATCTCGCGCTCGGTCATGCGCGCCAGCGCGCCCGCCGCATCGTCCGCGTAACCGTAGGCGGCCAGCGCACGCGCCATGGCGCCGGGCTTCTGCTTGATGCCCCAGGCCTCGGCCTTCTCCCACAGCCACTGGCGCAGCGCCTCGCGGCGGATGATGACCGTGCCGCCTTGCAGCGCGGCCGGAATCGCGGTCAGGTCTCGCGCGTATTCGCAGCCGCAGACGAGCACCGTCAAACCATCGAGCTGCTCGCGGCGATCGAGGCTGCCAAGGAAGAAATGCGGCTTGCGGAAGCGGCCGATGCCCGCTCCATAAACCAGCCCGGCGGGCAGCAGCGCCTCATTGACGGCGACGGCGGCGAAGGGATCGTGCAGCGCGTCGGCCAGCGGCAGCGGCCGGAAATCCTCCCCGGCCACCGACTCCCAGAGCGCCTCGCGCTCCGTGATCCAGCGGCCGATATCCTCGCGCGGCAGGACGCCGCCCGGCGGCAGGTCGTGTTCCCAGCGGTAGAACTCGCGCATCTCGAGCAGATAGGTGCACAGCGTCATCTCGCGCGCGTAGCGGGCGTCGGCGATGTGGCAATTGCGCTGCACGGCCTCGAGCAGCGGCGCCATGCCGGCGATCATTTGCGCCTCTTGCGCAGCTGGAACGCCGCCACACCCTTGACGATTTCCGAGAAAGGCAGCGCGGCCAGTTCGCCGTGACGCTCGCGGGCGAGACGCACCAGACGGTGGACGTCGGGCGCCGGCGCCTCCGCATCGAGCACCTGCTGCATCCCGATGAGGCCGCCGCACTGGATCTTCATCACCATGGCGTGCGGCAGGATGCGCTGCGTGCTGGCGAGGCGTAGCGCGAAGGCTGACTTTTCGCGCAGGAGGCCGGAAAGCTGGCCGCATTCCGCGCGCGCCACCGGCGAGGTGCAGGCGATGGTCACGCGCTCGGCCAGCGCATGGTGCTCGGCCAGCTGGCAGACGGCGCAGCGCGCCAGCAGCGCCTTCTCGAAGACGCAGGGCAGGCGGTTGATTTCGCCGCGGGCGGAACGGTAGGCCGCCTCGTCCATCGACTTACCAGTCGTCGCCCGTCAGGGGCTCGCCCTCGCGCACCTGATTGAGCAGATCCTCGGCCTGAAGCTCGTTCTCGGCGAAGATCACCTTGACAAGCGTGCCGGCCGGAAGCGCCGGTTCCTTGCGCAGGCGCTTGGCCTCGGTCGAGGCGTGCTTGAAAAAACCGAACTCGGTGATCTTCTCCAACTGCTTGACCGGTCCGGCCTGGGTGACGCGATACAGGTAATAAGGCATTGCGTGTTCCTCTCCAAGGTCTTCAATCGACGTAGCGCTTGCTCTCCCGGCGGCGTCCCGGCCGGCTTTTCTGAATGATGACACCCTTGACGCAGCCGAGGTCCGGGATGGCCGCGGCCGGATAGGCCGGATTCAGGGCGCGCAATTCCCAGCCGGCCTCCGTCCGCGCCAGTTGCCGGAAGATCCATTCGTCCGCCCAACGCGCCAGCACGTAGGAACCGTCGGTGGCCAGGCCCTCCGGCTCGATGATGATCACTTCGCCCTCGCAAAATTCCGGCGTCATACTGTCGCCGAGCACCATCAGCGCGAAGGCCTCGGCCCCGCCGCACTCTTCGCCGGCCTCGACGGCCGGCGCAATCGGAATCACCCGTTTTTGCGTCATGGAATGCTGCGCCGCAGCAGCCGCAAGAGGCACCAAACCCTTGAATTGCGCCGGGTTTTTCCTCTTGATCCGGGACAAGAAAGCTCGATTTCCATCGTATGCCGCTTGACTCCGATATCCTGCTTTCGTACTATGACTTCCGTACTACGGATTGACTCGGGGGACCGCCCCGGACCGGCGTGTCGGGAATTGTGCCCGACGATGCGACCGGCCCGCCGCGGTCCCCCAACCTTTTGGGCCCGTTCCCGGCCCATTCCCGGCCCCGTTTCAGGCCCGTTCCCGGCACTTTTCCGGCCCCATTCCAGGCCCGCCGCCCCTCCGGATCGCACCGGCGGCATCACGGCACCGTCGCGACGACATGGCCGGGCGGCGCCCCGGCGGCCAGCAGCGCAGCGCGGGCGGCCTCGACGAAAGCAGGCTCGCCGGCGACATAAATCCCCCGCTCCGCCAGCGCGCCATCGGCCGCGACCAGCGCCGCGGCCCGTTCGCCGGCATCGGCGCCGTTGCCGGCCTCGAGCGCGTGATAGCTGAAATGGTCGAGCGCCTCGGCCCAGGCCCGGCACTGGTTGGCCAGATACTGGCCGCCCGGCCGCGTCGCCGCCCAATACACCGCGATTTCCGGAAAGCCGTCGAGCGACAGGGCATGTTCGACCAGGCTCTTGACCGGCGCGAAACCGGTATCGCAACAAAGGAAAGCCAGCGGCAGGCCGCGCTCGGGCCGCAGCACGAAATCGCCGAACGGCCCCCGGACGTTGATCGGGTCGCCCGAATGCACCGCGCCGGCGAACAGCCGGGCGGCGAAGCCGTCGCCGCTCTCGGCGTCGGCGCGGGTGACGTGGAACAGCAGGTTGCGATCGTCGCAGGGACAGGAGGCGACCGGATAATCGCCGCGGAAATCGATGCCGCCGCCGGCGTAGCCCAGCGTCACGCCCTGGCCGGCCAGGAAGCGCAGCCGGTTGGTGCGCGGCGTTTGCAGATGCAGCAGCAGCGTGTCGGCGTCGAGCGCGGCGACGCTGCGCACCCGCGCGACGATCTGCTGGTCCGGGATGTCGGCGGGCGTTCGCGCCTCGGCCATCTCGATCACCAAATCGCTCACCGCCGTGTGCGAGCAGAGCAGCAGATAGTTCTGCGCCCGCTCGGCCTCCGAGAGCGGATAGTCCGTATTGCGGACCTGGCGCGTCCGGCCGGCGACCAGCCGCGCCTTGCACAAGCCGCAATTGCCGTTGCCGCAGCCGTAGGACGGCGCCAGGCCGGCGTGCAGCGCCGCCTCGAGGATGGTCGCCGACCCCTCGACGAAGAACTCATGGCCCGAAGGCCGGATCGTCACCTGGGCCGTCATGACCCGCAACATGTCATCCATCACCGCCACCGTATCGTCGGACTCCTGGCTGCCCAGCACCGCCGCCAGCCCATCGTCGAGCATCCCGGCCAGCTCGCGCGCCGGCGCCGCGCCGTCCCGTTCCAGAACCTCGACGCGCGCGCGCACCGTCGTCAGCAACTGGTGGTAGCGCGCCAGGTGGCGGCGCAGGCTGTCCAGCTCCTGGCTCTGCGCGAACAGGCGCTGCGCCAGCACCTCCTGCGAGGGCAGCAGGCGCTCGCGCATGCGCCGGCTGAACGCCTGCTCCTTGATCTGGGCGACGCGCTCGAAGGCGCCGCTTTCCTCCAGGCACAGCGCCGGATAGACGCGCTGAAGCTCGGCGCCATCGACCATGCCGTCATGCGCGGCCAGATCGCCGTCGCGTATCTTCTTCTGCAACTCGCCGCGGGTGACGCCGATCAGCTGCGCCGCCCGCGACAAGGTCAGCAGTTGCGCCATCGCCTCTCCCCGGATTTCCGGACCTCGATGCGGGGAAGAATAGCGCGCTTTTCGCGCGGCAAAAATCAATGACCTGATCGTGGTCATGGCCCGGCTTATCGCCGGCCCGGCCGCGGCGCGGGCGCTTGCGGCGAGGCTTAGGGCCTGCTCTCGATCATGCGACGGTGGCGTTGCCGGCCGGAAGCGGCGTTTGCGGCGTTGCCGGGCGACCACGTCGGCGCGTGTTTTCAGCAAGAGCGCCCATGACTTTCGTCTAATTGTTCCGCATAGGCGACGTGGGTATAGTGCCGCCGGCATTCACCAGACCCGCGATCACGCGGGCAACGACTCCCGGAACAGAGACTCGCGCAGCGGCGTTCCCGCGCCGGTGCCTACGCTTGGCATGGAGATTGACATGATGAAAGTCAGCCGTGGCGGTACGCCACGTAACGAAGCCTGGAGAGTCGCCGCATGAGAGCCCGCGTCAAGCCTCTCGGCGCGCTGGCCGTGCTGATCGTCTTGGGAACCAGTATGAACGCATTCGGCTTTTGGGGATTTGGAGATTCGTCCAGTTGGAAGGAGGAAGTCCTTCTTCATGACGGCAAAACCATCGTTGTGGAGAGAAAGCAAACCTATGGAAGCAAACCGACCATCGATAGCCGGGAACGATCTGTTCTGGATGAAGAATGGACATTCCAGAATCCGGCCAACCAGCAACACGTAGTCTGGAAAAATAATCTTCGACGACCTCCGGAGGGTTCCAGTTTGATGCTCATGATATTGGGCATCAAAGACAGCGCGCCGTACATCGCGACTTCACCAGCCGGCTGCATCGCCTACAATCATTGGGGCCGACCGAACCCGCCCTTCTTCCGTTACGACGGCGCGCAATGGCAACGCATTCCCTTGGCTGAGTTTCCCGCCGAGTTCAAGGAAGCGAACGTAGTCGTTGGCGGGAGAGGCAGCCCGGAAAAACAATCAGGCAAGACGCTCTCGGTGGCGATGGTTCACGAACAAAACAAGCTTCTTGAATCCCATCACCGCACCATCCTCCGCGAGCCGATGGCGGCATCGAAACTCTGTCCCCCGGAACTAACTGGATTCAAGGCCCCCATCCCGATTCCGCAGCAGAACAATGACGGTAGCGGGAAATAGGCACGCAAGATTGGCAGCATTCAATATCCATCGACTCTTTGAGCAAGGAAAGCGAACCATGGCAACCCAATTCGAAATTGACTGCGCCCTCATGTCCGGGCGCGCCTATCAAACCAACCGCAACGAGAACAACTGGTTCCCGATTCCCGACGGCTGGACGGAGTTTTCGCATGTTCCCAACTCCACGTACTCGACCACCTTGGGCTTCGAGGCCGCAGCATTTCAGAGCATGAGCAACGCAAATCATATTGTCATCAGCTTCGCCGGGGCGGATGGTTTGTGGACGGTCGATCAATTCGCCAACTTCGGCTTGGCCACGGGCGCGGGGGCGGACCAACTCAACCAGGCGGTCGACTACTACCTGGCCATCAAGGCACAGAACCCCGGTGCCATCATCACCTTCACCGGCCACAGCCTGGGCGGCGGGCTGGCCAAAGTCAGCCGTGGCG
>CAZRRI010000043.1:8572-16260 GCA_964602565.1 uncultured Rhodocyclaceae bacterium | reverse complement strand
CGCTCGGCGCCTACGGCTGCTCCGGCGTCTGGGGTCGTCTGATCAACGAGGGCAGCGGCGCCGCCGTCCTGCTGGGGGCAAACACCGCCGCCGCCGGCAACCTCAATATCCGCAGCATTCCCTTCGACTACCAGCAGCTCATCTACGGCGTCAGCGGGGATTACCGGCTGGGCCGCGCCAACAACCTGAACTTCTCCTACGAGCGGGAAAAATACGAGCGCGACCATCGCGAGCGCGACAAGACCTGGGAGGACAAGTTCAAGATCGGCAACGTGAACCGCAGCTTCGAGGACACCACCCTGCGGCTGTCCTTCGAGCACGACCGGCGGCGGGGCTCGCACTATCACACCCACCACCCCTATGCGCCCTACACCAGCGGCAGCATCATTCCCATGCCGACGGCTGCCGGCAGCAACGTCCAGACCTGGGTGGTGCACATGAACTCCGGCCTGCGCAAATACGATCTGTCGGATCGTGACCAGAACATCCTGAACGGTCGCGCCAACTTCATGCTGCGTCCCGATCTCGATCTGGGCGTGATGGCGCAGTTCAAGGACGTCAAGTATCCCGCCTCGATGTTCGGCCGCACCGACAAGCAGACGCAGCACTCGGCGAACCTCGACCTGACCTGGCAGCCGTCCAACGAGCGCAGCGTCTATGGCTTCTATTCCTACCAGCAGGGCAAGTTGAAGCAGAAGGGCAACGTCAGCGGCAACATCGCCGCCGGAACGATCAACGGCGGCGCGCTCACCACGCTCGGCTGCACCATCGGCACCGTCACGCCCCTGGGCACCATCACGGCCGACAACGCGGAAGACATCTGCCAAAGCTCCTATTCCAGCGCCGTCTGGCTGCTCGCCAACGGCTGGAACGCCAGCCACAAGGACACATCGGACGTATTCGGCTTCGGCTGGAAGGAGATGATCGGCGACAAGCGCTTCGACTTCAACTACACCTATGCCCTGGGCAAGACGGAGGTCGGCTACTCCCCGGCGGCCGGCACGACGGCGACCGCCGCGGCGCTGGCCGGCGACGGCATGACCAGCCTGAAGACGCAGACCCACATCTTCGAGGCCAACCTGCTGGTGCCGATAAACAAGACCCTCACCACCCGCTTCCTGCTGCGCCACGAGATCGGCAAGATCGACGACTGGCATTACCTGGGCCTGCAGGCGACACCCGTCGCGACGGCCGCCGGCACCCTGCCCACCGCCGTCGTCCTCGATGCCGGCCCGCAGGACTACAAGGCCAGCCTGATCGGCGTGTTGTTGAGTTTCAAGCTGTAAGACGAACGAGGAGAGCGCCGGCGCCGTCCCGCCGGCGCCGCCGGCTTTCCCTTTCCGACAGAAACCCATCCGACAAGGAGACGAAGTGACACGCAATGAAAACGGCTGGCGGTGCCTCGCCGCCGGCCTGTTGCTGGCCGGATCGACGGCCTGGGCCGCCGATCCAAAGGAAATCGCCGCCACGGTCTGCCTCGCCTGCCACGGCGAAGGCGGCAACAGCGTGGTGCCGAATTTCCCCAAGCTGGCCGGGCAGCACGCCAGCTATCTGGAGAAGCAACTCAACGAATTTCTCTCGGGCAAGCGCAAGAACGAGGCGATGGCGCCTTTCCTGTCCAGTTTCAGCAAGAGCGACACGGCCGGCCTGGCGGCTTATTATGCTGCCCAGACGCAGACACCGGGAGCCGTCGCCGATCCCAAGCTTGCCGAGGCCGGCAAGAAGATTTACGAGGACGGCAACACCGAGTCCGGCGTACCGGCCTGCATGGGCTGCCACCAGCCCAAGGGCGAGGGCAACGATCGTTACCCCCGCCTCGCCGGCCAGTACCAAGTCTATACGTTGCAGCAAATGACGGACTTCAAGTCCGGCGTGCGCAACAACGACAAGGGCAAGGTGATGCGCGCGGTGGCCGAGCGCATGACCGAACAGGAAATGCAGGCGGTGTCCGAATACATTGCCGGCTTGCAATGAACGAGGAGCGCAGGGTGAGACCGTATTTGTTGATATTGGCCGTATTGTGGGGAACGAGCGGCGTCGCCGGGGCCGCCGACCCGCTGCCGCACGAGGAAGGCATCGAGGGCAAGGATTACGTCTGGAACGAGATGCAGAGCGAGAAGTTGCAGGCGCTGCGGGCGAAGGGCGATCCGCAGCGGGGCTCGATCGCTTTCGAGGTCTGCCAGGGCTGCCACCGTGCCGGCGCGCTGGGCCGTGTCGACGGCAGTTATCCGCGCCTGGCCGGCCAGCACGACACGGTGCTCATCAAGCAGATGACCGACGTGCGCGCCGGCCGCCGCGACAATCCGAGGATGCTGCCGTTCGCCGACAAGCACGTCATCAGCCCGCAGGACATCGCCGACATCGCCGTCTATCTGCGGGGATTGCCGGTGCCGCCCGACAACGGCAAGGGCCCCGGCGAGGATCTCGACCGCGCCAAGAAGTTGTACGAGGCCGATTGCGCCGACTGTCACGGCAAGCAGGGCGAGGGCATCAACGACAAGTTCTTCCCGCGCGTTTCGGGCCAGCACTACAAGTATCTGCTGCACGAGTCCATCGCCATCCGCGACGGCGAGCGCCGCAACACCCATCCGAAGATGGTGCGCACCATCAAGGGCTATTCCGACGCGGACATCAAGATCGTCTCGGACTACATGTCGCGCTTCGCCCCCTGACGGGATGCCAACGGCATCGAACTTTCCCGTCACTCGTCCGGCGGGCCGCCGGCGAGTTCCGGAAAAAGGACTTCCGTAAAGCCGAAGCGGCGGAAGTCACGCACGCGCATCGGGTAGAGCACGCCGATCAGATGGTCGCATTCGTGCTGCACCACGCGCGCGTGAAAGCCTTCCACGGTCCGGTCGATGGCCTTGCCGCGTTCGTCGACGCCGCCATAGCGGATGCGCCTGGAGCGCGGCACCTCGCCGCGCAGCCCGGGCACCGAGAGGCAGCCTTCCCAGCCGAGTTCCTCTTCGTCCGACAGTGGTGTGATGACGGGATTGATCAGGATGGTTCGCGGCACGGGTTCCGCATCCGGATAGCGCTCGCTCTTCTCGAAACCGAATATCACCACTTGCAGGCCGACGCCGATCTGCGGCGCGGCGAGCCCGACACCGCCGGCCGTGGCCATGGTGTCGAACATGTCGGCGATCAGTTCGCGCACCGAAGCGTCGGCCGGATCGGCGACCGGCCGGGCGACTTCCAGCAGACGCGGGTCGCCCATGCGCAGGATCGCCCTAACCGCCATCGTGCCGGGGGCCGGTGGAAAACATCGTCGTGCGCATGGGTCGAAAGTCAGTCGTGGCGGGACGCCGAATCATAGCGTTCGGCGCCCCGCCGCGACCGGCGGATCACTTCAAATCGAAGCGGTTGGCGTTCATCACCTTGACCCACGCGGCGACGAAGTCATCGACGAACTTCTGCTTGTTGTCGTCCTGGGCATAGACCTCGGCGTAGGCGCGCAGGATCGAGTTCGAGCCGAACACCAGGTCGACGCGGGTGGCCGTCCATTTCACCGCGCCGCTTTTCCGGTCCTTGATCTCGTACAGGTTCCGGCCGGCCGGCTTCCATGTGTAGGCCATGTCGGTCAGGTTGACGAAGAAGTCGTTGGAGAGCGCGCCCACGCGGTCGGTGAACACGCCGTGCTTGCCGCCGCCGTGGTTCGTCCCGATCACCCGCATGCCGCCGATGAGCGCGGTCATTTCGTGCGCGGTCAGCCCCATCAACTGGGCGCGGTCGAGCAGCAGTTCCTCGGGCTGCACCACGTAGTCCTTCTTCAGCCAGTTGCGGAAGCCGTCGGCCAGCGGTTCGAGCACGTCGAAGGATTCGGCGTCGGTCTGCGCCGCCGTGGCATCGCCGCGACCCGGCGCGAAGGGCACCGTCACGTCGAAGCCCGCCGCTTTGGCCGCCTGCTCGACGCCGAGGTTGCCGGCCAGCACGATCACGTCGGCCACGCTCGCTCCCGTTTCGGCGGCGATCTTTTCATAGACCGCCAGCGCACGGGCCAGCCGCGCCGGCTCGTTGCCTTCCCAGTCCTTCTGCGGGGCGAGGCGGATGCGCGCGCCGTTGGCACCGCCGCGTTTATCCGAGCCGCGATAAGTGCGCGCCGAGTCCCAGGCGGTGGACACCCTCTCGCCGATGCTCAAGCCGCTGGCGGCGATCTTCGCCTTCACGGTGGCCACGTCATAGTCGCTGCGGCCGGCGGGCACCGGGTCCTGCCAGATCAGATCTTCCTTGGGCACGTCCGGGCCGAAGTAGCGCGCCTTCGGGCCCATGTCGCGGTGAGTCAGCTTGAACCAGGCGCGGGCGAAGACCTGCTCGAAGTAGGCCGGATCGGCGCGGAAGCGCTCGGAGATCTTGCGGTACTCGGGATCGAAGCGCATCGCCATGTCGGCGTCGGTCATGATCGGCTTGCGGCGGATCGTCGGGTCCTCGACGTCGACCGGCATGTCTTCTTCCTTGATGCCGATCGGTTCCCACTGATGCGCCCCGGCGGGCGACTTCTGCAGCCACCAGTCGTAGCGCAACAGCAGGTCGAAGTAACCGCCCGTGCCGGTGTTCCATTTTGTCGGATGCGTCGTCCACGCGCCCTCGAGGCCGCTGGTGACGGTGTCGCGGCCGACGCCGCGCGTCGTGCGGTTGTTCCAGCCGAGACCCTGTTCCTCAAGCTCCGCGCCTTCCGGGGCCGGGCCGAGGTTGGCGGCGCTGCCGTTGCCGTGCGTCTTGCCGACGGTGTGGCCGCCGGCGGTGAGCGCCACGGTCTCCTCGTCGTTCATCGCCATGCGGGCGAAGGTGATGCGCACATCGCGCGCCGTCTTGAGCGGGTCGGGCTTGCCGTCCACGCCTTCCGGATTGACATAAATGAGGCCCATCATCACGGCGGCCAGCGGGTTTTCGAGGTCACGCTCGCCGGAATAGCGCGAACCTTCGCTGCCGGTGGGCGCGAGCCATTCCTTCTCGGAACCCCAGTAGGTGTCCTTCTCGGGATGCCAGATGTCCTCGCGGCCGAAGCCGAAGCCGAAGGTCTTGAGGCCCATCGACTCGTAGGCCATGTTGCCGGCGAGGATGATCAGGTCGGCCCACGAAATCTTGTTGCCGTACTTCTTCTTGATCGGCCAGAGCAGCCGGCGCGCCTTGTCGAGGTTGGCGTTGTCGGGCCAGGAGCTGATCGGCGCGAAGCGCTGGTTGCCGGTGCCGGCGCCGCCGCGCCCGTCGGCGATGCGGTAGGTGCCCGCCGAGTGCCAGGCCATGCGGATCATCAGGCCGCCATAGTGGCCCCAGTCGGCCGGCCACCAGTCCTGCGAATCCGTCATCAGCGCCTTCACGTCCTTCTTCAGCGCTTCGATGTCCAGCTTCTTGAGTTCCTCGCGGTAGTCGAAATCCTGGCCCAGCGGATTGGTCTTGCTGTCGTGCTGGTGCAGGATGTCCAGGTTCAGGGCCTTCGGCCACCAGTTCATGTCGGCCATGCTGGCCGAGGTGACGCCGCCGTGCATGACGGGGCATTTTCCTTGATTGCTCATGCTCATCTCCTTCGTTAGATAGTGATCAAACCGACCAGGCCGGCGAACTGGCCGGCCAGCACCGCCGCCCCCGAGGTGGCGATGCCGATGCCGGCAATGAAGCGGATGCGATTGACAGTCCTGCGGCTCATGGTGTTCTCCTCGTGATTCGTTGCGACACGAGTCATCCTAGGCCCGCCGCCGCCATCAATCCAATTGAACGTTACGAAAGGCTGAATAGCCGATGGCTATTGCGGCGGGCGGGCGCGAAAGTCAGCCGTGGCGACACGCCACATGAGGCCTACTTCGCGGCGGTATCGGGCACGAACTTGAGGACGTTGCCGTTGATGCAGTAGCGCTTGCCGGTGGGCGGCGGGCCGTCGTCGAAGACGTGGCCGAGGTGGATGCCGGAGCTGGCGCTGCGGACTTCGACGCGGCGCATGCCGTGGCTGCTATCGACGTGCTCGGTCAGCGCGCCGGCTACGGGGTTGAAGAAGCTGGGCCAGCCGGTGCCGCTTTCGAACTTCGTGTCGCTGCGGAAGAGCGGCGCGCCGGTGATGGGATCGACGAAGGTGCCGGGCCGCTTTTCGTCGAGGTGCGAGCCGGTGCCGGGGCGCTCGGTGCCCTGCTCGAAGGCGATCTTCTGCTGCGCGGGCGTGAGCAGGTGGAAGCCCAGCCATTTCCAGTAGCGCGCCCTATCGTTGTTCTGACCGTTGTAGCCGGTGTAGCGCGAAACTTCCCTGCCGTTCTCGAACAGCACGATGGTGGGCGTGGCGAACAGGGCCTTTTCGAGCGTCCAGCCGGCGGGCGGCTGCGGGCTGAAGGTGCGCACGACGGGCACGTCGGACTTCCAGTGGTCGAGGATCTCGGCCTTGAACTGCTTGCAGTAGGGGCAGTCCGCGGCTTCGAAGACGACGAGCTGGCGCTTGAGATTCAGGCCCTTCGCATCCAGCACCTTGGCATCGGGCGGCTTGATGTCTACGCTGGCGGCGCGGGTGGCTTGGAAGGGCAGCGATGCGGCGACGGCCAGAAGGGTGAGCAGGATGGGTTTGCGCATGGTCGTTGGAGGGGCACGGCGGGAAAAAGTTCGCCAATGGTGACATGGCGCCGGATGCTTCACAGCCGATCGGATATGCTTCGCGCCTTTCATTCGGCAGTCGAAAAAGCATGGCAGCGAACGTGATTGCGAAGCGAAGTAAGTTGCACGGCCGGGGCTTGTTCGCCGCCCGCGACCTGGAGGCGGGCGTCAGGCTGATCGAGTACAAGGGCGTCCGCTATCCGAAGGGCGAGCTGCCGGACCTGGGCGACGACGGCGTGACGCGCTTCCTGCGCCTTTCCGATGGTACGGGCATCGACGGCACGGGCTGGGCGGCCTTTGCCAACCACGGCTGCGACCCCAACTGCGAACTGGCGGAGGAGGAAGGCAGCGACCCGCCGCGCGCGTACTTGTACACGCTGCGCGCCGTGAAGAAGGGCGAGGAGCTGGTGTGGGACTACCGCCTGGAGGTCGCCTCGCGCGCCGATGCCTACGCGGACTGGGCCTGCGCCTGTGGCGCCGAGAACTGCCGCGGCACGATGGCCGACCTCGCACAACGCTAGGCCGGCCGACGCGAAAGTCAGCCGTGGCGGCACGCCGGGGTCAATGCAGGCGTATGGCCGTGTCGAACTGCCAGGTGCGGCGGATTTCCACGACGTCGTACTGGCGCGCCAGGCGCGGCGGAAACGCCGAATAGGGCGCGTGGCTTTCGATGATGCGACGGATCGTCTCGTCGATTTCCGCAACGCCGCTGGACAGGACAACGGTCACCGACTCCACGGTTCCGTCGCTGCGGATGGCCGCCGTCACCATCGCGTTGGTATGGGCGTGCCTCACCACTTCCCGCACCGTCTCGACCGGCGTGTTGAACTGGATCTTGCGCGCCCACGTCTCGGCGTAGTCGACGAGGTCGGCGTTGGGGTCGGCGCGCCCCCACAGCCTGACACGCCGCGCGGTGCTCAGCGACAAAGGTAGCGGGTTGGCTGCGCGCGCCGCCGCCGCGGCCTGACGGCGGGCGGCGGCCTCTTCGAGTTCGCGCCCCATGGCCCGCCGACGCGCTTCGCGTCGCGCATCCTCCTCCTGCTCGGCCTGGACGCGAGCGGCTTCCGCCTTCGCCGCTTCCAATCGCGCCGCTTCCTGACGCTCCGATTCCCGTCGCT
>CAZRRI010000043.1:0-8472 GCA_964602565.1 uncultured Rhodocyclaceae bacterium | reverse complement strand
CCGCCTCCACCCTCTGCGCCTCCGCTCGCGCCAATTCCCGTCGCTCCGATTCCCGTCGCTCCGCCTCCACCCTCTGCGCCTCCGCTCGCGCCAATTCCCGTCGCTCCGATTCCCGCTGGGCGATTTCGGCGGCTTGCTGTTCCGCGGTTGCCTGCTCGACGGGCTTTTCCACGGTCTCGCCGGCATCGCGCGGCGCCGGCATTGCGGCGATTTCGGGGCTCGCGGACTTCGCGGTTTCCGCCGCCCCGGCAGCGGCTTCGGGCGGCGGGGGCGGTGGCGGCACGGTCCACGCGGGGTCGTCGGATCGCTCCATGGCGATCACCGCCGGACGCGGGTCCGATGTCGGCGCCGCCTCGTCCGCGCGTTCGGTCGGCACGGGCGCTTCGGCGCTGGCCTCGGCAGTCTGGCCGGAGTCGCCGGCCTTGGCGACCTCGGCAATATCGCCGGCCTGCGTGGTATCAGTGGTCTGCGTGGCCTCGGTGGTGACGGCATCCGGCGGTGCCGCCGGCTTGGCTTTGGCCGGCGCCGCCACGGCCTTCCGTCGCGGGGTCGGCGCATGGGGCACGGCGACGGTGGTGGGGCTTGGCGCGGGGGTGGCCTTCGGCCGGAGCGATACCTGCGCCGGCCCTTGGGCCGATGCGGCCGAAGACTCGGCGGGTGCGGACACCGCGACGGCCGGTTCGGCCGGGGTGGCGAGTGCGGGTGCGGGTGCGGGCACGAGCATGGCGCGCAATTCCGGCGCCTCGATGCGCCGCTCGTTCCAGGGCAGGCCAAGGCCGGGCCAGCCGGTGTCCTGGTCGCCGAAGGTGAGGCTCAGGAGCAGGGCATGGAGCAGCAGGGAGCAAAGGTAGGCGAGGACCAGCCGCCTCTGGTCAACATTCATGCCTTGGCTCGGCTATTGGTCGCATCCGGTCCAGTCCCCAGTTCCCGCCCGACAGGCCCGGACATCGTTGCTCGCGGCTTGACGCGAGCTGCAATGCCGGGACGCACCCGGCGCCGGGTGCGGGACCCGGCGCGCTTCACCCCGGGGGCGAGGATATCACCGCCGCACTGGCGGCGACATGTCGTGTCAGACTGGCTTGCCGGCCGGATTTCGAGCCGGTGGCGCGGCGGCCGGAGACGCCGGTCAGCCGCCGGCGACGAAAACCCAGTGGTTGTCCGGCGCCAGTTCGACGGGCCAGGGCAGGGCCTTGGGCGGCTGGGTGCGATGCCAGCGCGCCATGCCGCGGGCGGCGGCGATGAACACGTCGCCGGTACCGTCGGCCGGCGATGCGGCCAGCGCGCCGGCCCGGCCCAGTTCGGCGATGGTGGTGAGCTCGGCGGGCTGGCCGGGATGCCACCAATAGGCCCGGTCGGAGCGCTCGCCGCTGAGATGGAATCCGCCCCCCGGGGCGGCGACGATGTCGCCGCAATAGCCCCGGGCCAAGGGCACGTGCGAGGGAATGGCGAACCGGTCGCCGTCGAGGACGGCGAGAACGGGCGCCGCCGCGCGACGGACGGGATCGTCGTGCTCCGCCTGCATGGCGACGCCGATCATGCTGCCGCCGGCCGCCGGCTGCCCGTGGGCGCACGCCAGATGGCGCAGGCTGAGGCGCGGGTCGTCGAGCCGCCACTGGCCGAGCTGCCGGCCGTTCGCCATGTCCAGCCGGACCAGCGAGGAATCCATCTGGTCCAGGTCCCGCTTGCGGTCATTGGCGCCGCGCAGGATACCGCCGTTGGCGACCACCAGATGCCCGTTGCCGTCGAAGCAGGCCTGGTGGGGTTCGATGCCATGGCTGGGCCATTCCGCGACCTTGCGCAGCGTGCGCGTGTCGCGCACGCTGATCCAGCCGGCGCTGTCCTTCGGATCGGTTTCGGTGGTGATCAGCCAGCCGCCATCGGGAGTGAGCACGCCGTGGCCATTGAACGTGCGGCCCGTCTGTTCGTCGGCGAGATCGAGGCGCGTCACCGGCGCACCCTCGGCATCCATGCGCAGCAGCCAGCGCCCGGGCCGATAGGCGACTGCGATGAAGCCGCCATCCGGTGTCGCCACCAGCCCATGCACGCGATTGGGCACGGCCACGGCGTGGCGGATCACGACGCGCCCGGCCTGCCAGTCCGGTTCCAGCACGCCCACGTAGTCGGTGGGCGCGCCGGTTCCGGTGGATTCCATGGCGCCGCCGACGCGCTCGAAACGCGCCGAGGTGCGCCAGGCGGCGATCAGGCCCGGGCGTTGCGCGGTCGAGGCCGCCAGGACCGGCCACGGCAACGACGACGCGGCCAGCGCGGATGAAAATGCCGTCAGGAAAGTGCGTCTGTCCATGATGTCCTCAGAACTTGTAGCTGGCCGTCAACTGGATGTTGCGTGGTGCCCCCGGGATGTAGTGGCCGCGATAGAGCGCGTCGGCATAGCGCTTGTTGGTCGCGTTGGCGACATTCAGCTTGAACAGCAACTGGCGCGTCCAGGCGTATTCCGCCATCAGGTCGACCGTGACGTAATCGGGCGCCTTGATGGTCGCCGCCTGTTGCGGGGACATGCTGCTGCGCATGTTGAGGCCGCCGCCGACGCGCCATTGGCCGTCGATCTGATAAGTGGTCCACAAGGTGCCCGTGTGCTTGGGCGTCAGGCCGGGCCGCGTGCCGACCGTCTCGCCCTGCAGCAGCGTGGTGCCGTCCGACGCGCCCCGGTCGATGCGCGCCTTGGGAATCCAGGCGTAGGAGGCATACACCTCCCAGGCGTGACTGATGCGGCCGGCGACGTCCACTTCCAGGCCCGCCGCGTGGCGCCGGCCGGAGAGCACGTAGTTGGTCGGATTGACGGACTCTTCGTCGCGGTTGCGCTCGTTGTACTTGGTCGAGTGGAACACGGCGAAACGGGTGCTGAGGTTGCCGCTCTCGGATTCCAGCTTGGCGCCGAGCTCGATGTTGCGGCTCGATTCCGGGTCGGTGTTGGAGCCGAGCGCGTCGTATTGATAGGTATCGCCGGAGGTGTTGAACGACGTGCCGTAGGAGAGGTGGAACGACGACAGCGGCGTCGGCTGATAGAGCACGCCGAAGCGCTTGCTCCAGAGCGAATCCGACCGGCCGCGCCTGGCGGTTTGCTGGCCGAGGCTGGCCCCGGCCGTCGAGAAGGTGCGGTAGGTGCCCTCGAAGCTGTCCCAGCGCACGCCGCCCAGAATCTTCCAGTGCGGCGCGACCTGGATCATGTCCTGGAAATACACGCCGCGCGCGCTGGAATCGAAATCGCGGTTCTTCAGCACGTCGCGCAAGGACTCGGCCACGCTGGCGCCGTCGTCCGGATTGCCCAGCGTGGTGGTCGGCTTGGTGAGGTTGACGCCGGCCGGAACGACCGCCGTGTAGCCGACGAAGTCGTCGTCGGCCAGGTCGACGCCGGCCAGCACCGCGTGCTTCATGCCGAACCCCTCGAAACTGCCGCTGTAGTCGCTTTGCAGCAGGCGGGTGTCGAGATCCTGGATCTTGTTCTGGCTGCCGCGCGTGAGCACCGTCGAATCGTTGAGCGTTTCCCCGGTGACGCTGGTCGGGCAGTTGGGATTGGTCACGGCGCCGGTGGTCGGATTGGTGGTGCGCGTGCAGAAGCGGACGGTGCTGGCGCGCTGGTCGCGCTTGTAGCGGCCGGCGCGGAAGGTGGTTTTCAGCTCGCCGCCGCCCTTGAAGCGATGCAGGTGGCCGAGGGTGCCGTAGGTGGCGGTGCTCTCGCTGTAGTCGCTGTCGAGACCGAAGTACTCGTCGGGATCGACCGGCACCAGCACGCGCTTGGTGTTCGTGGCGCTCTTCTGCAGCCAGGGCAGCCCGTAATGAATGCCGTTGTGGTTGTCGAGATGGTAGATGCCGACGAAGAACTCGTCGGAGGTGCCGATGCCCCAGCGGAACGATGGCGCCACGCCCTTCTTGTCGAGGCCGGCGCCATAGGTGCCGAAGGTGTCGGAGCCCGTCCACATGGTCGCCACCCGGAACGCGGCGTTATCGCCGGTCTTGACGTTGAAGTCGCCCTCGAAGCGCGCGTATCGGCCGCTGCCGGCGGTCACGGAGACCTCGTTCTGGTTGAACAGGAAGGGCTCCTTGTTGACCTGGTTCACCGCGCCGCCGGTGGAGCCGCGCCCGAACAGCATGGACGCCGAACCGCGCAGGACTTCCAGGCGGTCGTAATTGAAGGTGTCGCGCTCGTAGAAGGCCGGATCGCGCATGCCATCCACGAAGATGTCGCCGCTCGCCTGCAAGGAAAAGCCGCGCAGGCGAATGTCTTCCTCGCCGCCCTCCGCCGCCAGGAAGCTGACGCCGGCCGTGTTGTGCAGCGTCTCCTTGAGCGTGTCGAGATTGCGGTCGGTGATCAGCCGCTCCGTCACCACGGTCACCGACTGCGGCACGTCGCGCAGCTCCTGGTTGCCCTTGCCGATCCGGGTCGTGGTGGCCTTGTAGGTCTCCTTGGCGGTCTTTTCCGCCTCGGCCTCGACATTGACGACGGGCAGCACCTTGTCGCCGCCCGATTGCGCCATGGCGGCGGTCGGGCCCGCCAGCGCCAGCGCCAGGGCGGCAGCGATCCGCGCGCGGCGGGACGCCGGCCTGTCGCCGTGAAGAATGATTGCGCAATGCTCGGATGTGTTCACAACAGCCCCCAGTCAGTTGTCGGTTGTCTGGCTGGCTGCCTCGGACCGGAAGCGGACCTGGGTGGCTGGCGACGGAATACGGGTGAAAGTCAGCGGGTGAAAGTCAGGCGTGGCGGAGCGCCGCGTCGACTCATCGATCTCTAATGATAATTATTCTCGTTTGCAATGTAAAGCTGAATTTTGCGCCGCCGAATTCATCGCGCCGCTGGCGGCGGAGCGTCAATCCCGGCTCGTCGGCACGCGGGCGACGACCGCCGTGCCGGCCACCACGCCGGCCAGCACCGCCGCTTGCAGCCAGGGCTGCCCTCGGAAGTAGAAAATCGACACGGTGGCCATCACGAGCATGGCGCCCAGCGCGAATCGCTTGATTCGCCGCGATATGCGGTGATGCTGCTCCCACTCGCGCAGCATCGGCCCGAACAGCCGGGTGTCGAGCAGCCAAGCGTGGGCGCGGGGCGAGGCGCGCACGAAGCAGGCGCCTGCGAGCAGCACGAAGGGCGTCGTCGGCAACCCCGGCAGCACCACGCCCAGCACGGCAAGCAGCAAGGCCAGCGCGCCGCCGCACCAGAGCAGCACGCGCACCGTCCGCGAGGGATGGAGGCGCGAATCGTCGCGCCGCGCCCCGGCTGTCCCGCCGGGCGCGTTCTCTCCCGGTGCTCTCGATGGCGCTGCTTCAGGCATGGAATCCCGCATGGCATCTTCGTGGTCGTGACGACGGCAACGGCCGGCGGTGGCCGGCCGGGGCGAGGATACCTGCCTTTGCGCCGGCCGGGTCGGGATCGATCGTCCCGGCGCGATGTCGGTTCCGGCGAAGGCGGAACGGTGATTCCGCCTTACAGCCCGAAGATCGCCGGCCACCAGGCCAGGCCCACCACGGCGCTGCCGACGATGCCGGGCAGCAGCGGCAGCCAGCGCTTCGCCGCCGGCACGCCCTGGCGGGCGAGGATGCGCTCGCCGAGCCAGACGCTCCAGATCGCCCCGGCGACGAACATCAGCACCTTGCCGCCCTGGACGCCCGCCTCGCCCAGCGGCGTCATGCCGATCGGCTCGAACAGCATGCTGCCCAGGCCCACGATCAGCGACACCATCGCCACAGGCGCGTACTGGTAGCCGAGCTCGGTGAAACGCTGGCGCGGTGTCGCGTCGCCGCCCATGCGGCCGGACAGCCACGCGGCGGCGGCCGTCAGCCCGCCCAGCACCACGGCCATGACCAGCATGAAGCCGCTCATGAAGCCGACAATCATCACGAAGTCCAGCCAGATGAACACCTCGCCGCGCTCGGGATGCACGCTCATCAGCCACGACGGGCCCACTTCGAGCAGCCACGCCCAGTCGCGCTCGATGGCGAATTCCGCAACCGCCTGGCGCATGCGCTGGTACTGCGGCAGGATCAGCCAGAGGAAGCCGCCCAGCGCGATGCCGGTGTCGAGAAAGAGCATCCAGGCTTCGGCGAAGTTGGCGCGATGGCCGCGAATCTGTTCGATCTCGCTGCCGAGGGGGCGGAACACCATGCGCACGCTACCCTTGGCGCCCGGATTGACGCAGCGGAAGCATTCGATGCAGTGGCGCGATTCGGCCTTGTGCGGCAGATCGATCATGGTCGGGCAGGCGCCCTTCAGCGAGTAGATGTCGCGGCCGGGAATCTTCACCTGCGGCTCGAAGTTCACCGGGCCGAGACGCGAGTAGAGCCCGAGCACGCGGCCGATCGGGCACAGGTGGCGGCACCAGGCCCGCTTCTTGCGGCCGTAGAGAAAGCCGACCACCATCGCCAGCGCCATCGTGCCGCCGAAGAGGATCGCCGCGCCTTCCGCGTGGTCGCGCACGCCGAGCGTCTGGCCGAACAGGGTGACGAGGATGAAGCTCACCGCCGGCGTGCCTTCCCAGCGCATCCAGCGCGGGATCCGCCATTGCAGCCCGACCTTGTTCGTCCACTCGGTCGCCGCGCCCATCGGGCAGAGAATGCCGCACCACGAGCGGCCGGTGAAGATGACCGACAGGAACACCAGCGGGAACCAGACGCCCCACAGCAGCCAGTTGGCGAAGGTGGCGTAGTGCGTCCATTGCGTCGCCGTCTCGGGCGGGTCGGGCAGGAACAGCGGCACGGCGATGACGGCGAGGAAGAGCACGAACATCGCCGCGTGCAACCAGATCAGCTTGTCGCGATGGCGGACGAAGAAGGCCTCGATCCGTTCTGAGAGGCGCGTGGTCCTTGCGCCCTGGCGGATCACTTCCGGCCTGATGACGTGAATGGGCCGGGCGGCGACGTGCGAGTCGGACTCAGACATGGAACCGGCCCGACCAGTGGAAGTAAGTCAGCCAGCCGTTCGCGGCCACCACCCGTCAGATGCCGATCTTCGCGCGCATGCCGATGACCTTGATCGACCGCGTCGCGCCGTCGCCGGCCGGCCGCTGGATCAGCTGGAAGTCGGGCGTCAGCTCGAACTTGCTATTCACCTTGTAGCGATAGTAGAGCTCGGCCTGCCGCTCCCAGCCCGTCGCCCGGTAACCGAAATCCGGAATGCCGTCGCCGTCCGCATCGACCGTCGCCGAATCCTCGCGGAAGTCCTGGCTGGTGCGCAACGCGCCGAGGGCGAGGCCCAGGCCGTCGGCGGCGCGGCCCCAGTCGGCGCCGGCGAGTTCGGCGCCCACGGTCAGGGCGCGGTCGAAGCGCGCCTGGCCCTTGAGCTGGTGGCCATAGCGGCCGAACAGCGTCAGGTCGTCGCCGATCTTCTGGTCCACGGAGGCGCCGAGGCCGGCATGGCGGCGCTCGATGCCGTCGTAGCCCGGCGCGCGGCCGTTGTGCCAGGCGTAGAGACGGTAGCTGCCGGGCAGGTGGTCGAGGTAGGCGCGCGTTTCCGCCTGCGCGATCACCAGCGGCGACGACAGCGAGCCGCTGAAGTTGGCCCCCGGCCCCGAGCCGAACACGCCGAGCGAGAGGCCCCACTCCGAACCCTTCTGCCTTTCATTCACGTACTGGACGATCGCGCCCGGGGTGAAGCCGTAGGCGTCGGCGCCGATGTCGCCGCCCGAGTCGAGCAGCGGGTTGTGCACGAAGACGTTGTTCATGAACCGGGCCGATTCGTCGTCGGCGATCGTGTTCTGGTCGAAGAAGACGAAGGGATCGATCTTGCCGAAAGTCAGGTGCAGGTGCTCGTGCGAGCCGGCCGCGACGCCGTCGCGCGGCAGCGGCACCTTGAGCTGGTACCAGGCCTGCGCGAGGACGGCGAAGGAATCGTCCGGGCCCTCGGCCTTCTGGAACGCCAGCGTGTTCGGCGTGCTGGTGTAGGTCGGCTTCAAGCCGATGCCGTTGCCCTGGCCGAAACGGACATGGGTGAAGATGCTGCCTTCGATGTCGCCGATCTCGCCGCCGGGCAGGGTGACGGACAGGTCGCCGCGATAGTTGGCGCGCGACTCGCGCCCGCCGGACGGCGTGCCGCCATGGCTGACTTTCTGCGCCACGCCGGTGATGCTGGCGCCGACGCTGATGCCTTCCAGCGCCTCGATCTGGCGGGTCTGCTTCTGCATGGAGAGCGTCTGGAACTCGACGGCCTTGAGGCGCGTGACGACTTCCGGTTCCTTCTCGCTGATGCGCTCGGTCGCCAGCGCCTTTTCCATTTCCCTGTTCTGCGTTTCAAGCGCCTCGATGCGCTCGGCGAGCCGGCGCAGCTCGGCCTTGAGCGCCGCGATGTCGTCGGCGGCGAATGCCGGCGCGGGCAGCGCCAGCGCCAGTGCGGCAGCCATCGAAGTCCGCAGGTTCATGTCAGTATCCGCCCTTCTTGCCGACGCCGGCGTAGGTGAATTCCCACTCGGCCTCGACCGGCTTGAACCACGGGCGCACGCCGGTGGCGCGGTCGGTGTGGCGGCCGAA
>CAZRRI010000042.1:0-17727 GCA_964602565.1 uncultured Rhodocyclaceae bacterium | reverse complement strand
CGCGAATGGTGATCCTTGACGTGTTCCTTGAAGTGACCGGTGAGGTCGTTGATGCGGGCGGTCAACAGCGCGACCTGCACTTCGGGCGAGCCGGTGTCGCCCTTGCCACGCTGGTAGTCGGCGACGATCTGCGCCTTCTGGGAAGTAGAAATGGCCATGTCTTATCTCTCAAACACTGTTTTGGAAAACAGGCGCCGCCCCGGTTTGATAGAGCACTGCGCCCACGTTCGCCCACCCTCGGACGAAGGCGTGCATTATAGCCGCGCGCCAGCGCGAAACTCAACGAATTTCAGGGGTTTTCCAAGGTTTCCGGCCGGGTTTCCGGCCGGTCCGCGGCCACCAGTCGCCTCGGATTGAGCCTGCCATTGCCCCCGGCTTGCCCCAGGCCGAGAAAGCGCCCATCGGCGCCATAAAGCCGATATCGGCCCTCTTGGCCGGGGTGCGGCACACCCTGGCCGTGAAGCATGCTCGCGGTGTCCCGCTCGTCGAGCCGGATGCCGGGCAGATCGCCGAGCAAGGTGTCCGCGGGCGCGAGCCGCGCGTCCCGCTCCTCCGGCGGCAGCGCTTCGAGTCCGGCCAGCGTCACCGAGCCGCCGAGTTCGAGCTTGGCGATCCGCGTGCGGCGCAGGGCGATCAGATGCGCGCCGCAGCCGAGCCGCTCACCGATGTCCGCGGCCAGCGTGCGGATGTAGGTGCCCTTGCTGCAATCGACCTCGATGGTTGCCTCGTCGCCGGCGAACGATACGGTCTCGAGGCGATGGATGGTGACGCGGCGCGCTTGGCGCTCGACCACGACGCCGGCGCGGGCGTATTCGTAGAGCGGTTTGCCGTCACGCTTCAGCGCCGAGTGCATGGGCGGCAGCTGCTCGATCTCGCCGCGAAAGTCAGCCGTGGCGGCACGCCACCCTTCCTCCGTCACCGCGACCGGGCGCACCGCGAGGACATCCCCTTCGGCGTCGGCGGTGGTGGTGGTGACGCCCAGCTTGATCGTCGCCCGGTAAGTCTTGTCGGCATCGAGCAGTTCCCCGGCGAACTTGGTCGCCTCGCCGAAGCACAGCGGCAGCAGGCCGGTGGCCATCGGGTCGAGCGTGCCGGTGTGGCCGGCCTTGGCGGCATTGAACAGCCAGCGCGCCTTCTGCAGCGCGGCGTTGGAGGTGATCCCGGCCGGCTTGTCGAGCAGGAGGACGCCATCGACCTGCCGCCGGGGCGACCGCCGGGGTTTATTCACCCGGTTTTTCCGACTTCACGACCTCGTCGATCAGATGCGACAGGCGCGTGCCGCGTTCCACGGAAGCGTCGTAGACGAAATGGAGTTCGGGAGTGTGGTGGATGCGGATGCGCCGTCCCAGTTCCCGGCGCAGGAAGCCGGCCGCGTGCTTCAATCCCCGCTCGATTTCCGGCCGATGGTCCTCGCCGGCGAGCGAGGTGTAGAAGACCTTGGCGTGAGCGTAATCGGGCGTCACCTCGACATCGGTGATCGTGACCAGGCTCACGCCGGCCGCCAGCCGCGGATCCTTCAACTCCAGCCGGATCAACTCGGACAGTTCGCGATGGATCTGCTCCGAAACCCGACTGGACCGGGAGAATTCCTTCGGCATGCCTTACAGCGTCCGCGCGACTTCCTGGATCTCGAAGACCTCCAGTTGGTCGCCTTCCTTGATGTCGTTGAAATTCTTCAGGTTGAGACCGCACTCGAAGCCTTCCTTGACCTCGCGCACGTCGTCCTTGAAGCGCTTCAGCGAATCCAGCTCGCCGGTGTGGATGACCACGTTGTCGCGCAGCACCCGCACCATGGCGTTGCGCCTGACGATTCCCGAAAGCACCATGCAGCCGGCCACGGCGCCGACCCTGGAGATGCGGAAGACCTGCCGGATCTCGACCTGGCCGAGGACGTTCTCCTTCTTTTCCGGCGACAACATGCCCGACATCGCGGCCTTCACCTCGTCAACCGCGTCGTAGATGATGTTGTAGTAGCGGATATCGATGCCAAAGCTCTCCGCGGCCTTGCGCGCGCCGGCATCGGCGCGGGTGTTGAAGCCGATGATGACGGCCTTCGAGGCTTCGGCGAGGTTGACGTCCGATTCGGTGATGCCGCCGACCGCCGCGTGGATGACATTCACCTTCACTTCGCCGGTGGAAAGCCTGGTCAGCGCATGGACCAGTGCTTCCTGGGAACCCTGAACGTCGGCCTTGATGATGAGCGCCAGCTGCTTCGACTCGCCCTCGCCCATTTGCTCGAACATGTTTTCGAGCTTGGCGGCCTGCTGCTTGGCCAGGCGCACGTCGCGGAACTTGCCTTGCCTGAACAGGGCGATCTCGCGCGCCTTGCGCTCGTCGACGATGACCATCGCCTCGTCGCCCGCGCCCGGCACATCGGACAGGCCCTGGATCTCGACCGGAATCGACGGACCGGCCTCCTCGATCGGCCGGCCGTTTTCGTCGAGCATGGCGCGCACGCGGCCGAACACCTGGCCGGCGAGCAGCACGTCGCCACGCTTGAGCGTGCCGGACTGCACGAGGATGGTCGCCACCGGGCCCTTGCCCTTGTCGAGGCGCGCCTCGATGATCAGGCCCTTGGCCGGCACCTCGCGCGGCGCGGTCAGTTCCAGCACCTCGGCCTGCAGCAATACCTGTTCGAGCAGATCGTCGATGCCCTGCCCCGTCTTCGCGGAAACCGGCACGAAAGGCGAATCGCCGCCGTACTCCTCGGGCACGACGCCCTCGGCGATCAGTTCCTGGCGCACGCGATCCGGGTTGGCGGCCGGCTTGTCGATCTTGTTCACCGCGACCACCAGCGGCACCCCGGCCGCCTTGGCGTGGTGAATGGCTTCCTTGGTCTGCGGCATGACGCCGTCGTCGGCGGCGACCACCAGGATGACGATGTCGGTCGCCTTGGCGCCGCGCGCGCGCATGGCCGTGAAGGCCTCGTGGCCGGGGGTGTCGAGGAAGGTGACCATGCCGCGCGGCGTTTCGACGTGGTAGGCGCCGATGTGCTGCGTGATGCCGCCCGCCTCGCCGGCGGCGACCTTGGCGCGGCGGATATAGTCGAGCAGGGAGGTCTTGCCGTGGTCGACGTGGCCCATGACGGTCACCACGGGAGCACGCTGCACCGCCTCGGCGTCCTTGTGTTCGACGGCTTCCGCGAGGAAGGCATCGGGGTCGTCCAGCTTGGCGGCGATGGCCTTGTGGCCCATCTCCTCGACCACGATCATCGCGGTTTCCTGATCGAGATGCTGGTTGATGGTCACCATCATGCCCATTTTCATCAGCACCTTGATGACCTCGGCGGCCTTGACCGACATCTTGTGGGCAAGGTCGGCGACGCTGACGGTTTCGGGCACATGCACGTCGCGGACGATGAACTCCACCGTCTGCGCGGCTGCGGCATCCTCGTGATGCCGGCCGCCCGACCGCCCGCGCGGACCGCCGCGCCAGCCGCCCGCGCCGCCGGCCGTGTCGCCACGCGTCTTGATGCCGCGCCTCTTGGCCGCATCGTCCTTCCACGCACCACCGGGCGCCTTCTTGGCGCCAGGTTTCTTGGCTTCTTCGCCGGGCTTGCCGGCCGGCTTGTGCAGGGTGCCGCTGACGCCGGCGTCGGCCGCCTTGGCCTGATCGGCGGCGGCTTTCTTCGCCATTTCGGCCTGCTGTTGCGCCAGCCTGGCCTCCGCTTCGGCCTTGGCCCGGGCCTCCCGCTCCTGCTTCTCCTTCAGTTCGGCAGCCTGGATCGCGGCGAGTTCGGCCTGACGCTTGGCTTCCGCCTCGCGCAGGGCCATCTGGTTCTTGTCGATGATCGGGATCGGAGCCGCCACCGGTGGCGGCGTCTCCACGGGTTCGGCGCGAGGCGCCGGCGGCGGCACTTCAACCGCGACTTCGGTATCCCGCTTGACGAAGACCCGCTTTTTGCGCACCTCGACCTGAACGGTGCGCGCCTTGCCGCTGGCATCGGTGGCCTTGATCTCCGTGGTCTGCTTGCGCGTCAGCGTGATCTTGGCCTTGGCGGCCGTCTCGCCATGTGCCTTGCGCAGGTAGTCGAGTAGCCGGGCCTTGTCCTGTTCGCTCAACGCGTCGTTCGAGGTCTGCTTGCCGACACCGGCCTTGGCCAACTGTTCCAGAAGCGCCGTCGCTGGCATCTTCAGCTCGGCGGCAAATTGGGCGACATTCATCTGTGCCATGTTGAGGCCTCCCCCATTACTGCTGTTCCGCGAACCAATGGGCGCGGGCCTTGGTGATCAGGTCCTTGGCGCGATCATCGTCGATGCCGGCCATTTCCGTCAGCTCGTCGAAGGCGAGATCCGCCAGGTCATCGCGCGTGCAAATGCCGTTCTTGGCCAGCCTCGCCGCGAGCGCCTTGTCCATGCCTTCCAGTTCCAGCATGTCCTCGGCGACTTTGTCCAGGTGCTCCTCGTCGACGATGGCCTCGGTGAGCAGCACGTTGCGGGCGCGGTCGCGCAACTCGTTGATCGTCGCCTCGTCGAAAGCCTCGATCTCCAGCATCTCGGCCAGCGGGACATAGGCAATTTCTTCGAGGGTCGAGAAACCTTCCTGGATCAGGATGTCCGCGACCTCCTCGTCCACGTCGAGCTTTTCCATGAACAACTGCCTGATCGAAGCAGTCTCGGTTTCCTGCTTCTGTTGCGATTCTTCCACCGTCATCAGATTGATCGTCCAGCCGGTAAGCTCCGATGCCAGGCGCACGTTCTGGCCGCCGCGGCCGATGGCGATGGCCAGGTTGTCCTCGTCGACGACGACGTCCATGGCGTGCTTCTCCTCGTCGACGACGATGGAGCTGACCTCGGCGGGCGCCAGCGCGCCGATGACGAACTGCGCCGGATCCTGCGACCAGAGCACGATATCGACCCGCTCGCCGGCCAGTTCGTTGGTCACCGCGGTAACGCGCGAGCCGCGCATGCCGACGCAGGTGCCGATCGGATCGACCCGCTGGTCGTTGGACTTCACCGCGATCTTGGCGCGCACGCCCGGATCGCGGGCCGCCGACTTGATTTCCAGCAGGCCATCCTCGATCTCGGGAACCTCGAGTTCGAACAGCTTCATGATGAACTCGGGCGCCGTGCGCGATAGGATCAGTTGCGGGCCGCGGGCCGCGCGGTCGATTTTCTTCAGCCAGGCGCGCACGCGGTCGCCGGGCCGCAGGTTTTCCTTGGGGATCATCTGGTCGCGCGGCAGCAGCGCCTCGATGCGCCCGGCCTCGACGATGGCATTGCCCTTCTCCATGCGCTTGATCGTTCCGGTGACCAGATGCTCCTTGCGTTCAAGGAAGTCGTTGAGCACCTGTTCCCGTTCGGCATCGCGAATCTTCTGCAGGATGACCTGCTTCGCGGCCTGCGCGCCGATGCGGCCAAAGTCGATGGGTTCCAGCGTTTCCTCGATGTAATCGCCGACCTGCACTTCCGGATCATCTTCACGGGCATCGGCCAGGCCGATGTGCTGGGCCGGGATCTCGACTTCCTCGTCGGGCAGCACCAGCCAGCGGCGGAAGGACTCGAAGGCGCCGGTATTCCGGTCGATTTCGACCCGGACATCGGCTTCGTCATGGATACGCTTCTTGGTGGCCGAGGCAAGGGCAAGCTCCAGCGCCGTGAACACGATGTCCTTGTTCACGTTTTTTTCCCTTGCCAGGGCATCGACCAACAGCAGCAATTCACGGCTCATCTTTTCAGTCCTCCAGCATTTATCAGTACCTTGGCACCAGTCGGGCCTTGTCGATGCCGTCGAGCGGGAACTTCCGCTCCTCGCCATCGACCGCGACCACGGCGGAATCATCCTCGAGGCCGATGATCCTGCCGACGAAATTCCTCTGGTTGCCAATTGCCACGCGCAGCTTGAACTGCACATCCTGGCCGGCGAAGCGCCGCCAGTCGGCCGGCTTCCTCAGGACACGATCGAGCCCCGGCGACGACACTTCGAGCCGATCGTAATCGACGTTTTCCACCGTGAGGAGGCGACTCAACTGATTGCTGACCGCCGTGCAGTCATCGATGGTGACGGCACCCCCGTCCGGCAACCGGTCGATGAACACGCGCAACAGGCGGCCGCGCGGACTGGTTTCGAAGTCGACCAGTTCGTATCCGAGCCCGCTTACAGAATTTTCAATCAATTCAATCAGTTGCATTCATCGCAATCCCGTCGGCACAAACAAAAAATGGGCACTGCTGCCCATTTTCTATCAACCACCCCGCTTGCCGTCCGCGTTCAGGCGTTCAGTTCAGGAATGGTTCTTGAAAAACCGAATGATTATAACAACATCTCGATCGCTGGCTCAATCAGGTTGCGGATTTTTCTGGCTTTTTGGCGAAGTCACCAGGGACTTGACGAAGGCCCGCACCTCGTCGGCGCCGAATTCGCGGCAGCACCCGCGCCGAAGATTGGGCGGCAAGCGCACCGGGCCATAGCGAATCCGCATGAGCCGGCTCACGGTCAGGCCGACCGCCTCGAACATGCGGCGCACCTCGCGGTTTCGTCCTTCCGCCAGCGTCACGTTGAACCAGCGGTTGGCGCCCTCCCCGCCGGCTTCCTGGAAGCTGTTGAAGCGCGCCAGGCCGTCCTCGAGCTGGACTCCGGCCTTGAGCTGGTCGAGCGCCTCCGCCGCCGGTTCCCCCAGCACCCGCACGGCGTACTCGCGTTCCAGCTCATAGCGGGGATGCATCAGCCGGTTGGCGAGTTCGCCGCTGCTGGTGAACAGCATCAGTCCGCAGGAATTGAAATCGAGCCGGCCAACGGCAATCCAGCGGCCATTGTTGATGCGCGGCAGCTTTTCGAAGACGCTCGGCCGGCCCTGGGGATCCTCGCGGGAAACGATCTCCCCTTCGGGCTTGTGATAAAGCAGCAGGCGCGGCAGCCGCGTGTCGCCGGTTTTCATCTGCACCAGCCGGCCATTGACCCGGACCTTGTCGCCCGGAGCGACACGCTGGCCGACGTGGGCGGTTTCGCCATTGACGGTGATCCGCCCGGCCGCGATCCATTCCTCGATTTCGCGCCGGGCGCCGTGGCCGGCGTCGGCGAGCGCCTTTTGCAACTTGACGGTCTGCACCGGCTCGACCGGGCGCGCCGCCAGCCGCGCCTCGCCCCGCGCGCGGCGGGAGTTGCCTTCAGGCTTGCTCGGCGGACGCAACGGACTCTGCTTCCGTTGCGCCGTTCTCGGCCTTGCTGGTTTCATAGGCTTGTTCGGCAAGATTCATCACCCGTTCAATTTCTGTCAGCGGCGGCAATTCGGACAGGCTGCGCAGACTCAAGTCGTCGAGGAATTTCCTGGTGGTCGCGTAGAGTGCCGGACGCCCCGGGGCATCGCGATGGCCGACGACGTCGACCCATCCACGCGCCTCCAGCGTCTTCAACACGTTGGTCGAGACGGCGACGCCGCGGATGTCCTCGATGTCGCCGCGGCTGACCGGCTGCCGGTAGGCGATGATGGCCAGCGTTTCCATCACCGCCCGCGAATAGCGCGGCGGCTTCTCGTTCTTCAGCCGGTCGAGGAAGGCCTGGTATTCCGGGCGGGTCTGAAAACGCCAGCCGGTGGCCAGCTGGGCCAGTTCGATGCCCCGGCCCGACCAGTCGCGACGCAGGTCGTCGAGCAGCGTGCGCCAGGTATCGTCGTCGAACTCATGGTCGAACAGCTTCTTGAGCTCGGCCAGCGGCATCGGCTCGCTGGCGGCCAGCAGGGCCGTCTCGAGCACGATCTTGAAATCCTCAGGCTTGTACAGCGAGATCGTCGACATCACGGCACTTCACGTAAATGGGCGCCAGGGCTTCGCTCTGGGTGATTTCTATCAGCTTTTCGCGGGCCAGTTCGAGAACCGCTAGGAAGCTTACCACCAGGCTGGCGATGGTCGAATGACCGGAGGCAACCTCGAACAGATCCTCGAACACCACGTAGCCCCGCCCTCGCAAGGTCCTCAGTATGCTGCCCATGTATTCGCGCACCGAAAGCTCCTCGCGCCGGACCTTGTGGTGGGCCTTCATCTTCGCCTGCTTCATGAGCGCCAGCCAGGCGACTTGCAGGTCGTGCAGCGACACGTCGGGAAGCCGCTCCGCCACCTCGTCGCTGATCCAGACGCTCACCCACTGATAGTCGCGGTTGGCCTGGGGCAGCGCATCGATCCGGGCCGCCGCCAGCTTCATGCGCTCGTATTCCAGCAGCCGGCGAACCAGTTCGGCGCGCGGATCCTCGGGTTCGCCAGAGTCAGCCTTGGCGGGACGCGGAAGCAGCATGCGCGACTTGATCTCGAGCAGCATGGCGGCCATCAGGAGATATTCCGCCGCCAGTTCCAGGTTCCGCTTGCGCATGGCCTCGACGTACTCCAGGTACTGGCGGGTCAGCGGCGCCATCGGCACGTCCAGAATATTCACATTGGCCTTACGGATCAGATAGAGCAGCAGGTCGAGCGGCCCCTCGAAGGCGTCGAGATAGACTTCCAGCGCATCCGGGGGGATGTACAGATCCCGCGGCAAGGAGCGCAGCGTTTCGCCATACACCTTGGGGAAATGCGGCTCCGCATCGGCCGGAACCGCGGGGGTGGCATCGATCATGAATAGTCCACGCCGATGGCTTCCCGCACGTCGCGCATGGTTTCCTGCGTCAGCTTGCGGGCCTTCTCGCAGCCGTCGGCGATGATGTTGCGCACCAGTTGCGGGTCTTCCTCGTACATGCGGGCGCGTTCGCGCATCGGCTCCTGTTCCTTCAGCACGGCGTCGATGACCGGCTGCTTGCATTCGAGGCAGCCGATCCCGGCCGACGTGCAGCCCTGCCGCACCCAGGCCTTCACCTCGTCGTTCGAGTAGATCTGATGAAACTCCCAGACCGGGCATTGTTCGGGATTGCCCGGATCGGTGCGCCTGACCCGGCGCGGGTCGGTCTGCATGGTGCGAATCTTCTTGCGAATCGACTCCTCGTCCTCGCGCAGGGTGATGGTGTTGCCATAGGACTTGGACATCTTCTGGCCGTCGAGGCCGGGCATGCGCGATGCCTCGGTGAGCAAGGCGCCGGGCTCGACCAGAATCATCTTGCCACCGCCTTCCAGATAGCCGAACAGGCGTTCCTTGTCGCCGAGCGAGAGGTTCTGGGTCTCGTTGAGCAGCACATGCCCCTGTTCGAGGGCTTCCTGCTCGCCCCGTTCCTGGTAGCGGGTGCGCAATTCCTCGTAGAGCTTGGCGCGCTTGCTCCCCAGCTTCTTGACCGACTCGCGCGCCTTGTCCTCGAAGCCGGGCTCACGGCCGTAGAGATGGTTGAAGCGGCGGGCGATCTCGCGCGTGAACTCGATGTGCGGCACCTGATCCTCCCCCACCGGCACCTTGTCGGCGCGATAGATGAGGATATCGGCGGCCTGGAGCAGCGGGTAACCGAGGAAGCCGTAGGTCGTCAGATCCTTGTGCGTCATTTTCTCCTGCTGATCCTTGTAGGTCGGCACGCGTTCGAGCCAGCCCAGCGGCGTCATCATCGACATCAGGAGATGCAGTTCGGCATGCTCCGGAATGCGCGACTGGATGAACAAGGTCGCCTGCGAAGGATCGACCCCGGCCGCCAGCCAGTCGACCACCATGTCCCAGGTGTTCTGGGCGATGGTGCCGGGCTCGTCGTAGGCGGTGGTCAGCGCGTGCCAGTCGGCGACGAAGAACAGGCAGGGATATTCGTGCTGGAGCCTCACCCAGTTGGCCAGCACGCCATGGTAGTGGCCGAGATGGAGCCGGCCGGTCGGCCGCATGCCCGATAGAACTCTTTCCGCGTACATGTCAAAGACCCAGCAGTGATTTGATGAGCATCAGAAACAGGCCGAGCAGCGGCCCGAGGATGGTTTCGAGGATACCGGTGAACAGCAGCGCCAGCAGGATGAACAGGCCATAAGGTTCGAGGCGCGCGAATTCCGCCGCCAGGCGGTGCGGCAGCAGGCTGACGGCGATGCGGCCGCCATCGAGCGGCGGCAAGGGCAGCAGGTTCAGCAGCATCAGCACCGCGTTGATGTTCACGCCGACGCGTCCCATCTCGGCCATCGCGTGGCTGTAGGCATGCGGTGGCATGTCGATTCCCGCCTTCAGCACCAGGCCCCAGCCGATGGCCATCAGCAGATTGACCCCGGGGCCGGCGGCGGCCACCCAGAACATGTCCCGCTTGGGATTGCGCAGGCGGCCGAAATCGACCGGCACCGGCTTGGCCCAGCCGAACAGGAAATTGCCGGCGCTGAGCAACAGGATCACGGCCGGGACGATCACGGTGCCGACCGGATCGACGTGCCGCAGCGGATTCAGGCTGATGCGCCCGGCCCGGTAGGCCGTCAGGTCGCCGAAATGGCGGGCGGCATAACCGTGGGCTGCTTCGTGGAGGGTGATGGCGAAAATGATCGGCAGTGCCGAAATCGCCAGCGTCTGGATGGCATTCATGGGCGCGACGGATTCTAACAGCCGGCTATTCGAAGCCGAACGGTGTCAGTGAGCCGCGACCGACGCGGACGATCTCGGGAGCGCCGCCGGCCAGATTGACCACCGTCGTCGCCTCCGCCCGGTGCTCGTCGGCGGCGCCGCCATCGATGATCAGGTCGAGCTGGCGGCCGATGCGTTCATCGATGGCCTGGGCGCTGCTGGGCGGATCTTCCTCGCCCGGAAGCAGCAGCGTCGAGCTCAATATGGGTTCGTCGAGTTCGGCGAGCAGCGCCAGCGCCACCGGATGGTCGGGAATGCGCAATCCGATGGTTTTGCGCCTGGGATGCAGCACGCGGCGCGGCAATTCCTTGCTGCCTTCGAGAATGAAGGTGTAGCTGCCCGGCGTGTTGGCCTTGAGCAGGCGGTACTGGGCGTTATCGACCTTCGCGTAGGTGGCGATTTCGGACAGATCCCGGCACATCAGCGTGAAATGGTGCCGCTCATCGACGCCGCGGATACGGCGGATGCGGTCGAGCAGCCCCGCGTCGCCCAGGTGGCCGCCCAGGGCGTAGGCGGAATCGGTGGGAAACGCCGCCAGGCCGCCGGCGCGGATGATGTCGGCGGCGCGCCGAATCAGTCGCGGCTGGGGGTCCTCGTGATGGATCAGCAGACATTCCGCCATCAGTGCAACCTCGTCCAGACCGGCGTGAGGTCGTCCGGCAGATGCGGCATGCGACCGAGATCGATCCAGCTTTCGCCCGGGCCGTGAAAGTCCGAGCCGCGCGACGCGAGGAATCCGTGGCGGCGTGCCAGATGGGCGTGGTCGCGGATATGTTCCTCGTTGTGCGAACCGGAAACCACCTCGATGCCGATGCCGCCCAGGTCCTTGAACATGGCGAGCATCCTCGCCAGTTCGGCGCGCGAGAGCCGGTATCGGCCGGGATGCGCGACCACCGCGATGCCGCCGGCACCGTGTATCCAGCCCATGGCATCCTCCATCGTCGCCCAGGCATGCTTGACATGGCCCGGCTTGCCTTTCGCCAGCCACCAGTCGAACACGCCCTTCACGTCCTTCGCGTGGCCCAGCTCGACGATGTAGCGCGCGAAGTGGGAGCGTGAGATCAGCGCCGGGTTGCCGACGTATTTGAGCGCGCCTTCGTAGGCGCCGTGGATGGCCACCTTGTCCAGTTCCGCCGCGATGCGGCGAGCGCGCGCGTCACGGCCGCCGCGCACGCTCGCCAGCCCCTGCACCAGAGGGGCGAACTGCCGGTCCACGCCCAGGCCGATGATATGGACGGTCTGGTCCTCGGCCCAGGAAACCGAAATCTCGACGCCATTGATGAGTCGCATCCCGAGTTCGCCGGCCGTCGCGGCGGCGGTTTCGAGTCCGCCAAGCTCGTCGTGGTCGGTCAGCGCCAGCACATCGACACCGTTGCCGTGCGCGCGCCGGACCAGCTCCGCCGGGGCCAGGAGGCCGTCGGAGACCGTCGAATGGCAATGCAAATCGGCATTGAGCGCTTTCATCCGGGGATTTTATCAAACACCCTTGTCGCTCCCGCCCGGCGTCGGCATAATCCCGCCCATCGTCGGGAGAGAGCAGTCGGAGATCCCCACTGCCGCCGAAGGCGCAACCGCCCGGAACCGCTCAGGCAAAAGGGCCGACGACGCAGGACAAATCTGGAGAGCGGCCGGCGGCGCAGTGTGCCGATGCGGTCCACCGATGGGGAAAATCTCTCAGGTGCAAGGACAGATGGGCGAAGATCGCAAGGTCTTCGCCCTTTTTGTTTTTCGTGAAACCACATGAGGAATGACTTTCAAGTCATTGAATAATGGGAAAACGAACGCCAATTTACGACGCCCACGTCGCCGCCGGCGCCAAGATGGTCGATTTCGCCGGCTGGGACATGCCCATCCACTACGGCTCCCAGCTCGAAGAGCACCACACCGTCCGCCGGGACGCCGGCATGTTCGACGTCTCCCACATGCGGGCGGTCGATGTCGCCGGTTGCGACGCCCATGCCTGGTTGCGCAAACTGGTCGCCAACGACGTCGCCAAGCTGACCCTGCCGGGCAAGGCGCTCTATTCCTGCATGCTCAACCCCGAAGGCGGCGTGATCGACGACCTGATCGTCTATTTCTTCTCGCCGACCCGGTACCGGATCGTCGTCAATGCCGGCACGGCCGACAAGGATCTGGCCTGGATGCTCAAGCAGGCGGAGGGATTCAACGTCTCGATCGCCGGCCGGCCGGAACTGGCCATGATCGCCATCCAGGGCCCGAATGCGCGCGCGAAGTTCTGGGCGGCGTTCCCCGAGGCCAGGGCGGCCAGCGAAAACCTGATCGCCTTCCAGGCCGCCGAATTCAACGACTGGCTGATCGCCCGAACCGGCTACACGGGCGAAGACGGCTTCGAGATCACCCTGCCCGCCGCCGCCGCTCCCGGGGCCTGGAAGAAACTGCTCGCCGCCGGGGTTGCCCCGATCGGCCTGGGCGCCCGCGACACCCTGCGCCTGGAAGCCGGCATGAACCTCTACGGCTCGGACATGGACGAAACCACCCTGCCGACCGAGTCAGGCCTGACCTGGACGCTGGATCTCAAGGACGCCGGCCGCGACTTCATCGGGAAGTCAGCCGTGGCGACACGCCCCCCCGAACGGCAATTTGTCGGCCTGCTGCTGAAAGACCGGGGCGTCTTGCGCTCGCATCAACAGGTCGTTACTAAACAAGGTAATGGAGAAACAACTTCAGGTAGTTTCTCGCCAACATTGCAGCGTTCCATCGCCCTCGCCCGTGTCCCGTTGGGCGTCGATATCGGCGATGAAGTCGAAGTCATCGTCCGCGACAAGCCGCTCAAGGCCCGCGTCGTCAAACCCAGTTTCGTCCGTCACGGCAAAGCATTGATCCAGGAGAATTGAAATGAGCATCCCCAGCGACCTCAAGTACGCCAAGTCCCACGAGTGGGTCCGTCAGGAAGCCGACGGCACCGTCACCGTCGGCATCACCGACCACGCCCAGGAAGCCCTGGGCGACATTGTCTTCCTCGAACTGCCGGAAGCCGGCCGCACGGTCAAGGCCGGCGAGGAATGCGCGGTGGTCGAGTCGGTCAAGGCCGCTTCCGACATCTATGCCCCGGTTTCCGGCGAGATCGTCGCGCGCAACGACGCCGCCATCGATGCCCCGGAATCGGTCAATCAGGATGCCTACGCGGCCTGGCTGTTCAAGCTGAAGCCGGCCGATTCCGCCAAACTGGCCACCGAGATCGGCGCCCTGCTGGACGCCGCCGCCTACGAAAAGGTTGCGGCAGAGTAATGACCACCCCGCCTCTTGCCGCTCTCGAACAGCACGACGAGTTCATCGGCCGTCACCTTGGCCAGGACTTCGCCGACACCGCCGCCATGCTGGCCGCCGTCAAGGCCGGCAGCCTCGACCAGTTGATCGCCGAAACCGTGCCGGCCTCGATCCGCCTGCCCGAACCGCTCAAGCTGGCCGGCCCGATGCGCGAACACGAGGCGCTGGCGAAACTCAAAGCGGTCGCCGGCGGGAACATGATCGCCAAATCGTTGATCGGCATGGGTTATCACGACACTCTGCTGCCGAACGTGATCCTGCGCAACGTGCTGGAGAACCCCGGCTGGTACACCGCCTACACGCCCTACCAGGCCGAAATCGCCCAGGGCCGGCTGGAGGCGCTGCTCAATTACCAGCAGATGGTCATCGACCTGACCGGCATGGAACTGGCCAACGCCTCCCTGCTCGACGAGGCGACGGCGGCGGCCGAGGCCATGACCATGGCGCGGCGCATTTCCAAATCGACGTCGAACGTCTTCTTCGTCGACGAGGACTGCTTCCCGCAGACCATCGACGTCGTGAAAACCCGCGCCGGCTTCTTCGGCTACGAACTGGTCTTTGGCCCCGCGCGGGATGCGGCAAGGCAGGAAGTTTTCGGCGCCCTGCTTCAGTACCCGAACGATCGCGGCGAATGCAACGACCTGACCGACATCATCGCGGCCGTGAAAGTCAGTGGTGGCGCCACGCCACCCGCCGTGGCGGTCGCCACCGACCTGATGGCGCTGGTGCTGCTCAAGTCGCCCGGCGCCATGGGCGCCGACATCGCCCTCGGCTCCAGCCAGCGCTTCGGCGTACCGATGGGTTTCGGCGGCCCGCACGCCGCCTTCTTCGCCTGCAAGGACGAGCACAAGCGCTCCGTGCCCGGCCGCATCATCGGCGTGTCGGTCGATGCGCGCGGCAAGCCGGCCCTGCGCATGGCCCTCCAGACCCGCGAACAGCACATCCGCCGCGAGAAGGCCAACTCCAACATCTGCACCTCGCAGGTGCTGCTGGCCAACATGGCCGGCATGTACGCCGTCTATCACGGTCCCGAAGGATTGCGGACGATCGCCGGCCGCATCCACCGCCTGACCACGATTCTCGCCGAGGGCCTGAAGGCCGCCGGCGTGAAGGTGCTGACCGAAAAGTGGTTCGACACCCTCCGCGTCGAGACGGCCGGGGGCGTGCCCGGCTACAACCTGCGCAAGGTTTCGGACGCCGTGCGCGCCATCGCTCTCAACGAGAAGACGACCCGCGAGGACGTGGCGGCGCTGCTCAATGGGCTGACAGGACAGTCGTTTGATATCAATGTGCTGGACGACAAAGCTAAAGTCGGTTCTCCAATCGCGGACCTCCTGCGCGGCGACCCGATCCTGTCCCATCCCGTGTTCAATTCGCACCATACCGAACACGAGATGCTGCGCTACCTGAAGAAGTTGCAGAACCGCGACCTGGCCATGGACCACGCGATGATTTCGCTTGGTTCGTGCACCATGAAGCTCAACGCCACGGCCGAGATGATCCCCATCACCTGGCCGGAATTCGCCGACCTGCACCCCTTCGCGCCCGTGGAACAGACCAGGGGCAGCCTGGAACTGATCGCCTCGCTGACGGAATATCTCAAGGCCGTGACCGGCTTTCCGGCGATCTGCATGCAGCCGAACTCGGGCGCCCAGGGCGAATACGCGGGCCTCGTCACCATCCGCCGCTACCAGGCGGCTCGGGGTCAGGGCCACCGCGACGTCTGCCTGATCCCGAAGTCCGCCCACGGCACCAATCCGGCCACGGCCCAGATGTGCGGCCTGCAAGTGGTGGTGGTCGATTGCGACGAGAGCGGCAACATCGACGTCGCCGACCTCAAGGCCAAGGCGGCGGAACACGCCGCCAATCTGTCCTGCCTGATGATTACCTACCCCTCGACGCACGGCGTGTTCGAGGAGGCGGTCAAGGACATCTGCGCCACCATCCACGCCCACGGCGGCCAGGTCTACATGGACGGCGCCAACCTCAACGCCCAGGTCGGCCTCACCTCGCCCGCGGCCATCGGCGCCGACGTCTCGCACATGAATCTGCACAAGACCTTCGCCATCCCCCACGGCGGCGGCGGCCCCGGCATGGGCCCGATCGGCCTGGCGGCGCATTTGGCACCCCATGCGCCGGGACATGTCACGACCGGCGGCACGGGCGCGGTCTCGGCCGCGCCTTACGGCTCGGCGGCCATCCTGCCGATCTCGTGGATGTACATCACCCTGCTCGGCGGCGAGGGGCTGACGCTTGCCACGAAGACCGCCATCCTCAACGCCAACTACGTCGCGGCGCGCCTCAACGAGCACTACCCCGTGCTCTACACCGGCAGCCACGGTCGCGTCGCCCACGAGTGCATCCTCGACATCCGCGCCATCAAGGCGGCGACGGGAGGAAACGCGGGCATCGCCGAGATCGACATCGCCAAGCGGTTGATGGACTACGGCTTCCACGCGCCGACGGTCAGCTTCCCGGTCGCCGGCACGCTGATGGTCGAGCCGACCGAATCGGAGTCGAAAGCCGAACTCGACCGCTTCATCGAGGCCATGATCTCGATCCGCGAGGAAATCCGCCGCATCGAGCGCGGCGAATGGCCGGCCGACGACAACCCGCTCAAGAACGCGCCGCACACCGAGGCCGACATGATCGGCGACTGGGACCGGCCCTACACCCGCCAGCAGGCCGCCTTCCCGCTGCCCTGGGTGGCCGAGAACAAGTTCTGGCCCTTCGTGAATCGCATCGACGACGTCTACGGCGACCGCAACCTGTTCTGCGCCTGCCCATTGCATCCGGATGCCGGCGGGGAACCCTCCAACACCCGATGATGCCATGACGCCGGCGGACGGCACGATACGACTGACCGTCACCAGCCGGCCCCAGGGCTATACTGCCCGGTCTACCCCGTTTCGGAGAGTTTCGCATGCTCCACATGGTGGCGTCGCCCGACCTGCGCAAGGGCATGTTCGTCGCGAAGCTGGATCGCCCGTGGCTGGAATCACCCTTCCTGATCCAGGGCTTCCTGATCGAGGACGACGAACAGCTGACCCAACTGCGCGAGGTTTGTCGCTACGTGATGGTCGATCGAACCCGTTCGGTTGGCGTCGAATACCGCGCGGAGCCGGTGGGCGAGACTCTGCCGCCGCACCACCCACCGGTTAACGTCGGCCCTGAACAGGCCCTGTATCGCGGCAAGCGCAAGCTGAAGCTGCCCCCGCTGCAGGAAGCCGCGGCGCGTGACCTCGGCGGACACCAGTTCGCCACCGTTCAATACGTCGACGACGTCCCCATCGAGGACGAATTGCCGGCGGCAAGAATCGCCTATCAGGGAACGCAGGACCTGCTGCGCGACATCAACACGCAGGTGGCGGCCGGCATGGCGCCCGACGTCGAACATGTCGGGCGCACCGTCGACGGCCTGGTCGAGTGCGTGGTGCGCAACGCCGACGCGCTGGTATGGCTGTCCAAGCTCAAGCGCACCGACAACGAGACCTACGACCATACCCTCAGCACCTCGATACACTTGATGGCCTTCGGCCGCTATCTCGGCCTGCCGCCCGACGAACTGCATGCCATGGGTATCGGCAGCCTGCTCAAGGACATCGGCTTCATCCGCTTGCCGGCCGAACTTCTGCACAAGACCAGCGGCCTGACGCCCGCCGAGCGCGACCGCATGCGCGAGCACGTGCGGCTTGGCCGCGAGATCCTGGGCGGCGACTTCGCCAGCTTCGAGCCCGCCGTGCGCGACATCATCCTCAAGCATCACGAGCGTGTCGATGGCAGCGGCTATCCCGCGCGACTGCATGGCAAGGCGGTCGGCCTGGCGGGCGAAATGGCTGGTCTCACCGACAGCTACTGCGCCATGCTGTATCCCCGCTCGTTTCGCCCGGCGCGCAAGAGCCAGTGGATCATCGACCAGATCAACACCATGCGCGACCGTCACTTCACCGCCTCGGTGGTCGATGAATTCGTCCAGTTCATCGGCATCTATCCGGTCGGCACGCTGGTCGA
>CAZRRI010000041.1:0-18619 GCA_964602565.1 uncultured Rhodocyclaceae bacterium | reverse complement strand
CGGGCGAGAAGATCGAGTGGATCCAGGTGCTGCGCATGGAGCGCGGCAAGTTCGAGCAGGGCAAGATGGACCACGGCTACCCCGAGGGGCTCGGCATCCAGGTCGGCGGCAACGCCTACACGCCGGCCGGCCAGGTGCTCGAGGGCCAGTACCACTACAACCCCGAAAAGGTTCCGGAACAGGACGCCACCTACATGCCGATCGCCTGCATGCAGTGCGAGAAGCCGCCCTGCGTCAAGGTCTGCCCGGTGCGCACGACCTACCGCGAGGCCGACGGCCCGGTGGTGATCGACTACAACTGGTGCATCGGCTGCCGCATGTGCATGGGCGCCTGCCCCTACTGGGCGCGCCGCATCAACCTCACCAGCCCGGTGCTGCCGAAGGAAGAAATGAACCCGGTGACGCACTACCTGGGCAACCGGCCGCGCATGCGCGGCGTCGTCGAGAAGTGCCACTGGTGCCTGCAGCGCACCCGCCACGACCGCTACCCGGCCTGCGTCGAGGTCTGCCCGGTCGGCGCGCGCAAGTTCGGCAACCTGCTCGATCCGGAAAGCGAAGTGAGCAAGGTCCTCGAGCGGAAGAACGTCTTCCGCCTCAAGGCCGAGCTCAACACCTTCCCGAAATTCTTCTACTTCTACGATTGAGGAGCGAGCCGTGCAACAACTGACCCGTTTCGCTGCCGACTATGTGGGCTACGTCCTCAAGGGCGGCACCAAGTTCTACGCCTGGATGGGCGCCCTCGGGGTGCTCATCGTCGGCATGATGTACGTGTTCTACCTGCAGAACACCGACGGCCTGATCGTCACCGGCATGACCAGCCAGATCCACGACGGCCTCTACTTCGCCAACCTGGTCTTCCTCGTCGGCGTCGCCGCCGGGGCGGTGACCATCGTCTTTCCGGCCTACGCCTATCACCATGAGGGCATGCACAAGGTAGCCGTGCTGGGCGAGATGCTGGCGATCACCGCCGTGATCATGGTGATGATGTTCGTCTTCGCCCACATGGGCCGGCCCGACCGCCTGTGGCACATGATTCCGCCGCGCGGCATCTACAGCTTCTCGTCGATGCTGGGCTGGGACGTGATGGTGCTCAACGGCTACCTGATCCTCAACTTCGTCTGCGGCTTCTACTACCTGTGGTGCAAGTACACCGGTAACCCGATCAACAAGAAATGGTTCATGCCGCTGGTGTGGGTCGCGATCGTCTGGGCGCTGTCGATCCATACCGTCACGGCCTTCCTGATCGCGACCATGCCGGCGCGTCCGATGTGGTTCCACAGCATGATGCCGATCCGCTTCATCACGACGGCCTTCGCCGCCGGTCCGGCGCTGATCATCCTGATCTTCATGATCGTTCGCAACAACACGAAGTTCTGGGTCGATGACAGCGCGATCAAGCTGCTGGCCACCATCGTCACGTGGTGCCTGGGCATCGCGATATTCCTGACCCTGTCGGAAGTCGTGGTCGAACTGTATGCCCGCACCGAGCACGCCAACGGCCTGTACTACCTGATGTTCGGCCTGCACGGCCTCACCGGGCTGGTGCCCTGGTTCTGGAGCGCGGTGGTGCTGATGGTCGGCGCCTTCATCCTGTTCCTGATCCCGCGCTTCCGCAACGACATGAAGCTGCTGCCGATCCCCTGCGCCATGGCGTTCGCCGGCATCTGGATCGAAAAGGGCATGGGCCTGATCGTCCCCGGCTTCATTCCCTCCCCGATCGGCGAAGTGACCGAGTACTACCCGAGCTTCGTCGAAGTCCTGATGACCCTCGGCATCTGGGCCTTCGGCTTCTTCATCCTGACCATCCTGCTCAAGGGCGCCATCGGCATCCTGCTGGGCGAGATCAAGTACGGCGCGGCGAAGTGAGATGACGATCATGAAAAAAAATGCATTCCGCACGATGATTTTCGCCCTCTGCTGCGTGGCTGCCCCCGTGCCTGCCCAGGATCCGGCCAAAGCCGACGCCAAGGAAGTTGTTTGCTTCGAGAGCCGCAAGGGCGCCTCCGAGATCACCCAGCGTGAACTCAAACCGGGCTGGCCGAACGTCAAGTGCTCGCCCACCACGGGCGCGGCGCTCTGGTACGGCGACCCGTTCGACGGCACCGTGCCGATGGGCAAGGTGCCGCTGCTCGACAAGATCCCGGAAGGGCATGCGCTCATCAAGCCGCGCTCGGAAAAGCTGGCGATCCTGCCGATGTGCGCCACCGCCTGCCACAACGGCGTCGGCGCCCAGTTTTCGCCGCCGACCCTGCCGAAGGACAAGAAGCCCACGCCGATTCCGACCATGGAAGGCCTGGTGGCCGATCTCAAGGACTTCCAGCACGGCCGCGGCCGCATCTGGTGCCTCGATTGCCACCATACGACCAAGCGCAACATGCTGGTCGATCATTATGGTGAGCCGATCAGCTTCGACCAGCCGCAACTGCTCTGCGGCAAGTGCCACGGCGACAAGTTGCGCGACTGGCGCGACGGCATCCACGGCAAGCGCATCGGCGAGTTCACCAGCAATGGCAAGAAGCGCTGGTTCACCTGCACCGAATGCCACAACCCGCACAACGTGCAGGATGGCCAGCGCAACCGTGGATTCGTGCAGTTGCAGCCCGAGCCTCCGCCCCAGCTGCCCAAGGGCATGAAGGACGCCAGGCACGAGAAGCTGCATCCGATTCCGCACTGATGACGGATTCGAATGACAAGCCGAGCGGAATCAGGGGCGACCCCACTTGGGTCGCCCCGGCGTTCACGCGCGAAGACAAGACGCGCAATGTGGGCAAGACGCCGGTCTTTTTCGGACCGCCGCTGGCCATCCTCACCGATGGCCAGAAGAACACGATGGAGATCAGCGGCAAGCTCAACCGTACCGCCGAGCGCTACCTCGAAATCCAGCGTCATCATGGCTTGGAACTTTCCGAGCCGGAGCGTCGGTGCATCGCCCATATCTGCAACATCGGCTTCATGTCGCCGCTCGAAATCCGCGAACTGCCGTTCGAGGTGGGCCTGACCCAGTTCGACTGCGAGGGGCTCGACAAGGCGGCCTTGGCCGCGAAACTCGAGTCTGCCAGCTTTGCCGACCTGGTTGCCGTCGTCGAGTCACTCGGCTACTGACCGGATCAGGGACAGCCGATGCCGAACCGCGTGCCATGGGATCGAAATTTCAGCGTCGGCAACGACGTCATCGACGACCAGCACAGGCAGATACTGGCGCATTGCGAAGCGTTGGCGGACTGTTGCGCGGCCGACCATGGCAACGGCAGCGATGCGGAATTCCGGTACGCCTTCGATCAGCTGATGGCGCTTGCGCGGACGCATTTCGCGACTGAAACATCGCTGCTTGCCGACCGCGACTTTCCGGATATCGAGAGCTACCGTCACGAATGTGACGAGTACGAGTATCTTGCCGCCGAGATCGTCACGACTGACAACTTCGACAAGCTCGAACTTCAGAGATTTCTCACCCTGTGGTGGGCCGGCCATGTCATGGACGCGGCCAAACAGCATCGCGCATACCTGAACGATGCAGTCGATTGACGAGGTTGCCTGGTAACGCGAGTCAGGTCGGACCCGAAGCGTCCTTGCAGTCAATTTCCTGTTTCCGGTCGATAACGGCTTTCCGGGTCATTTTGTTGGGATTTCTTACAGTTTTTCCCCCACGGCTGTCACATGGTAACGCTAAGTGGTTGTTAGGCAATGCTATCTTTTGCCTGGCATTGTCCGTGCTTTGTCTTGGGCGGGCGAAGTTGTCGCAGCAGCGCCGCAAGAATATAAGAGAGGATTGGGCTGGATTTGGTGCCTTTTCGGTAGGATTGGTCCAGTTTTGATGCGATAGATTCAACCGAGCCTCGAAAGTACCGTGGAAAGCCGTTGGGAGGGATATTGCAGCCGGTTCCGGAGTCGATTGCCGACGCCATAGGACGTTTTGACCTGCCTTCGATGCCGCAGGTGTTGTCGCGCCTGCTGGATCTCTCGGGCAGCGAGTCGGTGTCGTCGGCAGAGTTGGCCGAGGTCATCCGGCTGGACCCGGCGCTCAGTGTCCATGTCCTGGTTGCCGCCAATCGCTCGTTCCGGGCGCCCGAAGGCGAGCTGAAAACTGTCGATCGCTGTGTCGGCGCATTGGGGCCGCGCATGGTGCGGACCATGATGGCCTGCCTGGCGATACGCGGCGTGTTCGATCGCTCCGACGGGGAACGCAGCCTCGACTTGACCGGATATTGGATCCATTCCCTGAATGTCGCCGAACTGGCTCGCGCCATTGCCATCGAACTTGGACGGGAAGATGGCGAGGAAGCCTATCTCGCCGGCTTGCTGCATGACGTCGGTCAACTGCTGCTCCTGGGCGGGCTGAACGGGCGTTACGGCGCGCTGCTGGCCTGGAGTCGCGATGAAGAGGCGCTATTGACCCTGGAGCGGCCGGAACTCGGTACCGATCATGCCGCCGTGGGCGCTTGGTTGATCGACCAGTGGCGCTTGCCCTCCTTCATCGCGGATGCCGTGCTGTTTCATCACTGCCAGCCGACCGAGATCGTGGCGGCGGATACCCTGAGCCGGATGGTCTGGACGGCCCACACCGCTGTCGGTTGGCCTTTGGATGCCGTGGGAGCGGCCGCGACCAGGTTCGAACACGGGGCAGCGGAAACCATGCTTGGCCTGACGGCGGGGCGTTTGGTCGAGCTGCGCGACCGGGCCAGCGCCCGTGTTGGCGAACTGGCGGCGGGTTTGGGCATCGACGTCGCAACCGCGGCCGGGACTCTGCCGCATTTCTCGCGCCTTCCCTTCGAAACCGCCGGCCCGCCCGAACATCGCGCAGCCAATGAGCGGATCGAGACGGTGGTGCGCGACATGGCGGTGATGGCGCCGCTTCGCCACAGCCTTTCAGAAATTCGTGACGATACGGAAGTGCTTCAGGCGGTGCGGGAAGCGGCGAGAATTCTGTTCGGGCTGGGTTACCCGGGATTTCTGCTGGCGCGGGACGAGGGAACGATGCTGGCGGGCGTCGACATCGGCGGACAGCCCTTGCTGGCGGCCCTTGCGTTGCCGTTGGCGGCCAGGCGCAGTCTCGCCGCCACGGTCGCGCTCGGCGGGGAGGCCCGCGCCACGTTCAATGCCAGCCCGGCGGCGGACGCCTCGTTGTCCGACTTCCAGGTTGCGCGCGCGCTCGGCAGCCCCGGCGTGCTTTATCTGCCCATGATGGCCGGGAACCGCGCAGTCGGCGTGATGGCCTTCGGCATCAGCGAGGCGCAGTTCGTCCGGTGCGAAAAGCACTTGGCCTGGATGGCCAGTTTCGCCCGGCTGGCGGCCAGCAGCCTGGAGCAGTGCCGCGGCATGCGGGATCGCGAGCGGCAACAGGAGGAGGAACTGACCAGCCGCTTCGAGCAGCGGGCGCGGCAGGTGGCCCACGAGGCGGGCAACCCGTTGTCGATCATCACGAACTATCTCAAGATCGTGTCCGACCGGATGCCGCGGAGCGCCGGCGTTCATCACGAACTGGACATACTCAAGGAAGAGATCGACCGGGTGGCCAAGATCATCCGCCGCCTTGGCGAAAAGTCGCCCAGGGCTCACGATGAAGGCGAGGCCGACGTGAACGCCATCATCGAGGGCATGGCGGCCTTGTACCGCGAGTCGCTGTTCACGACTCGCGGGATCACGCTCGACCTGATCCTGAACGAGCAGCTTCCGGCGATTCCCGGCAGCCGCGACCAGATCAAGCAGATCCTGCTCAATCTTTGGAAGAACGCCTCCGAGGCCGTGCCGTCCGGCGGCCGCCTGGTGGTGTCCACCGCCAACGGTCTTCGGCAGGGTGGCCGCGACTACGTGGAGATCCGACTTGCCGACACGGGTCCGGGATTGCCGACGGAGGTCATCCAGAATATCTTCCAGCCACTGGATCCCGGGCGTCGGCCGGGTCACGCCGGCATGGGCCTGTCCATTGTCGCGGCACTGGTGAAGGGGCTTGACGGCCAGATTACCTTCCAGAGCCGGGCTGGCCAGGGCACCACGTTCGTCATCCTGCTGCCGAAGTCCGAAAGGAGTGCACCATGAGCGGCTTCGCCATGTCCAACTTCAAGCCGATGCAGGAAGCGGATCTGCCCATCGACAGGATACTGATCGTCGATGACGAGCCGCGCATGCGTGCCAGCCTGGCCATGCTGATCGAGGGCGACGGACGCGAGATCACGCAGTGCGCTTCCGGTACCGCGGCGTTGGCCATCCTCGAAAAGCGCGGTATCGCCATTGCCTTGCTCGACATCAACCTGCCGGACATTTCGGGCCTCGACATTCTCAAGTGGATCAGCGGCAACCACATTCCAACCAGCGTGATCATGGTCAGCGGCGACGACAGCATCGATTCCGCCATTCAGGCGTTGCGCTACGGCGCCGTCGATTTCGTGCGCAAGCCAGGCGACATGGCCCACATCAAGCACAAGGTCGACAATGCGCTGCACCGGCGTCACCTCGAGCATCGCCACGCGCTGATGATGGCCCGCCTCGAACAGTCGGAGCGCCTGCATCGTTTCCTGGTGGAGAACTCGCCCGACCTGATCTACACGCTCGACGACCAGGGCCGCTTCCTGTTCGTCAATAACCGCTTCGAGTCGATGCTCGGCTATTCGCGTGACGAAGTGATCGGCAAGCATTACTCCACCGTGGTTTTCGACGACGATCGCGAACTGGTTCGTTTCGTCTTCAACGAGCGTCGCAGCGACAATCGCGCCTCCGCCAACGTCGAGGTCAAGCTCAAGGCGAAGCACGAAGGCCGGACGCGGGCCTACGAAAGCCGCTGCGTGGTGGCGATGCTCAGCGCCGTGGGCATCTATGGCGAAGGCAAGGGGGGCCAGACCGGCAACTTCATGGGCACCTATGGCGTGGCGCGCGACATCACGGAACGCAAGATCGCCGAGGAGACCATCAGTTTCCAGGCGCTCCATGACCATCTGACCCAGTTGCCGAACCGCCGGCTGTTCAAGGACCGCCTTGAGCTCGCCATCACCCAGGCCCGCCGCCACGCCAGAATGGTTGGCGTGATGTTCGTCGACCTCGATCGCTTCAAGCTGGTCAACGACACCTATGGCCACGCCGAGGGCGACGAGTTGCTCAAGAGCGTGGCCCAGGCGTTGCGGCGTTGCGTCCGGGCCGGCGACACGCTGGCCCGCCAAGGCGGCGACGAGTTCACCATCCTGCTGCCCGACCTGGCCCAGGCGGGCGACGTGACGGTGATCGCCGACAAGATCGTCGACGAGCTCAAGCAGCCGTTCCATGTCGCGGGGCAGGATTTTCGCGCCACGGCCAGCGTCGGCGTCGCGGTGTTCCCGCGCGACGGCGACAACGCCGACACGCTGCTGAAAAACGCCGACATCGCCATGTACAGGGTCAAGGCGGCCGGCAAGAACGCCTACCGGTTCTTCACGCCCGAGATGAATGCCAGCTACCACGAGCGCATCGGCCTGGAAAACGATTTGCGGCTGGCGATCGAACGCTCGGAATTCAAGCTCTACTTCCAGCCGCAGTTCAGCGTCGTGCGCAAGCGTATCGTCGGCATGGAAGCGCTGGTGCGCTGGCAGCATCCCGAACATGGCCTGCTCGATCCGTGCGGCTTCATCGATCTCGCCGAGGAGACCGGCCTCATCAGGGCAATCACCGATTCCGTGCTCGCGCAGGCCTGTGCCCAACTTGCGCAGTGGCGTGCCTGGGGGCACTCCGAACTGCGCATGTCCGTCAATGTCTCGCCACAGGAGTTCGATCGCGGCGACCTGGTCGATCGCATTACCTCTCATGTCGAGCGGCATCGCCTGCCGCCGAATTCGCTGGAAATCGAGATCACCGAGAACTTGCTGCTGCAGGACGTGTCGGGCGTGATCGACAAGATGCGCATGCTGCGCGATCGTGGCGTGCGGATATCCATCGACGATTTCGGCACCGGCTATTCGTCGCTCAATTACCTCCGCCGTTTTCCGATCAACAGCATCAAGCTCGACCAGTCGTTCGTGCGCGACCTCGACGAAAACCATCGCCATTCACCGATCGTCAATGCCATCGTCGGCATCGCCGACGGCTTCGAGCTCAAACTGCTGGCCGAGGGCGTCGAAACCGACTTCCAGCGCCGCGCCCTGCAGGACCTTGGCTGCGACGAGATGCAGGGCTTCCTGTTCAGCCGCCCCTTGCCGGCCAGCGAGGCCGCGCGTCTGCTCGCGGGTTGAGGGTGCGCCGTTGTAAGGCTTTGTAACAGTTTGCTCCCGCTTGTCGCATTCGACTTACAGTTCCGTTGTCGAATGCTTGGCAGGAGGGCTCAACATGGCAAAGCGGAATTTCCTGAAAGTCCTGGCCGTCACGTCGCTGCTGGCCGGTTGCGCGTCGGCGCCGCTGGCGCCGCGTGTCGCGGTGATGCCGGCGCCCGGCAAGTCCTTCGAGCAATTCGTCGCCGAGGAGCGGCTCTGCCGGCAATGGGCCGAGCAATCGGTCGGCGTTGGCCACGAAGATCCCGGCGCGCGCATCTCGGTCGATAGCGCGGTGATCGGCACGGCGATCGGCGCGGTGGCCGGCGCGGCGATCGGCGGGCACCGGGGCGCCGGCGCCGGCGCGGCCGGTGGCCTGATCATGGGCACGGCGGTCGGCTCGGATCGCGCCTACGCCACCGATCGTGATATCCAGCGGCGCTACGACATCGCCTACCAGCAGTGCATGTACGCCAAGGGCAACCAGTTGCCGGGCGGCTACTACCGGCCGCAGGCCGCGGGCTATCCGCCACCGCCGCCGACGGTGCCGATGGCGCCGAGCAGCACCACGCCGCCACCGCCGTCCGGTTCGCCGCCACCGCCGCCGCCCGACCTGAAAAAATAGCCGGCGCGGTCCCGCCGAGGCGGGTACGGGCGGCCCGCCTCGGCGGAGAATGCGGCAAGGCACTGACGTATAATGCCAATCCGTCAGATACGTCGGGGTTTTTTCCTGCCGCCGCATGCAGCTTTTCGCCCTCGGGATCAATCATCATACGGCGCCGCTGGCCGTGCGCGAGCAGTTGTCCTTCGACCTCGCGCGGCTGCCGCAGGCCTTGCACGATCTGTTGCGGGCCAGGCCGGTGCGCGAGGCGGCGATCCTCTCGACCTGCAATCGCACCGAACTCTATTGCGCGGCCGACCGCGCCGACGGTGTTGCCGACTGGCTGGCCGAGTATCACTCGCTGACGCCGGGCAGGATTCAGCCTTATCTCTACACCCATCCGCACCGTGGCGCCGTGCGGCATGTGTTCCGCGTCGCCTCGGGCCTCGATTCCATGGTGCTGGGCGAGCCGCAGATCCTCGGCCAGATGAAGCAGGCGGCTCGCCTCGCCGAGGAGGCCGGCACGCTCGGCACGCTGCTCAACAAACTGTTCCAGCGCACCTTCGCGGTCGCCAAGGAAGTGCGCTCGACCACCGCCATCGGCGCCAACATCGTCTCGATGGCCGCCGCCTCGGTGCACCTGTCGGCGCGCATTTTCGAGGATATGAAGGAGCAGAAGGTATTGTTCGTCGGCGCCGGCGAGATGATCGAACTGTGCGCCGCGCATTTCGCGGGCGAGAAGCCGGCGCGCCTGACCATCGCCAACCGCACCATCGAGAAGGCCGAAGCCGTGGCCGCCCGCTTCAACGGTGACGCCATGCGCCTGGACGAACTGGGCGAGCGCTTGCCCGAATACGATGTCGTCGTGGCCTGCACGGCCAGCCCGTTGCCGATCATCGGGCTGGGCATGGTCAAGCGGGCGCTGAAGGAGCGCAGGCATCGGCCGATGGTGATGGTGGACCTCGCCGTGCCGCGCGACATCGAGGCCGAAGTCGCCAAGCTCGACGATGTCTTTCTCTACACCCTCGACGACCTGGGCCAGATCGTCGAGCAGGGCCTCGAATCGCGCCAGGCGGCGGTGGTCGAGGCCGAGGCGATCATCGACGGCCAGGTGCACGATTTCCTGCAATGGGTCGATGCGCGTGAAATCGTGCCGACCATCCGCGCGCTGCGCGACAGCGCCGAGCGGGCGCGCCGCCACGAAGTCGATCACGCGCTGAAACTCCTGCGCCGGGGCGACGATCCGGCACAGGTGCTGGAGGCGCTTTCGCGCGGCCTCACCAACAAGCTGATGCACGGGCCCACGCACGCCCTCAACCAGGCCGAGGGCGACGAGCGAAACAAGCTCTCCGAACTCGTCTCGCGCATCTTCCACCTCCACCCGCACGACTAGCTGTGCTGCCGGTGTCGTGGCGGCGTGCTGCCACGGCTGACTTTTGCCCATTCCATTCGCACCATGAAATCCAGCATCCGCGACAAGCTCGAACAACTGACCCGCCGCAAGGAGGAACTCGACGCCATCCTCGGCGATGAGCAGGCGACGCGCGACATGGACAACTACCGCAAGCTCACGCGCGAGCACGCCGAGATCGAGCCGGTGGTGGCGCTCCACGGCGCCTATCAGGCGGCCGAGGCCAACATCGCCGGCGCCCGCGAGATGCTCGCCGATCCCGAGATGAAGGCGATGGCCGAGGAGGAGATCGTTGCCGGCGAGGCGGAGATCGCGCGGCTCGAGGACGAATTGCAGAAGGCGCTGCTGCCGAAGGACCCCAACGACGAGCGCAACCTGTTCCTGGAAATCCGCGCCGGCACGGGCGGCGAGGAGTCGGCGCTGTTCGCCGGCGACCTTTACCGCATGTACACGCGCTATGCCGAGCGGCAGGGCTGGAAGGTCGAGCAGGTCTCGGCCAGCGAGTCGGATCTTGGCGGCTACAAGGAGGTGATCGTGCGCATCGCCGGCCACGGCGCCTACTCGAAGCTCAAGTTCGAGTCGGGCGGCCACCGGGTGCAGCGCGTGCCGGAGACGGAAGCGCAGGGCCGCATCCACACCTCGGCGTGCACCGTCGCCGTGCTGCCGGAAGTGGATGAAGTCGCGGACGTGAACATCAACCCGGCCGATCTGCGCATCGACACCTTCCGCGCCAGCGGCGCCGGCGGCCAGCACATCAACAAGACCGACTCGGCAGTGCGCATCACCCACCTCCCGACCGGCATCGTCGTCGAGTGCCAGGACGACCGCTCGCAGCACCGCAACAAGGCGCAGGCGATGGCGGTGCTCGCCGCGCGCCTGCACGACGCGAAGGTGCGCGCGCAGCGGAGCGCCGAAGCCGCGCAGCGCAAGAGCCTGGTCGGCAGCGGCGACCGCTCCGAGCGCATCCGCACCTACAACTTCCCGCAGGGCCGTGTCACCGACCACCGCATCAACCTGACGCTCTACAAGCTGCAATTCGTCATGGATGGCGATCTGGACGAATTGATCGCGGCGCTCATCGCCGAGCACCAGGCGGAGCTGCTGGCGTCCCTCGCCGAATGACCATGGGCGAGGCGCTGGCCGAGGCGCGGGCGCGCATCGGTTCGGCCGAGGCCAAACTGCTGCTGCGCCATGTACTCGGCTGTTCCGCCAGCGAGATCGCCGCGCATCCGGAAAGAGCGCTCGATGAAAGTCAGGCGTCGCGCTACGCCGATGTGGTCGCGCGCCGCGCGGCCGGCGAGCCGGTCGCCTATCTGCTTGGCAGCCGCGAGTTCTACGGCCGCGAATTCCGCGTCACGCCGGCGGTGCTGATCCCGCGGCCGGAGACGGAGCTGCTGGTCGAGACAGCCTTATCCAAAGTCAGTCGTGGCGACACGCCACGCATCCTCGATCTTGGCGCCGGCAGCGGCTGCGTCGCGATCACGCTGGCGCTGGAACTGGGTTGCGCGGTCACGGCGGTGGACGTCTCGGCCGAGGCGCTCGCGGTTGCGCGCGACAACGCGGCGCGGCTGGGCGCGCGCGTGAACTTCGTCAAGAGCGACTGGTTCGCGGCCATCGATGGCGAGTTCGACCTCATCGTTGGCAACCCACCCTATGTCGCGGAGAACGACCCGCACTTGCGCGATCTGGCCTTCGAACCCATGACGGCGCTGGCCTGCGGGAGCGATGGTCTGGCGGCGATCCGCCGCATTCTCGCCGATGCGCCGCGTCACCTGAAACCCGGCGGCTGGCTGTTCCTGGAACACGGTTACGACCAGGCCGAGGCGCTGCGCGAACTGCTTGCCGGTGCCGGTTTCGTCGCCCTCGAACGGCATCGCGACCTGGCTGGCATCATGCGCGTCAGCGGTGGTAGAATGCCCGACTAAATTTATCAGCTTTTATCGAGGAGCCGAAAATGGACAAGAGCAAAATCCAGGAAACCGTCAGCCAGAACCCCGTCGTGCTGTTCATGAAGGGCACGAAGCATTTTCCGAACTGCGGCTTTTCCGGCCGTGCCGTCCAGGTCTTGAAGGCCTGCGGCATCAACAACTTCGTCGATGTCAATGTCCTGGCCGAGCCCGACACCGTGCCCGAGCTGCGCGAATACGCCAACTGGCCGACCATCCCGGTGCTGTACATCAAGGGCGAGTTCATCGGCGGCTGCGACATCATGACGGAGATGTACCAGGCCGGCGAACTCCAGCAGAAGCTCGCCGCGCTCTAGGCGTCCGCCGCGCGGACTCCTAGCCGCGCAGTTCCGCCGCCAGCCTGTCGATCATGCGCCGCGCCTGGTTGAGGTAGCCGGCGCCGAACAGGTTGAAGTGGTTGAGCACGTGGTAGAGGTTGTAGAGCGTCTTGCGCGTTTCGTAGCCCGCGTCGAGCGGCCAGGCCAGGCGATAGGCCGCGTAGAAGGACTCGGGGAAGCCGCCGAACAGTTCGCTCATCGCCAGGTCGGCTTCCCGGTCGCCGTAATACGCGGCCGGGTCGAAGATCACCGGCGTGCCGTCGGGCAGCGCGGAAGCGTTGCCGCTCCACAGGTCGCCGTGCAGCAGCGATGGCGCCGGATGGTAATCGATGAAAAACGCGCCGAGGCGCCCGGCCAGCGCTTCGCCCCGTTCGACCAGCTTGCGCTCCATGCCGTTGCCGGCGGCCCGCTCCAGTTGCGGCAGCAGCCGCTTGCGGGCGAAGAACAGCGGCCATTCCCCTTGCCAGCCGTTGTGCTGCGGCGTGCCGCCTATCCAGTTGTCGTCTTGCCAGCCGAAGCGTTCGCCGGTGTGCCGGTGCAGTTCCGCCAGCTGGCGGCCGAGCGCCGCGCCGCTGCCGCGGTCGAGGCCCGCCAGGTCGAGATGTTCGAGTTCGATGCGGGCCAGTCCGTCCGCGATGCCGACGGCCATGACGTCCGGGACGCGCACGCAGCCGGCGGCGCGCAAGGCGGCCAGCCCGGCGGCCTCGGCCTCGAAGCGGGGCAGTTCGGCCGCCGGCGCGGTCTTGCGGAAAACCGGCATCAGCCGCTGGAAAGTTGCCGGTTGGCCTGCGCCAGCCGGCCGGCCAGCACTTCCAGGAAAGCGCGGTAGAAATGCATGCGGCAGGCATCGGAGGCGCCGTGCAGGGCCGCGCCGGGAATGGTGACGACGCGGGCGGTGTTGCGGACGATGACATTCGCGCCGCGCGTCGGCTGGTTGCCGATCACCGCCATTTCGCCGAAGCAGTCGCCGGGCGCCAGCAGGCTGAGCGAGCGGCCCTGGCGGTAGACGCGCAGTTCGCCTTCGACCAGGAAACAGAAGAAGTCGCCGGCCTCGCCTTCGCGCATGACGATGGTGCCCGGCCCCATGTCCTCCCAGCGGGAAAAGCGCACCACTTCCCAGATATCGACATCGGAAAAATCGCGGAAGAAGGCCAGGCCGCGCAATGCTTCGAACTTCTGGCTGTCGCCGACATCGTGATGCCCGGCGACCAGCGCGCGGTCGTGGAAGCAGTCGGCGAGGTCGTGCGCGAACTCGTCCCAGCCGTCATAGCGGGCGGCGAGTTCCTTTTGCATCGCCCGCGCGACGATGGCCTCGAGCACCGGCGGGATGCCGGCGCGAAAGGTCGAGGGCGGCGGCGCCTCGGCGTTGCAGATCTGGTGGATCATGCCGTAGTTGCTGGTGGCCTGGAACGGCAGCCGCCCGGCCAGCAGCTGGTACATGACCACGCCCAGCGACCAGATGTCGGTGCGATGGTCGAGTTCCTGTTCCCGGAGCTGTTGCGGCGACATGTAGGCCGGCGAGCCGATGCCCGACACCTGGGTGCGGCTGTCGTCGCTGACGTGGATGGAGGCGCCGAAATCGGAGACCTTGATGTCGACCGGCCCCGTCGTGCCGGCGGCGGCGAGCAGGATGTTGGCCGGCTTGATGTCGCGGTGGATGATGCCCATGCGATGGGCATAGTCGAGGGCGCGCGTGCATTTGAAGACGATCTCGACCAGCCGGTCGAACGGCAGCAGCGCGTCCGGCGAGCAATGGCGCTCCAGCGTGCCGCCGGCGACGTATTCCATGACGATGTAGCTGGCGTCGTCGCCGATCACCGCGTCGTGGATCTGGACGATGTGGGGATGCGTCAGCTTGCCGGTGAGCGCCGCTTCGTTCATCAGCAGGTGCTGGAACACGCGGCCGCGATTCTCGTCGCGCAGGGCTTCCGGCGAAAACACCTTGACCGCGACATCGCGGCCGGCGAACGGATCGCGGGCGAGATAGACGGTGGCAGTGGCGCCTTCGCCGAGCTTGCGGAGGATCTCGTACTTGCCGAGGCGCTTCATCAAAGCCGCTGGCGGGCCCGCGCGATGGCGTCGCGCACCCGCGCGGGCGCCGTGCCGCCGACGTGGTCGCGCGCGGCGAGCGAGCCGGCGACCGTCAGCGCCGCGCCGACGTCGTCGCCGATGAAGCCGGAGAAGCTCCGCAGTTCGGCGGCCGAGAGGTCGGCGAGGTCGCAGCCCTTGATCTCGGCGGCGCGCACGGCGCGGGCGACGGCCTCGTGGGCGTCGCGGAAGGGCAGGCCCTTCTTGACCAGATAGTCGGCGAGATCGGTGGCGGTGGCGTAGCCCTGCTTCAGCGCGGCGGCCATGGCCTCGGGCTTGACGCGGATGCCGGCCACCATGTCGGTGAAGATGCGCAGCGTGTCGATCACCGTATCGGCGGCGTCGAACAGCGGCTCCTTGTCCTCCTGGTTGTCCTTGTTGTAGGCCAGCGGCTGGCCTTTCATCAGCGTCAGCAGCGCCATCAGGTTGCCGTAGGTCCGGCCGGTCTTGCCGCGTGCCAGTTCCGGCACGTCGGGATTCTTCTTTTGCGGCATGATGGAACTGCCGGTGCAGAAGCGGTCGGCGAGGTCGATGAAACCGACGCGCGGGCTCATCCAGAGGATCAGTTCCTCGGAGAAGCGCGAAACATGCATCATCAGCAGCGACGCGGCGGCGCAGAACTCGATGGCGAAGTCGCGGTCCGACACGGCGTCCAGCGAGTTCTCGCAGACCGCCTCGAAGCCCAGTTCGCGGGCGACGGACTCGCGGTCGATGGGGAAGGTGGTGCCGGCCAGCGCGGCCGCGCCGAGCGGCAGCCGATTGACGCGCCGGCGGCAGTCGGCCATGCGCTCGCGGTCGCGTCCGGCCATTTCGACGTAGGCCAGCAGGTGGTGGCCGAAGGTGACGGGCTGCGCCACCTGCAAGTGGGTGAAGCCGGGCATGGGCGTGTCGGCGTGCTGCTCGGCGAGGTCGAGCAGCGCCGCCTGGTAGTCGCGCAGCAGCCCGCCGATGGCGTCGATGGCGTCGCGCAGCCAGAGCCGGATGTCGGTGGCGACCTGGTCGTTGCGCGAGCGGCCGGTATGCAGCCGCTTGCCGGCGTCGCCGACCAGCGCGGTGAGGCGCTTCTCGATGTTCAGGTGCACGTCCTCGGCGTCGAGGCTCCAGGCGAATTCGCCGCGCTCGATCTCGCCGGCGATCTGCGCCATGCCGCGCTCGATGTCGGCGAGATCGCCGGGACTGATGATGCGCTGGCGGGCCAGCATCCTGGCGTGGGCCAGCGAGCCGCGGATGTCCTGGGCGGCCATGCGCTGGTCGAAGAAGACCGAGGCCGTGTAACGTTTGACGAGGTCGGAGACGGGCTCGGCGAAACGGCCCGACCAGGTGTTATCTGACATAATGAAACCGTTGCAATACCGGTGGTTTTTCGGAATGGCAAGTATAGGGGAAAACGGCTTGGCATCTCTGTTTCCGGCGGGTTCGCCGCGCCTGCCGGACTTTCGCAACCTCGGCACCTGGCTGCGCGTGCTGCTGGCGGTGAACGCCATGGCGCTGGTCGCCGTGCTCGTCCGCGCCCGCGGCTGGGCCGGCGTGCCGGCCGAGTTCGCGCAGCTGGCGGCGGTGGTCGAGCCGGCGACGCTGGGCGGCCTGCTCCTGCTCGGCGCGATCCGCGCGAGGCTGGCGGCGATGTCGCCGGTGCCGGCCGCCGCGGTCGTGGTGGCCGTCGCCGCGCTGGCCGGCATGGCGTTCGCCGCCCTGCTGGCGCCCTTGAGTCCGGCCCAAAGTCAGCCGTGGTGGCACGCCGGGTTCTGGGCGGCGCTGGCGGCCTGCATCCTGCTGGCATGGTTCGACCTGGCCGCGCGCGCCCACGCCCCGGCGGTGACCGAGGCGCGCCTGATGGCGCTGACCGCGCGCATCCGTCCGCATTTCCTGTTCAACAGCCTGAACGCGGTGCTGGGCGTCATGCGCGCCGATCCGCGCCGCGCCGAGCAGGCGCTCGAGGAACTGGCGGAACTGTTCCGCGTGCTGATGCAGGACAACCGCGAGCTGGTGCCGCTTTCCGCCGAGATCGCGCTGGCGCGGCAGTATCTCGATCTCGAGCGCTTGCGCCTGGGCGACCGCCTGCAAGTCCGCTGGGAGATCGACACCTGCCCGCCCGACGCGCTGGTGCCGCCGCTGATGCTGCAACCGCTGATCGAAAACGCCGTCTATCACGGCATCGAGCCGCTGGCGGGCGCCGGCGAAGTGACCATCGCCCTGTCGCGGCGCCAGGGGCGCGTGCTGATCGACATCGCCAATCCGGTCCTCGAAACGGGAGAAGGCGGCCACCAGGCCGGCAACCGCATGGCGCTGGCCAACATCCGCGAGCGGCTGCTGCTGTTTTTCGATCTCGAGGCGACCCTGGCCACCGATCAGGCCGGCGGCCGCCACCGCGTGCGCATCGAGCTGCCCTATCGGCGCGGAGCCTCGTCTTGACGGCCTTGCGCCTGCTGATCGTCGACGACGAGGCGCCGGCGCGTTCGCGCCTGCGCAACCTGCTCGACGACATCGCCGGCGACCTGCCGACCTCGGTGGTGGCCGAGGCCGTCGATGGCATCGACGCGCTGGCGAAGACCGACGGCGCGGCGATCGACGTCGCGCTGGTCGACATCCGCATGCCGCAGATGGACGGCATCGAACTGGCGCGTCATCTGGCGTCGCGCGATCCCGCGCCGGCGGTCGTCTTCGTCACCGCCTACGACCAGTACGCCGTCAAGGCGTTCGAGCTGTCCGCCGTCGACTACCTGCTCAAGCCGGTCAAGGCGGCGCGGCTGGCCGACGCGCTGCGCAAGGTCGGGCGATCGTCGGCGCCGGCGGCGGCGATCAAGGCGGCGGCCGAGGCGATACAGCCGGGCGGCCGTCGCCAGTTGCGCAGCTTGGAGCGCGGCAAGGTCCTGCTGGTGCCGGTCGCCGACATCCTGTATCTCAAGGCCGAACTCAAGTACGTGACGGCGCGAACGCGCGAACGCGAATTCCTGCTGGAAGAATCGCTCGCCCAGCTCGAAAGCGAGTTCGCGGCCCGCTTCCTGCGCATCCACCGCAACTGCCTGGTGGCGCGCGATGCCATCGCCGGTTTCGAGCGGGACCACGAAACCGCCGACGAGCCCGAATCGGCCGAGCCGCGCTGGGCGCTGATCCTGCGCGACGTCGATGACCGCCTGCCGGTCAGCCGCCGGCAGTGGCCGCAGGTGAAGGCGATCCTGAATCAGTAGAAGCCGCCGCGTTCTTCCTTCTGGAAGTAGCGGGCATCGTCGACCCAGGCCCAGACGTCGCCCGCCTGTCTCGGCGCCGGCGGCACGAAGCCGAGTTTTTCGTAGGCGGCGATCAGGCGGATGATTTCGCTGGCCGCTTCGGGCGAGAAGCCCTGGCGGCCGCCGCGCTGCGTGACCATGAGACCGTTCAGGAAGGGCGCCATTTCCGGCGTGCCCCACATGCGCGCGATGCTTTCGAGGACGTGCGGATAGTGTTCCTCCAAATGCCTGGGGTAGGCGGCGGCGTGGTCGGGGCCAAGATGGGCAAGCAGGCGGTCGCGGATTTCCGGGGTGATGGTCATGGCGAATTCCTGGCGAGGGCGACTTGGACATTCTAGGGCCTGTTCACGATCGCGCGGCGGATGAGATTGTGAAACCTGTTTCATCGCCGCCGCCCGGCCGTCCGCCAAAGTCAGTGGTGGCGGCGCGCCGCCGGCGGCCGCCTCCGCCGGCCATGCTAAGATTGAAGCCCAAAGCGGGCGTGGCCAGCCACATCGGAACGGCCGCGCCGCTTCGTTCTTCTCCCGTTTTCCTCCTTGAGTTCTTCTCCTTGAGCGTGCCCGGTGAACAAGACTCCTGATCGTATCGTGATCGCCACGCGTGAATCGCGGCTTGCCCTTTGGCAGGCCGGGCACGTGCGCGACCGCTTGCGGCAACTGTATCCGGCGTGCCGCGTCGAACTGCTGGGCATGACCACGCGCGGCGACCAGATCCTCGACCGTCCCCTGGCCAAGGTCGGCGGCAAGGGCCTGTTCGTCAAGGAACTCGAGACCGCGCTGCTCGACGGCCGCGCCGACATCG
>CAZRRI010000040.1:0-19328 GCA_964602565.1 uncultured Rhodocyclaceae bacterium | reverse complement strand
CGGGCGCGCCGGGCGCGCCCATGGGCGCCGGCGCGCGGCTGGCGCAGCCGGCCAGGGCGGCGGCGACGATGGACAAACACAAGCAGCGGCAAAGCGACATTCAATCGACTCCCGGTAACAGCGGCACGAAGCGAACCGGATCGAACCGCGTTTCCACCACGCCCTGTCCGGTGTTCTCGAACAGGCTGAGCACCTGGTCGTGGCTGCCCAGCGGCAGCATCAGGCGGCCGCCCGGCGCCAGCTGATCGAGCAGCGCGCGCGGCACGGCCGCGGCCGCGGCCGCGACGATGATGGTATCAAAGGGCGCCGCCTCCGGCAGCCCGGCCATGCCGTCGGCGTGCTTGAGGCGGACATGCGAGAGCTTCGCGGCGCGCAGGTTGTCGCGCGCCTGCGCCAGCAGCGGCGCCAGCCGTTCGACGGCATACACCTGCTTGCTCAGGGTGCCGAGCACGGCCGCCTGGTAGCCGCAGCCGGCGCCGACTTCCAGCGTCTTGCCCAGCGCCGGGCGCCCGGCCAGCAGGAGTTCGATCATGCGGCCGACCACGTAGGGCTGGGAAATGGTCTGGCCGAGGATCAGCGGCAGCGCCGTGTCCTCGTAGGCGCGATGGGCCAGCGCGGGACCGACGAAGACATGGCGCGGCACCGCCGCCATCGCCGTCAGCACGCGCTCGTCGCGGATGCCCTGTTCGCGCAGGCGCTCGATCATGCGCGCGCGCGTGCGCTGCGAGGTCATGCCGATGCCCTGCAATGCCGTCATCGCGCCAGCCAGCGTTCCACCGCGCCAAGCTGGCCGGTATGGGTGAGGTCGACCTGCAGCGGCGTGATCGAGGCAAAGCCGTTGGCGACGGCATCGAAATCGGTGCCGGCGCCGGCGTCGGCCGCCTCGCCGGCGGCGCCCACCCAATAGACCGTCTCGTGCCGGGGCGTGACTTGCGGCACGGCGGGTTCGGCCTTGTGCCGCCGGCCCAGCCGGGTGATCCGCACGCCCTTGAGCGCCGGCACGTCTGGGACATTGACGTTGAGCAGCACGGGTTCGCCGAAGCCTTCGCGCAGGAAGCGCTCGACCAGTTCCCGGGCCAGCCGCGCGGCGGTGGCGAAATGGCGCCCTTCCTTGCTGGCGAGGGAAACGGCGATGGCCGGCACGCCCAGCAGGTAGCCTTCCATGGCGGCCGCCACGGTGCCGGAATAGATGGTGTCGTCGCCCATGTTGGCGCCGAGGTTGATGCCCGACACCACCATGTCGGGCAGGTGGTCGAGCATGCCGGTGACCGCCAGATGCACGCAGTCGGTCGGCGTGCCGTTGACGAAATGGAAGCCGTTGGCGGCCCGGCGCAGGCGCATCGGCCGGTCGAGCGTCAGGGAGTTGCTGGCGCCGCTGCGGTCGCGCTCGGGGGCCACCACGGTGATCTCGGCCAGGGGGCGGAGCGCTTCGGCCAGCGCCTCGATGCCCGGCGCGAAATAGCCGTCGTCGTTACTCAGAAGAATGCGCATGGGAGCGGTCCGGATGCCATCGGCGGGGAAAAGCGGGAAGCGCGGAGTATACCCAATGTGCGGCATGCTTCCGGCGCGGCAAACCCTGTAAGCTGGCGGCTGACCGCATTCCGCGCGACATCCGGCACCGCTGGCCGGAAGCCGCGCATCCGGAGGAAGACATTCATGGGTACCCTGATCGCCATCGGCGTCCTGTCGGCACTGACTTTGGTCCTGATCCTGCCGCCCTTGCGCCGCGCGCTGGTCACCCGCCACGTGTTCGCGCTGTTCAAGCGCATCCTGCCGACCATGTCCGACACCGAGCGCGAAGCGCTGGAAGCAGGGAGCGTCTGGTGGGAGGGCGAATTGTTCCGCGGCCGGCCGGACTGGACGCGGCTGCTCGACTTCCCCGCGCCCCGGCTCACGGCCGAGGAACAGTCCTTCCTCGACAACGAGACGGAGCAGGCCTGCCGCCTGGTCGACGACTGGCGGGCCTCACACGAGCGCTACGACCTGTCGCCCGAGGCCTGGCAGTACCTCAAGGACAAGGGCTTCCTGGGCATGATCATCCCGAAGCATTACGGCGGCCTGGGTTTTTCCGCCTACGCGCACTCCCAGGTGGTGATGAAGCTGTCGACGCGCTCGTCGGCGCTGGCGGTGAGCGCCATGGTGCCCAATTCGCTGGGGCCCGCCGAACTGCTGCTGCATTACGGCACCGAGGCGCAGAGGAAGCACTACCTGCCCCGGCTGGCCAAGGGCCTGGAGATTCCCGCCTTCGCGCTGACCTCGCCCTGGGCCGGCTCCGACGCGGCCGCCATCCCCGACGTCGGCATCGTCGGCAAGGGCGTCTGGCAGGGCCGGGAAGTGATCGGCATGCGCGTGACCTGGGACAAGCGCTACATCACGCTGGCGCCGGTGTGCACCCTGCTCGGCCTCGCCTTCCGGCTGTTCGACCCCGACGGCCTGCTCGGCGGCGGCAGGGATCTCGGCATCACCTGCGCGCTGGTGCCGCACGACCATCCGGGCGTCGAGACCGGCCGGCGCCACCTGCCGCTGAATGGCGCCTTCACCAACGGACCGACGCGCGGCCGCGAGGTGTTCATGCCGTTCGATTTCATCATCGGCGGCCCGGAGCGCATCGGCCAGGGCTGGCGCATGCTCATGGAATGCCTGGCGGCGGGGCGCGGCATTTCCCTGCCGTCCTCGAACACCGGCATGGCCAAGCTCACCGCCCGCGCCGTCGGCGGCTATGCGCGCGTGCGCAGCCAGTTCAACATGGCGATCGGCCGTTTCGAGGGCATCGAGGAACCGCTGACGCGCATCGGCGCCAACACCTACATGATGGACGCGGCGCGCATGCTGACGGCCGGCGCCATCGATCTCGGCGAGAAGCCCTCGGTGGTCTCGGCCATCGTCAAGCACCATGTCACCGAGCGGGCGCGGCAGGTGGTGAACGACGGCATGGACATCATCGGCGGCAAGGGCATCTGCCTCGGCCCGGCCAACTTCCTCGGCCGCGCCTACCAGCAGCTGCCGATCGGCATCACCGTCGAAGGCGCCAACATCCTGACGCGCAGCCTGATCATCTTCGGCCAGGGCGCCGTGCGCTGCCATCCCTACGTGCTCGCCGAGATTCACGCAGTGCGGAACGCCGAGGCGAACAAGGGACTGGTGGACTTCGACGCCGCCCTGTTCGGCCATGTCGGCTACACGCTGAAGAACGGCCTGCGCGCCTTCTGGCACGGGCTGACCGGCTCGCACACCGTGGCGGTGCCCGACGTGGCGCCGGCGGCCCGCCGCTACTACCAGCAATTGGCCCGCTTCTCGGCGGCCTTCGCCTACATCGCCGACATCTCGATGCTGGTCATGGGCGGCGACCTGAAGCGCCGCGAGAAACTCTCGGCGCGCATGGGCGACATCCTGTCGCAGATGTACCTGATCTCGGCCACGCTCAAGCGCTTCGAGGACGAGGGCCGCCAGCCGGCCGACGCGCCGCTGATGCACTGGGCGATCTGGGACGCGATGTACAAGGCGCAGCAGGCCTTCGACGGCGTCATCGCCAACTACCCGAACCGCTTCTTCGCCTTCTGGCTGCACAAGGTGATCTTTCCCTTCGGCCATCCCTACGTCGTGCCCTCCGACGCGGTCGGCCACGAAGTTGCCCGCACGCTGATCGCTCCGGGGCCGGCGCGGGAACGGCTGACCGCCGGCTGCCATGTCCCGACCGGCGACGACGAGCCGGTCGGCGCCATCGAACTGGCGCTGGCCGCCACCGTCGAAGCCGAGCCCGTCGAGGCGAAGATCCGCAAGGCCGAACGCGACGGCCGTTTCGACGGCAACCCCAGGGCCAATGTCCGCGACATCGCCGACGCCGCCTTCGAGGCCGGGGTCATCGACGCGGCGGAACACGAGCTGATGCGCCGGCGCAACCGGCTGCGCGACATCGTCGTGCGGGTCGACGACTTCCCCTACGACTTCGGTGTCGCCGGCGCCGCGCAAGCGCCCAGGCGGCCGGCCGCGACATGAGCCCGGCGGCCTGAGCGCGCGCCAATTGCGGTATGCTGCGAATCGCCGCGACGGAATTTTCCGCCGCCGGACCGGCGGGAGACAACGGCATGACATCAGGACATGGGCATGGAAAAGACCTGGCTGAACAGCTATCCTGACGGCATACCCGCCGAGATCGGCCCGCTCGCCGAATCCTCGCTGGGCGAACTCATGGACAAGGCCTGCCGGCGCCACGCCGACAAGACCGCCTACCTGAGCATGGGCGTCGGCCTGAGCTACGCGGAACTGGATCGCCAGTCGGCCGCTTTCGCCGGCTGGCTGCAAAGCGTCGGCGCCGGCAAGGGCACGCGCGTCGCCCTGATGATGCCCAACCTGTTCCAGTACCCCATATGCATGTTCGGCGCGCTGCGCGCCGGCTGCGTCGTGGTGAACTGCAACCCGCTGTACACGCCGCGCGAACTCGAACACCAGATGCGCGATTCCGGCGCCGAAGTGATGGTGGTCGTCGAAAATTTCGCCCATACCGTCGAGCAGATCCTGCCACGCACCTCGCTGCGCCACGTCATCGTCACCTCGATGGGCGAGATGCTCGGCCTCAAGGGGCTGCTGGTGAACCTGGTGGTGCGCCATGTCAGGAAACTGGTGCCACCCTGGAGGATTCCCGGCGCCATCGGCCTTGGCGCGGCGCTGGCGACCGGACGCCGACAGGATTTCCGCGCGCCGGAGATCGGCCTGGACGACCTGGCCTATCTGCAATACACCGGCGGCACCACGGGCGTGGCCAAGGGCGCCATGCTCAGCCATCGGAATATCATCGCCAACGTGACGCAAGCCGGCATCTGGGTCAGCATGGTGGCCCGCGAGGGCGAGGAAGTCGTCGTCACCGCCCTGCCGCTCTATCACATCTTCGCGCTCACCGCGAACTGCCTGATGTTCATGCGCCTGGGCGCCACCAATCTGCTGATCGCCAATCCGCGCGACATCCCCGGTCTGGTCAAGGAACTCGGCAGGCATCGGTTCTCGATCATCACCGGCGTGAACACCCTGTTCAACGCCCTGCTGCACGATGAACGCTTCGCCACGCTCGATTTTTCGCACCTCAAAGTCACGCTTGGCGGCGGCATGGCCGTGCAGAAACCCGTGGCCGACCGCTGGCACGAAGTGACCGGCAAGCCGCTGATCCAGGCCTACGGGCTGACGGAGACATCGCCGGCGGTCACCATCAATCCGCTCTACGTCGACAGCCTCACCGGCTCGATCGGCCTGCCGCTGTCCTCGACGGAAGTATCGATCCGTGACGATGCCGGCGACGAACTTGCCGCCAACCAGCCCGGGGAATTGTGCGTGCGCGGGCCGCAGGTGACGCGCGGCTACTGGCGGCGCGAGGACGAAACCAGCGCCGTGTTCCACGCCGATGGCTTCCTGCGCACCGGCGACATCGGCTACATCGACGACAAGGGGTTCATCTTCCTGGTCGACCGCAAGAAGGACATGATCCTGGTGTCGGGCTTCAACGTCTATCCGAACGAAGTGGAAGAAGTGGTGGCCGGCCATCCGGGCGTGCGCGAGGTGGCCGCCATCGGCGTGCCGGACGAGCACTCGGGCGAGGCGGTCAAGCTGTTCGTGGTGCGCAAGGATCCGGCCTTGACGGCCGAAGCCATCATCGCCCATTGCCGCACGCAGCTCACTTCGTACAAGGTGCCGCGGCACGTCGAATTCCGCGACGAACTGCCGAAGACCAACGTCGGCAAGGTGCTGCGGCGGGCGCTGAAGGACACTCCCTGAAGGACACTTCCGCCGCCGCCGGCGGCCCGGACTAATCGCGCCCCCTAGCCCCCGGCAACCGGCGGCCAGATGGCGAGCGTTTCGCCTTCCCGCAGCACGCGAATGGGGCGTTCCGCGGGCGGCACGAAGTGGCCGTCGATCAGGACGAGGTGACAGGATTTCCGCGGCAGGGCGAAGCGCTCGATGACCTGCTGGACGGTGGCGGCCTCTTCCAGGTCCAGCACGAGCGCGTTGCTCGTCTTCGCCTCGACCGGCAGGTAGTCCTGCAGCGAGGCGAAGAGCTTGAAGACAATCTTCATGCAGTCATCATGCAGCCTTCTGCGCCGTGGCGAGATAGGCGGTCATGAACTGCGTCGGGTCGGCCTTGAGCCGTTCCTTCCATGCCCCGAGACGGGCGCGCGTCTGGATCAGCCCGCGCAGCGCGCCGACGTGGTCGGTCCAGCCGATGCTAGTGGCGCCGATCAGCACGTCGTCCTCGAACTGGAGCGAGAGGTAACGGAAATTCGCTTCATCGACCAGTTCGACGCCATCCCCATTCCCTTGCCAGTGGCCGAAGGAAGTAGAGATCAGCCCGAGCGTATCGAGCACATTGATCGCCAGGCTGCCTTGCGATGCCGATGCCTCGCCGGCCATGTTGTGCGCGGCGATGCGGGCCTGGTCGGCGGCGTTGGGCTGGATGGCGTTGAGTTCCGGCTGGCCGGAATGGAAGCCCGCCGCCTCGGTGACATCGCCCGCCGCGAAAATGTCCGGCACGGACGTCCGCATGCCGCTGTCGACGCGGATGCCGCGCCCCATCTCGATGCCGCTGCCGGCGAGGAATTCGATGTTGGGCCGCACGCCGGCAGCGCAAATGACGAGATCGGCCGCCATCGGCGTGCCGCCACCGCTGACTTTCACCGCCAGCGCGTCGCCCTGCTTCTCGATGGCGGTGATGGCCGAATTCACATGGACGGCAACACCCTTCTTCTCCACCCAGCGGCGGATCATGCCGCCGGCCGTTTCGGTCATCATGCGCGGCACCATGCGGTCGCCCATCTCGACCACCGTCAGCTTGGCGCCGCGCGCCGCGAGCGCTTCCATGATGATGCAGCCGATGAAGCCGGCCCCGAGTTGCAGCACGCGGCTGCCGGGCTTCGCCTTCTCCGCGATCGCGCGTGCATCGGCCAGCGTCCAGCAGGTGTGCACGTTGGGCAGGTCCATGCCGGGTACGTCCGGCCGGATCGGCTGCGAGCCGGTGGCGACCAGCAGCCTGTCGTAGCCCTGCGTCTTGCCGTCGGTAAACTCGATCTGCCTCGTTGCGGGATGGACACGCGCGACGCGCGCCTGCACGAGCCGGATCCGCTGCTTCGCGTAATGGTCGGCATCCTTGCGCAAATAGGTGCCCTGCTCGGCGATGTTGCCGTGCAGGAAATAGGGAATCGCCATGCGCGAGTACGGCGGCTCGGCCTCGTCGCCCATCAGCACGATTTCGGCCTCTGGTTGCAGGCGGCGCAGCGTCTCGGCGGCAACCAGGCCGGTCGGCCCGTTGCCGATGATCACATGCTGCATCGCTCAGAGCCCCAGGCGTCCGAGCGTGTCCCTGGTCGGCACGCCGTCGGCATCCCAGCCGCGCGTCTTGTAGTACTCGGGGCGCATCTTGTCGATGCCATTCACCAGACCCTTGGCCGGCCCCGTCCTGGCGGGCTCGGTCTTCAGGCGCGGCGGCAGGTCGTCGTCCTTGGCCGTAAAGCCGGCGGCATTGTTGAACAAGCGCTCCATGTTGTAGATGCGCTCGCCGACTTCATTGAGCTTTTCCAGCGTCCAGTCGCCTTCGCAGGCGGCGGCGATCTGCGGCTGTACGTCGGCCAGCGTCCAGGCGAAGGACGTGAACACGCAGATGCCGGCGGAATCGAACACCGCCGTCGCATCCTGGAAGGCCTTGACCAGATCGGCCTTGCCATCGGTGACGAGCGGATCGGTCTTGACCGGGATGCCGAACACCTCGGAAGCGACCGTGTAGCTGCGCAGGTGGCAGGCGCCGCGGTTCGAGGTCGCGTAGGTCAGCCCCATGCCCTGGATGCCGCGCGAGTCGTAGGCCGGGAATTCCTGTTTCTTCACCGACATCGACAACTCCGGCCTGCCATGTTTCGCGCACAGCCGCGCCGAGCCCAGGCCGAGTTCCTTGCCGAAACCCTCGCCCTTCACGGTCATCTGCGCGAGTTCGCACAGCGCCTTGGCCGAGCCGAAAGGCGCGTCCATGCCGATATCGGCGGCCTTGAGGATGCCGAGTTCGTAAAGTTCCATCGCCGCGCCGACGGTGGCGCCGAAGGAGATCGGGTCCATGCCGTCCTCGTTGCAGATCAGGTTGGCGAACTGCAAGGCTTCGAGGTCGCCGACGCCGTTGGCGGCGCCGAGCGCCCAGGCCGCCTCGTATTCGAGGCCGCCGCTGGCGCCCCAGTACTCGGGCTTGTTCACCACGCTGAAGTGCGTCTCGTCGATCTTCGAGATGCGGCCGCAGGCGATGGTGCAGCCGAAGCAGGCGGCATTCGTGACGAGGTGCGACTTGCCGTCGGTCGGCCGCTTTTCGTGCATGGCCTCGGCGGAAATCTTGCGTGCCTCCTCGAACTGCACGTCGCGATGGTTGCGCGTCGGCAGCGCACCCATTTCGTTGATGACGTTCATCAGCACCTGCGTGCCGTAGGTCGGCAGGCCCTGGCCGGTGACGGCGTTGTCGACCAGCACTTTCTTCGCGGCCGTCGCGGCGGCGAGGAAAGCCTTGGGATCCTTGACGCTCGACGTGCCGAGCGTGCCGCGCACGGCGACGGCCTTGAGGTTCTTGGAGCCCATCACGGTGCCGACGCCGGAACGGCCGGCGGCGCGGTGCAGGTCATTGACGATGCAGGCGTAGAGCACGCCGTTCTCGCCGGCGCGGCCGATGCTGGAAACGCGAATTTGCGGATCCTGGTGCGCCTTCTTGATCGTCTCTTCCGTGACCCAGGTCGTCTTGCCCCAGAGATGGCCCGCATCCCTGAGTTCGGCCTTGTCGTTCTCGATCCAGAGGTAGACCGGCTTCGGCGACTTGCCCTCGAAGATGATCATGTCCCAGCCGGCGAACTTCAGTTCGGCGCCGAAATAGCCGCCCGAGTTCGAGCAGGCGATCGCGCCGGTGAGCGCGCCCTTGGTCACCACCGAATAACGGCCGCCCGTGGAAGCCGGCGTGCCGGTGAGCGGGCCGGTGGTCATGATCAGCTTGTTGGCGGGCGAGAGCGGATCGACCTTGGGGTCGACTTCGCTGACGAAATACTTGGTCGCCAGTCCGCGCTGGCCGAGGTACTGCTGCGCCCATTCCATGTTGAGCGGTTCGGATTTGCAGGTGCCGTTGCTCAGGTCAACGCGCAATACTTTACGGGTCCATGCCATGTCGGTTCTCCTCGGTTCAGGCGCTGGCGCGCGGCGAGGTGTCGGTCTTGCCGGCCCAGGCACGCATCTTGTCCAGCCCGGTCCAGTCGGCGTCGACATAGGTGATGGCGCCGGTGGGGCAGGCGGTCGCGCAGGCGGGGTCGCCGCCGCACAGGTCGCATTTCTGGACCTTGCCGATGTCGGCGACGTAATTGACGGTGCCGAACGGGCAGGCGATGGTGCAGACCTTGCAGCCGACGCAGGTCGCTTCATTCACCACTTTGGCGCCGGTGGCGGCGTCGATGCGGATCGCATCGACCGGGCAGGCGTTCAGGCACCAGGCCTCGGCACATTGCGTGCAGGTGTAGGGAACCTTGCGGCCCTCGTGCTCGAAGTTGAACACCTTGATGCGGGACTTGGCGGGATTGAAGACGCCGTGGTTCTCGTAAGAACACGCCATTTCGCACTGCAAACAGCCCGTGCATTTGGCGGCGTTGATGTGCAGCGATTTCTGCATATCGGACTCCTCGGGTGGATTGCTGTTCTGGCCGGCCGGGCAATACGGCAAGACGACAGGGCCGGATATGTGCAAACTAGCATATTCACCCTGGCGCTTCAACAGCGCCTCGGGCGCCGGGTCATCGGCGCCAGTGGAATACCGGGATGTGGCGTACTTTCGATGAAGCGTGGGAAAACAGGGTCGAGCCGGCGACGATCAGCCAGAACAGCACCGCGCGCGCCGATTCGTCCCAGGCCATCCACGCCACGAGCGCCAGCTTGACCTCCAGGGCCACGCCGGAGGCTTCGAGCAGATGGCTCGGTCGTTTCCAGGTGTCGAGCGCCAGCATGACCGCGCCGGTCGCCAGCAGCGCCAGCGCCGCCCGGCCGGCCGAGACCGGCGCGCCGAGCAAGGCCGCGCCGAGCACCACCACCGCGGCCAGGTGCAGGCCGCGCAGCAGGATATTGGTCCAGCGCAGCGGTTCGCTGAGTTTGCGGTTCATAATCGGTTCGATCCAGGCAACAGCAAGCGCATTTCTAACATGACCGAGCCGGCGCCGGAGTTCCACATCGAACGCGAGACCGGCGCCACGCGCCGGGAATATCTTCGCCAGTTGCGCCTCGCCCTGCCGGGCGCCATCTCGACCGACGATGACCGCATCATCGCGGCGGACGGCCGGGCCAGACTGGAGATCACGCTCACGGCCCTGCCGCCGCGCACCATGGCGGCCTTGAATCTGCCCCGCCTGAAAGTCAGCCTTCGCGGCACGGCGGGCAACGCCGCCGAACTGGCCGCCCTGCTCGACCGCATGGACCGCGCCATGCAGCGCGGCGGCGGCTAGGCGGCGCCGACCCGTTCGTAGTAACGCGCGCGATAAAGGAGGCGCCGGCGTACCGGCGTCTCCGTGAACCCGGCGCGGTCGTGCAGCACGTTGTTGCAGACCAGGCCCATACCGGGTTCGAGCCGACCGTGCAGCGTCCAGGGCGTCGGCGTCGCCAGGATGCGCTCCAGCGCGGCCCTGGCGGCCTGCGTGGCGGCATCCTGCTTCCATGCGATGCTCACCGTGCGCGCCGTGTAGCGCATGTGCAGCGTGCCGTCGACATTCACCGAAAACACCGGCCCCGGCTGCTCGGCGCGGGCGATGCCGCTCTCGTCCGTCCGTGGCGGGATGGTCATGGCGTCGGACGCCGACAGCGCGCGGATATGGTCGGGATTGTCGTCGCGCAGCAGGATGTAGGCGATCTCGTGGTCGAGCAGCTGGTTCTCGCCGCCGCTCGCCGCGCTCTCGACGCAGTGGAGCAGCAAGCCGCGCACCGTCCGTTCCGGCGTGTTGTAGTAGCCGTCGGTGTGCCACTTGATCGGCTTGTCGGTATAGGGGATGAACTCGCGCCGCTCGCCGCGCACCGAGATCGGCGAGATGGCGTCGTCATCGGTGAGCCAGTGGCTGTCGAGCGTCGTCAGGCCGAGCTGGCTGCCGAGCCGGCGCGGTATTTCCTTGTCGGAATCGCGGCCGGTCCTGCCGGCATAGACCGCCATGTTGGCGATCGCGTTGAGCGCCAGCAGGCGGTCGCGTTCCGCCAAAGTCAGCCGTCGCGGATCGCCGATCTCGACCAGGATATCGTCCAGCCGGCGCGGCGCGGTGTCGAGCTTGCGCTGCCGCCACTCGGCGTAGGCGCCCGCGTCGTCGAGATCGAAGGGCGAGCTCACCCTCATTCCCCGTTCACCGCGATGTCGCGCCTGGCCCGCCCGCCGCCGCCGAACAGACCGGCCAGCGTCTTCTCCAGGGCCTTGAGCGCCTCGGGCACTTCGATCTCCATGACCTGGTCGACCGCCCACAGGCGATCCTTTTCCGGCAAGCCTTCGCGCAGGCAGGCGGCAAACAGGCGCTTGAAGCCGAAATCGGGGCCATTGGCGTCATAGTCGAACTCGGCGTACTCGCCGCCGCGGCGGTTGAACAGGTCGATGACGTGACGCCGGCAGGCGCCCGGCTCGGCCGCGCCCAGCAGCATGTCGCTGTTTTCCTCGACGATTTCCGCCATGTGCCGCGCCAGCGCCGTGGTGAACTCGACGCGCCGCGCCGGCGGCAGCTTCATCGCGGCGATGCGGTCGGCGGCGACGGCGATGAAGACCAGGAACTCGCAGACGAAATCGAAGTACGGCCGGCCGATGTCGATGTCGTAATCGGCCTGGCGCATCCGCTTGATCGCGTCGACGGCCAGCTTCCAGCCCAGGATGCCCGCCACCGAGGCGAGCGTCGCCGCGGAACGCTGGCCTTCGGTGTGGAATTGGCTACGTATCCGGACAGGCATCGCGATACCACCGAGCATGGCGAGGAAGCGGGCTTCCCCCTGCGAGGGGGGACCGAGGGGGGCGGGGGAACACTTCCGCGCCAGAGGCTGCCGAGGCGCAACGCGCCTCAGTAGCCTCCCTTACCCTTGGGCTGCGGCAGACCGGCAACCTTGCAACCCTGCTTGGCCGCGCCGCCATCCGGGAACAGTTCGAACAGCAGGTTGCTGTCGGCCTCCGGCATGCCGCCTTCGTCCTGCAAACCCTTGACCAGATTGCGCAGATTGGGCGTGTGGCCGTCCTCCTTGTACTTCTCGCGCAGGTAGGCGACGACCTTGAGATGCTGCTCGGTCAGCGCCAGACCGCAAGCCTCGGCGATGACCCGCACCGCCTCGTCGCTGTAATCCGGCTCGAGCAGATAGCCGTAATCGTCGACTTCCTTGTCCTCGCCGTTGATGACATAGCCCATGAGCGTGCTCCTTGTAAGAATCAATGACTCACTTCTTGCGCAAATAGAACTCGTGGGCGCCGCGCGCCATCGGCAGCGTCGCCAGCACCTCGATCGAGGCGCTGTGGCCCCAGGCCTGCACATCGTCGACCGCGCCCGGGCAGTCGCTGACCATTTGCAGGACTTCACCGGCCTTCATGCCGTCGAGCAGCTTCTTGGCCTCCAGGATCGGTCCGGGGCAGGACACGCCGCGCATGTCGAGGGTAACGTGGGCCACCGGCGTCGCGTGGGCGCCGTCGGCCTTGCGCAAGGTGTAGGCGGTCTTGCCGTCCGGCCGCTTGACGCTGGCCGCCAGTTCGTTGCCGGTGAATCTGCACCAGGCGAACAGGTCATCCGAAGTGCCGGGGCAATCGGAAATCAGCAGCATGGTCTGGCCCGGCTGCAAGTCGTCGATGATCTTCTTGGCGCCCAGCAACGGCGCGGGACATGGCATTCCGCTCATGTCGATGCTTACCGCGGGTTGTTCCAACATGTGTAGTCTCCTTCCGTGTTTGCTGTCTCTAGGCGCCGACGGCGGCCACCGACTTGTGCGGGACGAAGATGCCGCAACCCCGGCCGCGCTCGCCGCCGATTCCCCTGTGCTGGACGCGCAGCGACGTCGGGGCATCGAGGCCGGCGATCATCAGGCTGAAGCCGCGCCATTCGCCCTCGCGGCCCACCGACCGCCTTGCCTTGCCGCAGACCAGTTCCGGCGCACCGATGCCGATGGCCGCCAGTTCCGCCTGGCAGCGTTCGAGAAACCGCCCCTCGTCGGATTCGCCCACCGATACGAAGGACGCGTACAAGACCTTCGCCGGCCACAGCCTCCGCTCGCTCATCGCGCCGACGCCGACTTCTCCGCCCAGATCGAGCCGCTGCCCGACCAGGCCGGCGGCCGCCTTCGCCCGCCGGGCGGGCAGGCGCAGCATCAAGCGGGCGCGCCGTGTCAGGTACAGCTCGGCGTTTCCCGAACTGACGCCGGCCAACGGGTGAACCCCGGCGCCGGGTTCGTCCGCCAGCCAGGCCATGTTTTCGAGCAAGCCGCGCCAGAGCCGGTCGGCGTAGTCGATGGCGACCACCCGCCCTTGCAGGCCGAACACGAAGTCGAGGACTTCGTCTTCCGCGCCGCCTAACCCGCCAGACTCCGTCTCGACCATTCCAGCATTCCCTTCGCCCAACGTTCCGCCGTGACCGGATCGATGTCGAAAATCGTGAAGCGCGTCCGCTCGCGGATGCGGATGCGCATCATGGCCATGCCCCCGGCCTCGTACTCCACCTGCTGCAATTCGATTTCCTGATTGCCGATGGGCACCCGGAATTTGTCTAGACTGGCAACGCGCTCCACGGCATGGCTCCGACGGCGATAACGGGGCCGTACTATGGCACCGGAGCCGCCGGGGCGGCCATCACCGGATTGGCTTGCCGCCATGCACTCCTTTCGGGTAGGTCAGGCTAGCCCGTTTTGGGAGGAAAATCTACCCATCAGATGTATGGTCGCCCGGCGCCCGGCTACTTACCATGTGCCAGCCTGATGTCGATCGAGAATCACGTCCCCGGACTCGCGCTTGCCTTGCCCGCGGCACGTCGAAGCAAACAGAACCTCGCGAGGAGAGAACACGATGGCCAAGCCACTTTACCCAACCCCATTGCTGGACCAGCTCGAATCCGGCCCGTGGCCCAGCTTCGTCACCGGCCTGAAGCGGCTGGCGAAGGACAAGGATTACGTGGTCGACGTGCTCGGCCACCTCGAACATTCCTACAAGACCCGCAAGGGCTACTGGAAGGGCGGCACGGTCGGCGTCATCGGCTATGGCGGCGGCGTCATTCCCCGCTTCACCGAGATCAAGGACGAAAAAGGCGAGCCCGTGTTCAAGGACGCCGCCGAGTTCCACACGCTGCGCATCATGCCGCCGCCCGGCATGCACTACGATACCGCCACCCTGCGCAAGTTCTGCGATATCTGGGAAAAGTACGGCTCGGGCCTGATCGCGCTGCACGGCCAGTCGGGCGACATCATGTTGCAGGGCTGCACCACCGAGAACGTGCAAAAGGCCTGGGACGAAGTCAATATGATGGGCTTCGACATGGGCGGCGCCGGCCCGGCGGTGCGCACCTCGATGTCCTGCGTCGGCGCGGCCCGCTGCGAACAGTCCTGCTTCGACGAAGCCAAGGCGCATCGCATGGTGGTCAATAACTTCCTCGACGACATCCACCGTCCCGCCCTGCCCTACAAGTTCAAGTTCAAGTTCTCCGGCTGCGGCAACGACTGCATGAATTCCATCCAGCGCGCCGACATGGCCGTCATCGGCACCTGGCGCGACAACATGGGCACCGACGAGGCGCTGGCGCGGAAATGGTTCGCCAAGCACGGCATGAGCGAACTGGTGAACGACGTCATCGGCATGTGCCCGACCCGCGCCATCCAGCTCAAGGACGCCGGCGCCGTCGACAAGGCCGCGCACATTTCCAGCGTCCAGGTCAGCGACGGGCAGGCCCTGGAGATCAACAACAAGGACTGCGTGCGTTGCATGCACTGCATCAACGTCATGACCGGCGCGCTGGCGCCGGGCCAGGACAAGGGCGCCACCATCCTGGTCGGCGGCAAGCGCACCCTCAAGATCGGCGACCTGATGGGCACGGTCATCGTGCCCTTCTTCGACCTGAAAACCGACGACGACTACGAAAAGCTGGTCGAGCTGGCGCAGACCATCGTCGATTTCTTCGCCGAGAACGCGCTCGAGCACGAGCGCACCGGCGAGATGATCGAACGCATCGGCCTGGTGAATTTCCTCGAAGGCATCGGCCTCGACATCGACCCGAACATGGTGTCGAGCCCGCGCATGAATCCCTATGTGCGCATGGATGGCTGGGACGAGGAAGTGGCCAGGGTCAACGCCCGCAAGGCGGCGGCCTGACGTCTCCGCGAGCCAAAGTCAGGCGTGGTGCCACGTTTGACTTTCGCCGAACCCGAGACCCTGCTCCGATAGCGACAATTAGCGACCTTCCTGGAGACAAGCAATGACACAAGCCCAACCACGACGCGCCGACGAATGCGGCGTGCCGGACAGCAAGAATTTCCTGCATCCGAAGCTCGCCGCCAACTACGGCAACTGGAAGACCCACGACCGTCCGCGGCCCGGCGTGCTGCACCATGTCGCCAGGAGCGGCGACGAGGTATGGTCGGTCCGCGCCGGCACGCAGCGCCAGATGGACGTGTACACCATCCGCAAGCTGTGCGACATCGCCGACCAGTTCGCCGAGGGCCATGTCCGCTTCACCATCCGTTCCAACATCGAGTTCATGGTCTCCGACGAAGCGAAGGTGGCGCCGCTGATCGCCAAGCTGGAAGCGGAGGGCTTCCCCGTCGGCGGCACCGGCAACTCGGTGTCGATGGTCGCCCACACCCAGGGCTGGCTGCATTGCGACATCCCGGGCACGGACGCCTCGGGCGCGGTGAAGGCCCTGATGGACGAGCTGATCGACGAGTACAAGAACGAGCAGATGCCGAACCGCGTCCGGCTCTCCACCTCCTGCTGCGAAATCAATTGCGGCGGCCAGGCCGACATCGCGATCGTGATCCAGCACACCAAGCCGCCGAAAATCAACCACGACCTCGTCGCCAACGTCTGCGAGCGCCCGGCGGTCGTCGCGCGCTGCCCGGTGGCGGCGATCCGGCCGGCGCTGGTGAACGGCAAGCCGACGCTGGAAGTCGATGAGAAGAAGTGCGTCTGTTGCGGCGCCTGCTATCCGCCCTGCCCGCCCATGCAGATCAACGACCCCGAGCATTCCAAGTTCGCCATCTGGGTCGGCGGCAAGAATTCCAATGCCCGCAGCAAGCCGACCTTCCACAAGATGGTCGCCGCCGGCATCCCGAACAATCCGCCGCGCTGGCCCGAAGTCAGCGCCATCGTCAAGACGATCCTGACGACCTACAAGGCGGACGCCCGCCCGTGGGAGCGCATGGCCGACTGGATCGACCGCATCGGCTGGCCGCGCTTCTTCGAAAAGACCGGCCTGCCCTTCACCAAGTACATGATCGACGACTGGCGTGGCGGTCGCGCCAACCTCAACGCGTCGGCCCACATCCGGTTCTGAACGCGGGGGAACGATGAAGTTTGCCATCCTGATCAACGAAGGCCCCTACACGCACCAGGCGTCGGATTCGGCCTACCAGTTCGCCAAGGCCGTGCTGGCCAAGGGGCACGAAATCTTTCGCATCTTCTTCTATCACGACGGGGTGAACAACGCGACGCGCCTGACCACGCCGCCGCAGGACGACCGCAACATCGTCAATCGCTGGTCGAAGCTGGCCGAGGAACACAAGCTGGACCTGGTGGTCTGCGTCGCCGCCGCCCAGCGCCGCGGCATCGTCGACGAAGGCGAGGCCAAGCGCAACGGCAAGGATGCCACCAACCTGGCGCCCGGTTTCCGCATCTCGGGTCTCGGTCAGCTGATCGAGGCCGGCATCCAGTCCGACCGGCTGGTCACTTTCGGTGATTGAGGGCAAGTCATGACGATCAAGAAATTCATGATGGTCAATCGCAAGGCGCCCTACGGCACCATCTACGCGCTCGAATCGCTGGAAGTGGTGCTGATCGCCGCCGCCTTCGAGCAGGACGTGTCGCTCGCCTTCATGGACGACGGCGTCTATCAGCTCAAGAAGGGCCACCAGACCAAGGGCATCGAGATGAAGGGCTTCGAGAAGACCTACGGCGCCCTCGAGGACTACGACGTCAGCAAGCTCTATGTCGACGCGGAATCCCTGGCCGAGCGCGGCCTGACCGCCGACGACCTGTGCGTGCCGGTGGAAATCATGTCGCGTGCCGATCTGGGCAAGCGGATGGAAGAGCAGGACGTGGTCCTGTCGTTCTGAGGGGGAAGATCATGCTGAACATCATCAACAAGTCGCCCCTGGATCGCGGTTCGCTCGATTCATGCCTGCAAGCCGCCGAACCCGGCGCCATCCTGCTGATCGAGGACGGCGTCTACGCGGCCACCCGGGGCAGCGCGGGCGAAGCCAGGTTGAAAGCCGCCGCCGGCAAGTTCAAACTCTTCGTGCTGGGCCCAGACATGGAGGCGCGCGGCATCGCCGATCGCGCCATGGACGGGATCACCCTGGTCGATTACGCCGGTTTCGTCGACCTGGTGGCCGAATACAACACCTGCCAATCCTGGCTCTGAACGCAGCACGATCACCCACTTAGGAGAACACCGAAATGGCTATCGAAGTCAATGGCAAGTCCTACGAAGTCGACGAGGAAGGCTATCTGATCAACCTGGGCGACTGGAACGAGGAAGTCGGCAACTTCCTGGCGCAACAGGAAGGCGTCGCCATGACCGACCAGCACTGGGAGGTCATCAACTTCCTGCGCGACTACTACAACGAGTTCCAGATCGCCCCGGCCGTGCGCGTGCTGACCAAGGCCATCGGCAAGAAGCTCGGCGCCGAAAAGGGCAACAGCCAGTACCTCTACGAGCTGTTCCCCTACGGCCCGGCCAAGCAGGCGTGCAAGATCGCCGGCCTGCCCAAGCCGACCGGCTGCGTCTGAGCAACCGCAGCCTCCCCGCCCGTCGTCCCCGCGAACGCAGGGACCCAGCAAGCCGCATGGATTCCCGCTTCCGCGGGAATGACGGGAGCGGCGGGTCGCCCAACACGCCGGAACAGCCCTAACCCATGAGCGCAGCCACGATCTTCTTCGCCGTCCTCTTCTACGCCGCCACGGCGATCCTCGTCGCCGGCCTGGCGTACAAGATCGCCGACTATTTCCGCACGCCGGCGCCGCTGAAGATCCCCACCACGCCGGCGCCGACCACCACCGGCGGCGTGGTGCTGCGCATGCTGCGCGAGGTGGCGCTGTTCGAGAGCCTGTTCAAGTCCAACCTGTGGATCTGGGCCTTCGGCATCCTCTTCCACGGCGCGCTGCTGCTGGTGCTGCTGCGCCACCTGCGCTACTTCACCGAGCCGGTGTGGTTCTGGGTCGGCTGGGTGCAGCCCTTCGGCCTCTACGCCGGCTTCGCCATGGTGGCCGGCCTCGCCGGCCTGTGGGGCCGCCGCTTCGTCGTCGAGCGCATCCGCTACATCTCGACGCCGTCCGACCACCTGATGCTGGCGCTGCTCGCCGGCATCGGCCTCTCCGGCCTGGCCATGAAGTTCCTCATGCACACCGACATCGTCGCCGTGAAGGCCTTCTTCCTCGGCCTGATGCGCTTCGACGTGCAGCCGCTGCCCGCGCATCCGGGCCTCTACATCCACCTGACGCTGGTGGCGGCACTGATGATCGTCTTCCCCTTCAGCAAGCTGCTGCATGCACCGGGCGTGTTCTTCAGCCCCTCGCGCAACCAGGCCGACGATCCGCGCGAGCACCGCCACCTGGCGCCCTGGGCCGCCGAGTTGGAGAAAAACTGAGACCGCCATGGCCGCCGCCGAATTCACCACGCCCGAACTGCAGGACTTCCCCGCCATCCCGGCGCTCAAGCCGGACGCCATGGCGCAGAGCAAGCCTTTCGTCGCCTCCGACAAGATCAACGCGGCCATCGGCTTTCCCGGCGAACTGGTGCCGGACTGGGAACAGAAGGCCGTCGGCCGCCTCGGCGAGCTGCTGAAGAAGTACCGCTCGCTGAAGGTCTATCTCGACGCCTGCGTGCATTGCGGCGCCTGCACCGACAAGTGCCACTACTTCCTCGGCACCGGCGACCCGAAGAACATGCCGGTGGCGCGCCAGGACCTGATGCGCAGCGTCTACCGGCGCTACTTCACGCTGGCCGGCAAGCTGATGCCGAAGCTGGTCGGCGCGCGCGACCTCACGCGCGAAGTGCTCGACGAGTGGTACACCTACTACAACCAGTGCTCGGAATGCCGGCGCTGCTCGGTGTTCTGCCCCTACGGCATCGACACCGCCGAGATCACCATGGCCG
>CAZRRI010000039.1:0-19437 GCA_964602565.1 uncultured Rhodocyclaceae bacterium | reverse complement strand
ACGAGATCGGCGCCGGCACCAGCGAGATCCGCCGCATGCTGATCGGCCGCGAACTGTTCGCCGAAACCGCCTGACCGGGGGTCCGCCATGATCGAAACCGCCCGCGGTACCGTCCATGAATGGCAGCGCGACCACATGGGCCACATCAATGTGCGCGCCTACGTCGATTTCTTCGAACAGGCCGCCTGGCAGTTCTACACCATGATCGGCCTGCCGCCGAGCGTGCTGCGCAACGGCCCGGTGAGGATCGTCGCCGTGCAGCAGAACATGGGCTACAAGCAGGAATTGCAGCCCGGCGACACCGTCGTCGTGCGCACCGGCGTGGTCGAGGTGCGGGAAAAGGTGCTGCGTTACCGCCACGAGCTTTTCAACACGGAAACCGGCGCGCTTTCCGCCGACTGCGAGTTCACCGTGGTCTGCATCGACGCCGCCAGCCGCAAGTCGTGCCCGCTGCCGCCGGCGGTGGCGGCAGCCGCGGCCGCGCACCTGCCGCCGCCGGCCTGAACCTGGGCGCACAACCACAGCGAGGAATGCCATGATCGATCCCGTCGTCATCGTCAGTGCCGCCCGCACCCCCATGGGCGGGTTCCAGGGCGACTTCGCGGCGCTGACCGCCGCCCAGCTGGGCGCCGTCGCCATCCGCGCCGCGGTCGAGCGCGCCGGCCTGCCGCCGGAACGGATCGACGAAGTGCTGATGGGCTGCGTGCTGCCGGCTGGCCAAGGCCAGGCGCCGGCCCGCCAGGCCGCGCTGGGCGCCGGGTTGCCGCTGGGCGCCGCCTGCACCACCGTGAACAAGATGTGCGGCTCGGGCATGCGCGCCGCCATGTTCGCCCACGACATGCTGCTGGCCGGCGGCGTCGACGTGATGGTCGCGGGCGGCATGGAATCCATGACCAACGCGCCCTATCTGCTGCCCAAGGCGCGCGGCGGCTACCGGCTCGGCCATGGCGAGATCAAGGACCACATGTTCCTCGACGGCCTGGAGGATGCGTACCAGAAGGGCCGCCTGATGGGCGCCTTCGCCGAGGAATGCGCCGACGGCTACAAGTTCACGCGCCAGGCGCAGGACGAGTTCGCCATCGCCTCGCTGACGCGCGCCCGGCAGGCCAACGGCGACGGCAGCTTCGCATGGGAGATCGCGCCGGTCACCATGGCCGGCCGCCAGGGCGAAGCCGTGATCGACCGCGACGAGCAGCCGTTCAAGGCCAACGTGGACAAGATTCCCGCGCTCAAGCCGGCGTTCCGCAAGGACGGCACGGTGACGCCGGCCAATTCGTCGTCGATTTCCGACGGCGCCGCCGCGCTGGTGCTGATGCGCGAGTCCGCCGCCGCCAGGCTCGGCTGCGCGCCGCTGGCGCGCATCGTCGGCCACGCGACGCACGCGCAGGAGCCGAACCTGTTCACCACCGCGCCGGTCTTCGCCATGCGCAAGCTGCTGGCGAGGAACGGCTGGAACGCCGGCAGCGTCGACCTCTGGGAAGTGAATGAAGCCTTCGCCGTGGTGACCATGGCGGCGATGCACGACCTCGGGCTGCCGCACGACAAGGTCAACGTGCATGGCGGCGCCTGCGCGCTCGGCCATCCGATCGGCGCCTCGGGCGCCCGCATCATCGTCACCCTGATCGGCGCGCTGAGGAAACACGGCATGAAGCGCGGCATCGCCAGCCTGTGCATCGGCGGCGGCGAGGCCGTCGCGGTCGCGGTGGAGATGACATGATCCTCGGCGACGACCAGCGGATGATCCGTGACACGCTGCGCGACTTCGCGCGCGAACGGCTGGCGCCCAGTTCGGCGCAATGGGATCGTGACGCCACCTTCCCGGCCGAGGCGCTGGCGGAACTGGCGGGGCTCGGCGCGTGGGGCGTGGTGGTGCCGGAGCCGTGGGGTGGCGCCGGCCTCGACTACGTGGCGCTGGCCGTCGCCATCGAGGAAATCGCCGCCGGCGACGGCGCCGTGTCGACCATCCTCTCGGTGCAGAACTCGCTGGTGTGCGGCATCCTGGCCAGGTACGGCGACGACGCGCAAAAGCGGCGCTGGCTGCGCGGCGCGGCCAGCGGCGAACTGCTCGGCTGCTTCTGCCTGACCGAGCCGCACGTCGGTTCGGACGCCGCCGCCATCCGCACCCGCGCGTCCAAAGTCAGTGGCGGCTGGACGCTGAACGGCGTCAAGCAGTTCATCACCTCGGGCAAGAACGCGCACATCGCCATCGTCTTTGCCGTCACCGATCCCGCCGCCGGCCGCAAGGGTATTTCCTGCTTCTGCGTGCCGACCGACACGCCGGGCTACGTCGTCGCCCGCGTCGAGGACAAGATGGGCCAGCGCGCCTCGGACACCGCGCAGATCGTGTTCGAGGACTGCCACGTTCCGGCCGACGGCCTGCTCGGCGCCGAAGGCGACGGCTACCGCATCGCCTTGTCGAATCTGGAAGCCGGCCGCATCGGCATCGCCGCCCAGTCGGTGGGCATGGCCCGCGCCGCGCTGGAGGCGGCCGTCGCCTACGCGAAGGAACGCGAAGCCTTCGGCAAGCCCATCGTCGAGCATCAGGCGGTGACCTTCCGCCTGGCCGACATGGCGACCCAAATCGAGGTGGCGCGCCAGATGGTCTGGCATGCGGCCAGCCTGCGCAGCGCCGGCGAGCCTTGCCTCAAGGAGGCCAGCATGGCCAAGCTGTTCGCCTCGGAGATGGCCGAGCGCGTCTGCTCCGACGCCATCCAGATCCACGGAGGCTACGGCTACGTCGCCGATTTTCCGGTCGAGCGCATCTACCGCGACGCCCGCGTCTGCCAGATATACGAAGGCGCGTCGGACATCCAGCGGCTGGTGATCGCGCGCGCCGTCTGCGGGGCATGACATGAGCGAACCGATCCTGTTCTATTTCGACTTCACCTCGCCGTATTCCTACATCGTCAGCGAGAAGATCGACGCGCTCGCCGAGGCCCATGGCCGCCAGGTGCGCTGGCGGCCGATCCTGCTCGGCGCGGTTTTCAAGGCGCTCGGCACCGTCTCGCTGGTCAAGCAGCCCGACAAGGCCGGCTACAGCCTGCACGATTTTTTGCGCTCGGCGAGGTTCCACGGCCTGCCCTTCGTCCAGCCGGCCGATTTCCCGGTGTCCACCGTGGCCCCGGCGCGCGCCTACTATTGGCTGCATGGGCGCGACTGCGCGATGGCGCGGCGTTTCGCGCATGGCGTGTTCCGCGCCGCCTTCGTCGAAGGACGCGATATTTCGACGGCCGCGACCACCCTCGACGTGGCGGTCTCGGCCGGGGCCGACCGCGGCGCCACCGAGGCGGGCATGAACGATCCGGCGATCAAGGATCGCCTGCGCGCGGAGACCGATGCGGCGCTGGCGGCGGGCGTGTTCGGCGCGCCGTGGCTGGTGGTCGACGGCGAGCCCTTCTGGGGCGCCGACCGTCTGCCGCAGGTGGAGCGCTGGCTGCAAACGGGAGGTTTCTGATGCCGGTCATCAAGTCGGGTCTCGACACGCGCGGCGCCGAGTTCAAGGCCAATGCCGCCGCCATGCGCGCGCTGGTCGCCGACCTGCGCGAGCAAGTCGCCAAAGTCAGCCTTGGCGGCCCGCCGGATGCCCGCGAAAAACACCTGGCGCGGGGCAAGCTGCTGCCGCGCGACCGCGTCGATGGCCTGCTCGACCCGGGCGCGCCCTTTCTCGAATTCTCGCCGATGGCGGCCTGGGCCATGTACGGCGGCAAGGAGCCCAACGAAATCGCCTCCGCCGGCATCATCACCGGCATCGGCCGCATCGCCGGCGTCGAATGCGTCATCGTCGCCAACGATGCCACCGTCAAGGGCGGCTCCTATTTCCCGATGACGGTCAAGAAGCATCTGCGCGCCCAGGAGATCGCCGCGCAGAATCGCCTGCCCTGCGTCTACCTGGTCGATTCGGGCGGCGCCAACCTGCCGACCCAGGACGAGGTGTTCCCCGACCGCGACCACTTCGGCCGCATCTTCTTCAACCAGGCCAACCTCAGCGCCGCGGGCATTCCGCAGATCGCCGTGGTCATGGGCTCGTGCACGGCCGGCGGCGCCTACGTGCCGGCGATGTCCGACGAATCGGTGATCGTCCGGAACCAGGGCACCATCTTCCTCGGCGGCCCGCCGCTCGTGAAGGCCGCCACCGGCGAGATCGTCAGCGCCGAGGACCTCGGCGGCGGCGACGTGCACACCCGCGTCTCCGGCGTCTGCGACCACCTGGCGGAGAACGACCAGCACGCGCTGGCCATCGCCCGGCGCATCGTCGCCAACCTCAACTGGAAAAAGACCGTCGGCCTGGAACTGGCCACGCCGGAGGAGCCGCGCTACGACCCCGCCGAAATCCATGGCGTGATTCCGGCCGACACCCGCAAGCCCTACGACGTGCGCGAAGTCATCGCCCGCCTGGTCGACGGCTCGCGCTTCGACGAATTCAAGGCGCGCTACGGCACCACGCTGGTCACCGGCTTCGCGCACCTGCACGGCTACCCGGTGGGCATCGTCGCCAACAACGGCATCCTGTTCGCCGAGTCGGCGCAAAAGGGCGCGCATTTCGTCGAACTGTGCGCGCAGCGCGGCATTCCGCTCGTCTTCCTGCAGAACATCACCGGCTTCATGGTCGGCCGCAAGTACGAAAACGGCGGCATCGCCAAGGATGGCGCCAAGATGGTGACGGCGGTATCGACGGCGGCCGTGCCGAAATTCACCGTCATCATGGGCGGCTCGTTCGGCGCCGGCAATTACGGCATGTGCGGCCGCGCCTACTCGCCGCGCCTGCTGTGGACCTGGCCGAATGCGCGCGTCTCGGTGATGGGCGGCGAACAGGCCGCCAGCGTGCTGGCCACCGTCCGGCGCGACGGCCTGGAGGCGGCCGGCAAGACCTGGAGCGCCGGGGAGGAGGCGGCCTTCAAGGCGCCGATCCGCGCCCAGTACGAGACCCAGGGCCACCCGTACTACGGCACGGCGCGCCTCTGGGACGATGGCATCCTCGATCCGGCGCAAACGCGACGCGTGCTGGGCCTGGGCATTTCCGCCGCGCTCAACGCGCCGATTCCGCCGACGCGCTTCGGCGTGTTCCGGATGTAGGAGGCGCCATGTTCACCAAGATCCTCATAGCCAACCGTGGCGAAATCGCCTGCCGCGTCATCAAGACGGCGCGGCGCATGGGCGTACGCAGCGTCGCCGTGTATTCCGAGGCCGATGCCGGCGCCCGCCACGTGCGGCTGGCCGACGAGGCGGTGTGCATCGGCCCGGCGGCCGCGCGCGAGTCCTATCTCGTCGTCGACCGCATCATCGCCGCCGCCCGCGCCACCGGCGCGCAGGCGATACACCCGGGCTACGGCTTCCTCTCCGAGAACGAAGGCTTCGCCCAGGCCTGCGCCGCCGAGGGCATCGTTTTCATCGGCCCGCCGGTGGCGGCGATCCGCGCCATGGGCAGCAAGTCGGAAGCCAAGAGGCTGATGGAGGCGGCCGGCGTGCCGCTGACGCCGGGCTACCACGGCGACGAGCAGTCGCCGGATTTCCTGCGCGCCCGGGCCGACGCCATCGGCTACCCGGTGCTCATCAAGGCCAGCGCGGGCGGCGGCGGCAAGGGCATGCGCGCCGTCTGGAAGCGCGAGGAGTTCATGGACGCGCTCGCCTCGTGCCGGCGCGAGGCGGCGGCCTCCTTCGGCGACGACCGCGTCCTCGTCGAAAAATACTTGCAGCGGCCGCGCCACATCGAAATACAGGTGTTCGGCGACAGTCACGGCAATGTCGTGCATCTGTTCGAGCGCGACTGCTCGGTGCAGCGCCGCCACCAGAAGGTGCTGGAGGAAGCGCCCGCGCCGGGCATGACCGCCGCTCGGCGCGCGGCCATGGGCAGGGCGGCGGTGGAGGCGGCGAAGGCGGTCGGCTATGTCGGCGCCGGCACCGTCGAGTTCATCGTCGACAGCGGCGGCGAAGGTGGCGATGGCGGCGAGTTCTACTTCATGGAGATGAACACGCGCTTGCAGGTCGAGCATCCGGTGACCGAGATGATCACCGGCCTCGATCTCGTCGAATGGCAGTTGAAAGTCAGCGCCGGCGACACGCTGCCGCTGACGCAGGAGCAGCTGGCCATCCGCGGCCACGCGCTGGAGGCGCGCATCTACGCCGAGGACCCGGACAAAGGTTTCCTGCCTTCCACCGGCCGCCTCGTGCATCTGGCGCCGCCGGAGGAATCGCTGCACGTGCGCGTGGATACCGGCGTCGAGCAGGGCGACGAGATCACGCCGCATTACGACCCGATGATCGCCAAGCTGATCGTCTGGGACGAGGACCGCGCGCGCGCGCTGGCGCGCATGCTCGGCGCGCTGGCGCGCTACCGCGTGGCCGGCGTGGCCAACAACGTCGACTTCCTGTCGCGCCTGGTGGCCTGCCCGGCCTTCGCCCAGGCCGACCTCGACACCGGCCTGATCGAGCGCGAGCACGACTTCCTGTTCGCCGGCGCGGCCGGCGCCGGCGTGCCGCGCGAAGCCTGGCTGGCGGCGGCGCTGGCCGAACTGCTGCGCGAGCAGGCGGCGGCCGACGCGGCGGCGCGGCGCAGCGCCGATCCGCAATCGCCCTGGCATCGCCGCGACGGCTGGCGGCTCAACCTCGGCGTCTCGCGACGGCTGACTTTCCGCCATGGCGACGAAACGCGAGAACTCGACGTCGGCTATGTTGGTGCCGGCTATCGCATCACGCTCGATGGCCAGACCACCGCCGTCAGCGGCCAATTGCTGGCCGGCGAGCAGTTGCGCGCCGACCTCGGCGGCATGCGCATGGCCGCCACCGTGGTGGCGGCGGGCGAAAAGCGCCACGTCTTCCTGCATGGCCGCTGCCACCTGATGGTCGCGGTCGATCCGCTGTTCCACGCCGGCGAGGGCGGCGGCGCCGAGGGCGGGCTGACCGCGCCGATGCCGGGCAAGGTGATCGCGCTGCTGGCCGAGCCGGGCGCGAGGGTGGACAAGGGCGCGCCGCTGATCGTGCTCGAAGCCATGAAGATGGAGCACACGCTGGTGGCGCCGGCCGGCGGCACCGTCAAGGTTTTTCACTACGCGGTGGGCGAACCGGTCGCCGATGGGGCAGAATTGCTGGAGTTCGAAAAATCGCCCTGAACCCCGAGCCATGCCCCTGCCCAAGAGAGCCCGCATCGTCGAAGTCGGCCCGCGCGACGGCCTGCAAAACGAGCAGCAACGGATCGCCACCGCCACCAAGATCGAATTGATCGCGCGTCTCGCCGACGCGGGCCTGACCACCATCGAGGCCACCGCCTTCGTATCGCCGAAATGGGTGCCGCAGATGGAGGACGCCGCCGAGGTGATGCGCGGCATCGCCAGGCGCGAGGGCGTCGGCTACCCGGTGCTGGTGCCGAACGAGCAGGGGTTCGAGGCCGCGCTCGCCGCCGGCGCCGACGAGGTGGCGGTGTTCGCCGCCGCCTCGGATGCCTTCTCGCGGGAGAACATCAACTGCACGATCAAGGAGTCGATCGAGCGCTTCAAGCCGGTGCTGGCGCGGGCCAGGACGGCGAAGATCAAGGTGCGCGGCTATGTCTCCTGCGTGCTCGGCTGCCCCTATCAGGGCGAGGTGGCGCCGCTCGCGGTCGCCGATGTCGCCTGGACCTTGTTCGACCTGGGCTGCCACGAGGTTTCGCTGGGCGACACCATCGGCGCGGGCACGCCGGAGCAGAACAAGGCCATGATCGAGGCGGTGGCGCGGCGCGTGCCGATCAAGAAACTGGCCGGCCACTACCACGACACGCGCGGCATGGCCATCGCCAACATCTACGCCGCGCTGCAAATGGGCGTCAATGTCTTCGACGCCGCCGTCGGCGGCCTGGGCGGCTGTCCCTACGCGCCGGGCGCCTCGGGCAACGTCGCCACCGAGGACGTGGCCTGGCTGTTGCAGGGGCTCGGCATCGCCAGCGGCGTCGACCTGGAACGGCTGGTCGACACCGCGGCCTGGATTTCCGGCCAGCTCGGCCGCGCGCCGGCGTCGAAAGTGGCGCGGGCGGCCCTGGCCGGACGATGAGCCTGCCGCCGGGCGTTCGCGTCATCGAGCGCGGCTGGCTGTCCTCGAACAACATCCTGCTGCTTGACGGCGACGACGCGACGCTGGTGGATAGCGGCTATGTCGGCCACGCGGAACGCACCGTCGCCCTCGTAAAGTCAGCCCTGGCGGGACGCCGGCTGCGGCGGCTCGTCAACACCCATTCCCATTCCGACCACATCGGCGGCAACGCCGCGCTGCAACGCGCGTTCGCCTGCCGCATCGTCATCCCGGCCGGCATCGAGCAGCACGTGGCCGAATGGGACGAACAGGCATTGCTGCTCGCCCAGTCCGCGCAGCGCGGCGAGCGCTTCCGCCACGACGAGGTGGTCGCCGACGGCGAGCGCATGCTCATGGGCGGGCTCGAATGGCAAGCGCGCGCCGCGCCCGGCCACGACATGGACGCCCTGGTCTTCCATTGCCCGGACGCGCGGCTGCTGATCTCGGGCGACGCGCTCTGGGAGGACGGCTTCGGCATCGTCTTCGGCGAAGTGCTCGGCGCGCCCGGCGCGCTGGCGGCGACCCGGGCGACGCTGGAGCGGATCGCGCGGCTGCCGGTCGACACCGTCATCCCCGGCCATGGCGCGCCGTTCGGCGACGTCGAGGCGGCGCTGGCGCGGGCCTTCCGGCGCCTCGAAGCCTTCGAGGCCGATCCGGCCCGCCTGGCGCGCAACGCCGTCAAGGGCTGCTTCATCTTCAACCTGCTCGACCTGCAAAGCCTGCCGCGCGCCGAACTGGCCGCCTATCTTGAACGGGTGCCCTTCTTCCGCGACATCGGCGCGCGCTGGCTCGGCATGGAGGTCGGCGCGCTGGCCGAATGGCTGATGGCGGAACTCGGACGCGCCGGCGCGATCGAAGTGATTGATGGCCGGCTGCGGCCGACCATGGCGGCTTAGCTCCGGCCGGCCATGGCCGTCTGGCTCCGGCCGTCAAGCTCGTTTATTGTCGACCCCATGAAACTCGTCCTGATCAGCGGCCTGTCCGGCTCCGGCAAGTCGATTGCCCTCAACGTCCTCGAGGACGCGGGCTACTACTGCGTCGACAACCTGCCGGCGCCGCTGCTGGCGCCGCTGGTGGAGCACCTTTGCGCCGAGGGACAGGCGCGCGCGGCGGTGGCGATGGACATGCGCGGCGGCGCCGGGGTCGCCGCCCTGCTGCCGCAGGCCTTGCGCCGCCTGCGCGAGGAAGGGCGCGTGGACCTGCGCTTCATCTTCCTCGAAGCCCGCGACGAAGTGCTGATCCAGCGTTTCTCGGAGACGCGGCGCCGCCATCCGCTCGCGGTCGGCGACACGACGCTGGCCGAGGCGATCGCCAAGGAACGCGAAGCGCTCGAAGTCCTCGGCGACCTCGGTCATCACATCGACACCAGCCATCTGCGCCCCAACGCCCTGCGCACCTTCGTCAAGGACTTCATCGCCCTCGACGACAGCGCCGGCCTGACGCTGATGTTCGAGTCCTTCGGCTTCAAGCACGGCCTGCCGATGGATGCCGACCTGGTGTTCGATGTCCGCTGCCTGCCCAATCCCCATTACGATCCCCAGCTGCGGCCGCTGACCGGCCTCGACGCGCCGATCGTCGAATTCCTCGACGCCCAGCCGGAGGTGCGCGTGATGCTGGCCGACATCGGCCGCTTCATCCAGGAATGGCTGCCGGCCTACATCCGCGACAACCGCGCCTATCTCACCGTGGCGCTGGGCTGCACCGGCGGCCAGCACCGTTCGGTCTACCTCGCCGAAAAACTGGCCGAGCGTTTTCGCGGCGCCATGCACGTGCTGGTCCGCCATCGCACGCTGGCGCCGTCGTGAGCGACGGGCGGGCGCCGCCGCGGCATCGAGAACCAAAGTCAGCCGCGGTGGGACGCCGGGGCGCCGTCGTCGTGAGCGACTGGCTGGCGCTGCTGCGCCCCGGCGACTGGCTGGCGGCCGCGCTCGGCGTCCTGGCGGTGTCCCTGGCCTTTCCCCTGCTCTGGCGCGGCGGTCCGGCCGAACGCGCCGTCATTCGCCTCGACGGCCGGGTGGTGGCCGAGTATCCGCTCGATGCCGCCCGCCGCTTCGAGGTCGCCGGGCCGCTGGGCCGGACGGTGGTGGAGATCCAGCCGGGCCGGGCGCGCATCGCCGCCGATCCGGGGCCGCGCCAGTATTGCGTCAAGCAGGGCTGGCTGACGCGCGCCAACGCCATCGCCATTTGCGCGCCCAATCACGTCAGCCTGTCGCTGGCGGGCCGGCAGGCCGGCTACGACACGCTCAACTATTGACGGGACGCCGGTGGGCGAGACGACCATCGAACTGCGCGTGACGCCGGCCGACCGGCGCGTCGCCCGCTACGCGGCGGCGGCGATCGTCCTGACCGTGGCCGAGGCGGCGATTCCCACGCCCCTGCCCGGCGTCAAGCCGGGGCTGGCCAACATCGTCGTCCTGATCGTGCTGGCCCGCCATGGCTGGCGCGAGGCGGCCTGGGTGTCGCTGCTGCGCGTGCTCGCCGGCAGCCTCCTGGTCGGGCAGTTTCTCGCCCCCGGCTTCTTTCTCAGCCTGACCGGCGCGCTGACCAGCCTCGCGGCGCTGGCGCTGGCGGCGCGGCTGCCGGCGCGCTGGTTCGGGCCGGTCACCCACAGCATCGTCGCCGCGTTCGCCCATGTCGGCGGCCAGGTATTGCTGGCGCGGGCCTGGCTGGTGCCGCACGACGGCGTTTTCTATCTGGTGCCGGTGTTCGCGCTGTTCGCCCTCGTGTTCGGCGTCGTGAACGGGCTGGTGGCGGCGCGCCTGATGTCCGCGCCGCCGCCGGCGCATCGGGACGGGAACTAACCGGAACCTAGCCCGCGCCGCCGATGCGTTCGAGCATGCGCAAGGCGATGATCGAATCCCGCTCGCCCAGGCCGCTGCCGACGATGGCGTTGAACAGCTGCGCGGTGGCCGCCGCCGCCGGCAGCATCAGGCCGAGGCGGTGGGCTTCCTCCATGACGATGCGCAGATCCTTCTGGTGCATCCAGGCCTTGAAGCCCGGCTCGAAGTCGCGGTCGAGCATGCGCTGGCCGTGGTTTTCCAGGATGCGCGAGTAGGCGAAGCCGCCGAGCAGCGCCTCGCGCACTTTCGCGACATCGACGCCGTTCTTGGCGGCGAAGCTGAAAGCCTCGGCCACCGCCAGCACGCCGACGCCGGTGATGATCTGGTTGCAGGCCTTGGCCACCTGGCCGGCGCCGATGTCGCCGATCAGGTTCACCGACTTGCCCATCGTTTCGAGCAGCGGCTTGACGCGGGCGAACACGTCCGGCCTGGCGCCGGCCATGATGGTCAGCGTGGCGTTGATGGCGCCGGTCTCGCCGCCCGACACCGGCGCATCGACGAACCCGATGCCCCGTTGCGCCAGCGCCGCGCCGATTTCGCGCGCCGCGTTGGGGTTGATGGTGCTCATGTCCACCACGATCGCTCCCGGCCGGGCGCCACTGGCGATGCCGTCGTCGCCCAGCGCCAGCTCGCGCACGTCGGGGGCGTCGGCCACCATCGTGAACACGACGTCGGCGTGGCGGGCCACCGCCGCCGCCGAGACGTGCGCGCGGGCACCGCTGTCCTTGAACGGTTCGAGCGATGCCGGCCGCCGCGCCCACAGGTGCAGCGCGTGGCCGGCCCTGGCCAGGTGCAGCGCCATGGGGCGGCCCATGAGGCCGAGTCCGATGAAACCGATATCCATGATGGTCATCCTCCTGGCAAAAAAGTATCGCGCTTGTCGGCCATCCGTCAAGGCCATGGCGGCGCGCCGGCTTGACCTCGGCATGCCAGCGGGTAGACTTGCGGACTTTCCCGACGCTGGCCGGCAAGCGCGCCGCGAGATTCGATCGTCATGCGGGTCGGCGGCCTCGGCGGAGCGAACGCACTGGCCCGCGCCGGCCTGATTTCCCGGAACCCCGCCCGATGAATCCCCTCCTGTTGCTGATGCCCCTCCTGTTGCTCGCCGGCTGCGGCCGCGAGGCGCCGGCCACCGCGCAGATCGCCGCCGGGCCGAAAACGGTGCGCGTCATGAAAGTCAGCCATGGCGACGCGCCGGCCGGCGCGCGCTACAGCGGCGAGGTGCGCGCGCGCCACGAGTCGACGCTGGGCTTCCGCGTCGGCGGCAAGCTCGTCGAACGGCTGGTCGATGTCGGCGCCCGCGTGCGCGCCGACCAGCCGCTGGCGCGGCTCGACCCGGCCGATGCGCGCCTGGCCGCCAGCCAGGCCGAGGCGAATGCCGACCTGGCCGAGGCGGAACTGCGGCGCGCCCGCGACCTGCAAGCGAAGTCCTTCGTCAGCCAGGCCGTGCTCGATGCCCGCGTGACGGCGGCCAAGGCGGCGCGGGCGCAGGCGCAATTGGCCGCCAACCAGGCGGCCTACACCACCCTGTACGCCGACCAGCCCGGCATCGTCGCCGCGGTGCTGGCCGAGCCCGGGCAGGTGGTGGGCGCCGGCCAGGCCGTGCTGCGCGTCGCCCGCGACGGCGAACGCGAGGTGGCGATCGCCCTGCCCGAAGGCGCGCTGGCCGGCATCCGTCCGGGCAGCGCCGCCACCGTCGCCCTGTGGGCCGACGGCAAGTCCTACGCCGGGCGGGTGCGCGAGATCGCGCCGGTGGCCGACGCGGCGACCCGCACCTTCGTCACCCGCGTCAGCCTGTCCGGCGCCGAGGCGACGCTGCCGCTCGGCCTGACCGCGAGCGTCAGCTTCGCGGCGACCCATCCGGACAGGATGATCGTGCCGCTGGCGGCCTTGTTCCAGCGCGGCGACAAACCGGCGGTGTGGGTGCTCGGCGACGGCGATGCCGTGACGCTGCGCGAAGTCCGGGTCGAGCGCTACGCCGACGACGGCGCGGTGCTCGGCGGCGGCCTGAAGGATGGCGAGCGCATCGTCGCCGCCGGCGCCTTCAAGCTGATCGAGGGCGAGAAGATTCGCGCCGTCGAGCAATGAGCCGCGCCAACCTCTCGGGCTGGGCGCTCGAGCATCCCTCGATGATCCTTTACCTGATCGTCGTGCTGATGGTCGCCGGCGTGCTGTCGTTCCTGAAGCTCGGGCGCGCCGAGGACCCCGACTTCACCTTCAAGGTCATGGTGGTGCGCGCGCAGTGGCCGGGCGCCACGGCCCGCGAGGTGGAGACCGAGTTGACCGAGCGTATCGAAAAGAAGCTCCAGGAAACGCCCTACATCGACGTGGTGTACTCTTCCTCGCGCGCCGGCGAGTCGCTGGTGTTCCTTCAGCTCGTGGACTACACGCCCAGGTCCGAAGTGCCGGAATCCTGGCGCCAGGTGCGCAAGAAGCTCGACGACCTCAAGCCGCAGCTGCCGGCCGGCGTGCTCGGCCCCTTCCCGAACGACGAATTCGGCGACGTCTACATGAACATCTTCGCCCTGACCAGCGAGGACGGCGCGGGACACGACCTCGCCGCCCTGCGGCGCGAGGCGGACCGGATGGCGCGCGAATTGCGCATGCTGGCCGACGTCAAGAAGGTCGACCTGCTGGGCGTCCAGGACGAGAAAATCTACATCGATGTCGCGCCGGCGCGCCTGGCGGCGCTCGGCATCACGCCGGCGCAGGTCGCCGAGGCCCTGGCCCGGCAGAACGCCGTGACGCCGGCCGGCTTCGTCGAAACACCGACCGACCGCCTGCGGCTGCGCGTCAGCGGCGCCTTCGATTCGGTGGCGCGCGTTCGCGATGCCGATCTGGCGGTAGGCGGCCGCCACTTTCGCGTTTCCGACATCGCCGAGGTCAGCCGCGGCCTGGCCGATCCGCCCAATCCGCGCATGCGTTTCGACGGCCGTGATGCCATCGGCATCGGCGTGGTGATGATCCGCGGCGGCGACGGCATCCAGCTCGGCCGCGCCCTGAAGGCGGAAGCCGACCGGCTGGCCGCGCATCTGCCGGTGGGCATCGCGGTGGCGACGGTGGCCGACCAGCCGGAGATCATCCGCGGCTCGCTCGACCTGTTCCTCCAGAGCCTGGCCGAGGCGCTGCTGATCGTGCTGGCCGTGAGCTTCCTGACGCTGGGCCTGCGCACCGGCATGGTGGTGGCGCTCTCCATCCCGCTGGTGCTGGCGATGACCTTCCTGCTGATGAAGCTGCTGGGCATCGACCTGCACCGGATTTCACTGGGGGCGCTGATCGTCGCGCTGGGCCTGCTGGTGGACGACGCCATCATCGCCGCCGAGATGATGGTGGTCAAGATCGAGCAGGGCTTCGACAAATTCAAGGCGGCCACCTTCGCCTACACCTCGACGGCCTTCCCCATGCTCACCGGTACGCTGATCACCGTCGCCGGCTTCATGCCGGTCGGCTTCGCGCGTTCCGGCGCCGGCGAGTATGCCGGCGCGATCTTCTCGGTGACGACCGTCGCCCTGCTGACCTCGTGGGTCGTGGCGGTGGTGTTCACGCCCTACCTCGGCTTCAAGCTGCTCGATGTCGAGAAGCTGCGCAAGTACGGCGAGGCGCATCACGGCGACATCTACGACACGCCCTTCTATCACCGCTTCCGCGCCTTGCTGGTGTGGTGCCTGCGCCATCGCTGGACCACCATCCTCGTCACCGTGGCGATGTTCGCGCTGAGCGTGGTCGCCTTCAACACCGTCGTGCAGAAGCAGTTCTTCCCGACCTCGATCCGGCCCGAGCTGCTGATCGACCTCTGGCTGCCCCAGGGTGCGTCGCTGAAGGCGACCGAGCATGAAGTCCGCCGGGTCGAGGCCATGCTCGGGACCGAACCGTACAAGAGCGGCATCACCGGCTTCACCGCCTACACCGGCAACGGCGCGCCGCGTTTCTACCTGTCGCTCAACCAGCAGTTGTTCAACGACAACTTCGGCCAGTTGGTGCTGATGACCCGCACGCTCGAGGACCGCGAGTCGCTGCGCCGCCGCCTGATCGAGACCTTCGAGGCGGGCGACGGCGCCTGGAGCCACTTGCGCACGCGCGTGTATCGTCTGGAGAACGGCCCGCCGGTGGGTTATCCGGTGGTGTTCCGTGTCCTCGGCGAGGATCTGGTCGCGCTCCGGCGCATCGCCGGCGAGGTGGCCGACGTCATGCGCGCCAACCCCAACGTGCGCGACGTTCATCTGGACTGGAACGAGAAGGCCAGGAGCATCCGGGTCGAAGTCGACCAGGATCGCGCCCGGCAACTGGGCGTGAGCAGCCAGGACATCGCCCAGGTGCTGCAAGCGCACGAAATAGGCGTCACCCTGACCCAGTATCGCGAGCGCGACCAGCTGATCGACATCGTCTGGCGGGGCGGCGCCGAGCGCGGCAGCCTCGACCGGCTGGTCGACCTGCCGGTGCCGGCCAACATGGCCGCCGGCGGCAAGTGGGTGCCGCTGGCGCAGGTGGCCCGCCTGGTGCCGATCCTCGAGGAGGGGGTCATCTGGCGCCGCAACCGGCTGCCGTCGATCCAGATTCGCGCCGATCTCGCCAACAACCAGATCACCGGCCCGACCGCCACCGAGCAGATCGATCCCCAGCTCGACGCGGTCAGGAAGCGCCTGCCGCCCGGCTATCGCGTCGAGATCGGCGGCGCCATCGAGGAAACCCTCAAGAACGAAAAGGCGCTGAAGGCGGTCATGCCCTTCATGGTCGTCGCCGTGCTGACGCTGCTGATGATGCAGCTGCAAAGCCTGCGCCGCGCCACCGTGGCCCTGCTGGCGGCGCCGCTCGGCCTGATCGGTGTGGCGCTGGCGCTGATCGTGTTCAACCAGCCCTTCGGTTTCGTCGCCAACCTGGGCGTGATCGCGCTGATGGGCATGATCCTGCGCAATTCGGTGATCCTGCTCGATCAGATCGAACAGGACGAGAAGGCCGGCAAGCACCCGTGGGAGGCGATCGTCGGCTCGGCCGTGCGGCGCTTCCGGCCGATCATGCTGACGGCGGCGGCGGCCATGCTGGCGATGATCCCGCTCAGCCGCCAGGTGTTCTGGGGGCCGATGGCGGTGGCCATCATGGGCGGGCTGATCGTCGCCACGGTGCTGACCTTGCTGTTCCTGCCGGCGCTCTACGCCGCGTGGTACAGGATCAAGGAGCCGGCGGCGTAGAATCGGCCACCGCCATCATGATCGTATATAAGTGCGTGCTAATATCATGGAGCCATGCAACAACTCAGCGCCAAGCAACTCAAGGAATGGCTCGATGACCCGGCGCGCGACAGGCCGCTGTTGCTGGATGTCCGCGAGCCGTGGGAACTCGATGTCTGCCGCATCGCCGGTGTCCGGCCGATGCCGATGCGCACCATTCCGGCGCGTTGCGGCGAATTGAAGCCCGAGGCCGCCACCGTGGTGATCTGCCACCATGGCGCGCGCAGCCATCGGGTCTGCATGTTTCTGGAACAACAGGGTTTCAGCAAGCTCTACAACCTGTATGGGGGCATGGCCGCCTGGTCGCGGGACGTCGACCCGGCCACGCCCACCTATTGAATTTTTTTGGAGCAGGCGATGAAGAACACCTCGTATTGGCTGCTGCCGCTGGGTCTGCTGGCGGCGGCGTTTCCGGCGGGCGCGGCGGACCTGATGTCGGTCTATCGGGACGCCGTGGTCCATGATGCCCAGTTCGCCTCGGCGCGCGCGGCGCTCGAGGCCGGGCGGGAAAAATTGCCGCAGGGGCGGGCCGGCCTCATGCCGGTCATCGGCCTGGGCGGCAATACCACCCTGAACGACACCGAAGTCGAGACCCGCGCCCATCCGTCGGTCGAGCGCGACGCCCGCTACAACAGCAACGGCTGGACGGCCAGCCTGACCCAGCCGCTGTTCCGCTGGCAGAACTGGATCGGCTACAAGCAGGGCGAGCTGGCCGTCGGCGTGGCCGAGGCGCAGTTCGCCGCCGCCCGGCAGGACTTGATCGTGCGCGTGGCGCAGGCCTATTTCGACGTGCTGCTCGCCCAGGAAACCCTCACCACCGTGGTGGCGCAAAAGACGGCGGTCGCCGAGCAGCTCGAATCGGCCAAGCGCAACTTCGAGGTCGGCACCGCCACCATCACCGACACCCACGAAGCCCAGGCGAGGTACGACCTGGTCGTCGCCACCGAACTGGCGGCGCAGAACGACCTCACCGTCAAGCGCGAGGCCCTGCGCGTGCTGGTCGGCAAGGAGCAGGACGCGCTCAAGCGCCTGCGTCCCGGCGTCGACATCGACCGCCCGCGGCCGGACGACGTCGGCCAGTGGGCCGCGACGGCCGAGACCGGCAATCTCGCCGTGGCCCAGGCCCAGGGCGCGCTCGACATCGCCCGCGAGGAGATCGAACGCCAGCGCGGCGGCCATTACCCGACGCTCGACCTGGTCGCCAGCCACGGCCGCAGCGGCACCGGTTTCAGTTCCTCCACCTCGTCGGGCAGCGACAGCAAGGCCACGACCATCGGCCTGCAACTGAGCGTGCCGATCTACGCCGGGGGCGGCGTCAGCTCGCGCGAACGCGAGGCCGTGGCGCTGCGCGACAAGGCCGCCGCCGACCTCGACAACGCCCGCCGGCAGGCGGCGCTGAGCGCGCGCCAGGCCTACCTCGGCGTCACGTCGGGACTGTCGCAGGTGCGCGCCTACGAGGCGGCGGTGGCGTCGTCGCAGTCGGCCCTGGAGTCCAACAAGCTCGGCTACGAAGTCGGCGTGCGCATCAACATCGACGTGCTCAACGCCCAGAGCCAGCTCTACGACACGCGCCAGAAACTGGTGAAGGCCAGGCTGGACACGCTGATCGCGCAGCTCAGGCTCAAGCTGGCGGCCGGCAACCTCACCGAGGACGACCTGGCCGCGATCAACGTCCTGCTGGAATAAACCGCCCGATCAGCGCCAGCGTCCGCGCCGTGGCGCCGCGATGGCGGCCGGCGAAGGCGCGGCCAAAGTCAGCCATGGCGGCACGCCGCGCCGGATCGTCCAGCAGCGCCAGCGCCTCGGCCACCAGCGCCTGGGCCACCCGCGTTTCGGCTACCCGCGCCTCGGCGCTCGATCCGCTTGATTCGCCCGATTCGCCTCCGCCTGGCTCGCCCGATCCACCGGGTCCGCCCAGCACCTGGATCGCCGCCCCCGCCGCCACCGCTTCCCGCGCCGCCTCGGCGAAATTGAAGGTCGAAGGCCCGATCAACGCGGGCGTGCCGACGCTGCACGGCTCGATGAGATTCTGGCAGCCGTAATCGAGCAGGCTGCCGCCGACGAAGGCGACGCCCTCGGCGCGGGCCGCGGTGTAGTAGGCGAACATCTCGCCCATGCTGTCGCCGAGCCAGACGCGGGTGGCCGCGGCCACCGGCGCTCCGTCGGAGCGCCGCTGCACGGCCAGGCCCCGCGCGGCGACCAGGGCCGCGACTTCCTCGAACCGCTGCGGATGGCGCGGCACGATGACCAGCAGCGCGCGCCGGTCTTGCGGCCAGGCATCGAGGATCAGGGCCTCCTCGCCCTCGCGGGTGCTGGCGCAGAGGAACACCGGCCGGTCGCCGATGCGCCGGCGGAACTCGTCGCCCAGCGCCAGCTGGCTTGCCGGCGGTTCGATGTCGAACTTGAGGTTGCCGAGCACCGATACTTCCGGCGCGCCCAGTGCGCGCAGCCGCCCGGCGTCGTCTTCCGCCTGCGCCGCGACGGCGGCGAGACCGCTCAAGGTCTGCCGCGCCAGGGGCGCGACACGCGCGTAGCGCCGCGCCGAGCGTTCGGAAAGACGGGCATTGACCAGCAGCAGCGGCAGCACGCGCCGCCGGCAGGCCGCCACCAGATTGGGCCAGATCTCCGTTTCCATGACGAGGCCCAGCTTCGGCCGGAAGCGGTCGAGGAAGGCGGCCACCGCCCAGGGCGTGTCGTAAGGCAGATAGACGCGCAGCACGCCGTCGCCGAACAGCGCCTTGGCGGTCTGGCGGCCGGTCGGCGTCATGTGGCTCATGACGATCTGGCAGCCGGGGTGGCGCTGCCGCAGCGCCGCGACCAGCGGCTGGGCGGCGCGTGTTTCGCCGACGGAAACGGCATGGATCCAGATCACGTCGCCGGCGGTGCGCTTGCGATAGAAGCCGAGACGTTCGCGCCAGTGCCGCAGGTATTCCGGCTGCCGGCGGGCGCGCCAGAGCAGGTGCAGGAATGCCCAGGGCAGCAGGGCATGGATGGCGAGCGTGTAAAGGAGGCGGGTCATGCGCCGAGCAGTTCCAGGGCGGCGGCGGTGACCTCCGCCGCCGTCGGCGGGCGGCCCCGCGCGCCGAGGTTGGCATGCGGCGTGCCGGCCAGTACGCCGGTCAGGCTGGGATCGGAGGCGCAATACAAGGCCAGCGTCGGACGGCCGAGCGCGGCGGCCAGGTGGACGAGGCCGGTGTCGACGCCGACTACCAGCGCGGCGCCCGCCAACAGCCGCGACAGTTCGGCGAGATTCATCGCCGGCGCCGCCGCCGCGCGGCCGAGCGCGCCGGCCAGCCTGGCCGCCCGCGTCCGCTCGGCGGGGCTGCCGCCGGGCA
>CAZRRI010000038.1:0-19728 GCA_964602565.1 uncultured Rhodocyclaceae bacterium | reverse complement strand
TACCGGTCGCCGACTTGTCGCGATTGAGGTGATGAGGTTTGTTTTCATAATGTGTCTGGTTGCGGGAGACGGATTTGAACCGCCGACCTCCGGGGTATGAACCCGGCACGCTGCCAACTGCGCTATCCCGCGTCTGATCCTTTTGCCGATGTCAATAAAGACGAGTTTCGAATGGATGCGGATTATGCCGGCTCATTTTGCAAGAGTCAATCATCTTATGAAAATAATTTCGTTCTAGTGATGCTTTTGATACACTTTCGAAACAGCAATCCTGCTGAGCTATTTTTGGACCCTGTCGTTTTGTGAGGATCGACACCATGTCCCGTTCTATCCCTGCCAAGGGCAGCCCTGTCACGCTGGCATTTCGCATTCGAGTTGTCATGGCCGAACGGGGCATACGCTCTGTCGCCGCTCTACAGCGCATGCTGAAAGCAATTGGCGTCGATATTTCCGTACCCCAACTGATCAGAATTGTCGATGGCCAGTCCACGCATGTCTCGACAGCCGTGTTGGGCGGACTCATTGCTGTTCTTCAGTGTGGCATCGAAGATCTCATCGCAGTCGCCTTGCCAGAAGGTATACAGGCATCCGGCGCAATCGAACCTGTCTACTGATGCATTAGCGACGAATCAACTGGTCACCATCGAAGAGGCCGAGATATTCCCCATCCGGGGAGTAACGTCTCGCCGATTTTGGGTAGCCGCCTTTGATGAAGATGTCGCCCTCGACGATGTGGTCCAGTAATCCGCCACATCCGGGGTGAACCATCAATTCGTGAGCAGGATCACTGGGATTGGCGCGGCGTTCCAGGCGATCGAAATTAGTTCCGCTACAGGACAAGCAACGGGCTGGGCTCTGACGAGATATCAGGAACTGGATGCCGGCAACTGCTTCATCGAGTCGCTTCGTCCAGTCGGCAAAGGTTTCCAGTGTGACCTCTGCTCGATAATCGGCGGTTTCATCTGACCAATAGTGGCCATCATAGGTCCAGCGCTTGCTGAATAACCGCTTATCGATCTGGATGGATGCCAGCCGTTGTTTCACGAACTGAACTTCATCAATCCATCCGGTAGGGTCCAAGTTCTCGACGCTTTCAATCCCGCCACAGTCATGACACCAGGCGGGGGTAGTTAGTACTCGAACTTTTTGACCATCTGGCAATGCATATTCACGTCGCCCGCTAAAGCCACTCGACTGCGAATAGCCGCATCGGTTGCACTTGATAGAAATGATCGGAATCGTCACTGGGGTCTCCATTGTTCTGATGATTGCCTCGAAGTACAGTAGCATCTTGCTGGCTCACCAGGTGAGCGAGCTAGAAATGGGAGGGGCAGATGGATCGCACGGAACGGTTCTACAAGATCGATAAGGTACTGACGGAACGCAAGCGCGCCACGTTCGAAGAGTTGCTGGAATTCTTATCGGTATCTCCGGCCACACTGAAACGTGACCTGGAGTACATGCGCAACCGTCTCAATGCCCCCATCGTTTGGGACAGGGATGAGCGGGCCTACTGCTTTGACACCAAGAACAAACAGGTCGGTGATCAGTATGAACTGCCGGGCCTCTGGTTCAACGCCTCGGAAATTCATGCGCTGCTGACCATGCAGCATCTGCTGACTGGCATCGACTCGGGAGGGCTGCTCGGCCCGCATGTTCAACCTCTCGTGTCGAGACTGAACGCTCTGATGGGTGCCGCCGAAAACACCCAGGAGGAAATCCGCAAGCGCGTGAAGATCCTCGGTGTCCCGGCCCGTCGCATGACGCTCCAGCACTTCGAAATGATCGGTTCGGGTTTGTTGCGCCGCAAGCGTTTGTCCATCCGCTACTACGCACGCTCCACCAACGAGACGACCGAGCGTGAGATTTCCCCGCAACGACTCGTGCATTACCGGGAGAACTGGTACCTCGATGCCTGGTGCCATACCCGGGAGGGCCTGCGCAGTTTCTCACTCGACTCGGTCCAGTCGGCCGAAGTATTGAACAAGTCCGCAAAAGACATTCCCCAAAAGATGCTCGATGAAGTTCTTGGCGCCGGCTACGGGATATTTTCCGGCAAGGAAGTTCGTTGGGCCATGCTTCGGTTCACCCCCGACCGGGCCCGCTGGGTAGCTGCCGACCCCCAGGGAAGACAGCAGGCTCGCCAATACCCGGCGCGCTTCCGGCACGTCGTCGACGACCAGCACGCGCAAGGATTCCGTGTCGGGCAAATCGACCGGCTGAAGCTCGGCATTGGCCAGCGGAAAGCGGGCGGCGAAGGCGAAGCTGGAGCCTGCATCCTTCGTGCTGTCGACCGAGATATCGCCGCCCATCAGGTTGACCAGTTTCTTCGAGATGCTCAGGCCCAGGCCGGTCCCGCCGTATTTCCGGGTGGTCGATCCATCGGCCTGGCTGAACTCCTGGAACAGCCTCGCCACCTGGTCGGCGGTCATCCCGATGCCGGTGTCGTGTACCGTGAAGCGCAGCGTGACGCCGTCGTTGTCCCGTTCATCGGTATCGACGGTGAGCATGACGGATCCGCGATGCGTGAATTTGACCGCATTGGACAGCAGATTGGTCAGCACCTGGCCCAAACGCAAGGAGTCGCCCAGCAGGATGCCGTTGTTCCCGAGCAACAGCGGGTCGGCGATCTCGAACAACAGTTCGATTTCCTTCTCCTGGGCGCGGTGGCGCAGGAGCGACAGCGAATTCCCGACGGTTTCCTCGAGGGAGAAGGGCGCCTGATTGAGCGCCAGTTTCCCGGCCTCGATCTTGGAGAAATCGAGGATGTCGTTGATGATTCCCAGCAGCGACTTGGCGGCGCGATCGATCTGTCCAACGTAATCCAGCTGGCGCGGCGTCAATGAAGTCTTCAGCGCCAGATAAGTCATGCCGATGATCGCATTCATCGGTGTGCGGATTTCATGGCTCATATTGGCGAGGAACATGGACTTTGCGCGAGCCGCATCCTCGGCCAGCAGCCAGGCCTTTTCCAATTCCTCCTGCGTATGGCGGCGATGTTCGATATCGTTCTCGATGGACTGCGCCATATGATTCAGCATTGTGCCCAAGGTGATGAGTTCCGCGGCGCCATCGCCGGCACTCGTTCGCGACGTGTAATCGCCACTTGCCAACCGGTCGGCGGTTGCCGTCAGAGCGCTGAGCGGCTGTAGCACCTGCCGGCGCATCAGGTAATACGTAACGAGGATCAGCAGGAACGTGCACAGCAACATTCCCAGGGAGGCGTGGATTTGCCTTTGCAGGACCGCTCTGGCGGCCGAGATTTCCGCCTCCGTCCGCTGTTACACCATGACCGTCATGGCCTTGATGGCCGACGCCAGGTCGGCCTGTCTCTGGTTGTATTCGCTGCTATTGACCAGTTTGGTCGCAAACTCGAGATGAGGTTGGCCGTCGGAGACGAACTCGCTCTCGACCGGATCGTAAAGTCCCTGCGTGGCGGCGAAAGCGACCTGCTCGATCTTGGTCATGGCATCGAGGGTCACTTGTACGTTTTCGAAGGCGACAAGCTCTTGCAGCGTGAAGTTGAGCGCCTTCATGCGCGCCTCCAGGGAAATGCCGCCCTTTTCACTCAAAGGCTCGTGCGCGACACGCCCCGTCACCACGTTATCCCAATAGACATCGGGATCGAAATTTTCTGGCGCGGCTTTCTCCCCCATATGTATCGCGACGATGTCGTAGTAATAAAGCAGGTAGCGCGAATCGCCAGTCAGGGCATAGGCGCGCACGAACTGCGTCAATTGCGCCATCTCCAGCCGTAGAGCAGTCGTCAATGCAGTGGATTGCCGCTGATGATCCTGCGTGGCGATGAGGTTGCCATTCGCCTCATTGACCTTGAACATGAAGTAGGTATTGGCGCCCAGTGCCATCAGGAGCAGCGCCGAGAACCAAAGCGACAACGTCGAAAGCTTGATGCGACGAAGACTTTTCTGGAATCGGATTCGGCTGAGTAAGGCCTGCCAGAAATTTGATCTGCTCGTGTTCATTTTTATTTCCGAGCAACGAAGGCTGGAGTGCGCCATGCGCCGCCGGAATTCTAGCCTGATATATATTTATGATTGCATCTTCAATGTGTCATGAGTTCGGGAGCAAACACCATGGTGTCGAAAACCAAGAATGACTCTGCCACGACGTCGGCCGCGCAAGCCAGGCGGCTGATCGACCTCGGCGCCTGCGTCGATTTCCTCGACCGGACCGGCCAGTTGACCCGGGTCAAGACCGAGGTGGATGGCCGTTTCGAGCTCGCCGGCATCGCCAAGCGGCTGGAAGGCGGCAAGCCGGTGCTGTTCGAGCGGGTCAAGGGCAGTGAATATCCGGTGGTCACGGGCCTGCTCTGGAACCGGGACATCGTCGGCCGCTTGTTCGGCCTGCCCAAGGAGGAGGTGCCGTTTGCCATCGCCAAGGCCATTGCCAGTTGGCAGAAGAGTCCGGCGGCGCTGGCCGGCCGCCTGCTCAAGCGCGCGCCGGCCAACGAGATCGTCGAAAGCGGCGTGAATCTCGCCGGCCTGCCCATCCCGGTCCATGCCATCAAGGATGGCGGTCGCTATCTCGACGCCGCCGTGGTGGTCGCGCGCAGCCCGCTGACCGGCGCGCCCAACATCTCGATCCACCGCATGATGGTGACGCGCAAGAACCGCCTCACCTTCCTCATCGACCCCGGCCGGCATCTCGGCGAATACGTCGAGATCATGGAGAAGCGCAATCAGCCGCTGCCGGTGACCATCAACGTCGGCGTCGGCCTGGCGCCCTGGATCGCCGCCGCGCTGCCGCGCCTGGGCGACTTCAAGAACGTGGTGGCCCATCACCTGGCCGGCCGCGCCATCGACTTCGTCGAGGCCCGGACGGTGGACGTTCCCGCCTATGCCGATGCCCAGTTCGTCATCGAGGCCGAGATTCTTCCCGGCCTGCGCGAGACCGAGGCGCCGTTCGCCGAGGTGACCGGCTACTACGGCGAGCGCGACCAGCGCTGGGTCATGAAGGTCAAGGCGATCACGCGCCGCGCCCGGCCGATGTTCCATACCGTGCTGTCGGGCATGGAAGTCTGGAACGCGGTGGGCTTCACGGCCGAGGCGGCGATTTTCCATGCCGTGAAGCGCGAAGTGCCGGAACTGGTCGCCGTTTATCTGCCGCACGGCGGCTGCGGTTTCTACGAGGCCGTGGTCCAGGTGAGGAACACCCGCGCCGATGTCGGCAAGGACGCCATTCGCGCCACCTTCAAGGCTTTCCGGCCGCTGCAACGCGTGGTGGTCGTCGATACCGACGTGGATTTGAGAAACGCGGTCGATGTCGACTGGGCGATCACGACGCGCTTCGATCCCGAGCGCGACATGGTCCTGCTGCCGCGCGAGGAAGGCCACATCCTGAACCCCCTGGTCACCCTCAATCCGGATGGCAAGGGCGGTACCATCACCAAGCTCGGCATGGATGCCCTGGTGCCCTTCGGCGCTCCCAGGATGCGCTTCGAGCGGGTCAAGTTCCGCGACGTCGATCTTTCCCGCCACGAGATCGTCGATTCCGCGCCGCGCCGGCGCTGAGGAAGAAGCCGCCACGTCCCGGCTCCGGCCGGCCGGGGCGCGGCGGGAAAGGCGGGCTTGCCTTTTGCCGATGGCTGTATAAAAATACAGCCATCAACAAAAGGCAGCAAAGGAGCGCGTCGTGGCCGACAGCCTCACCCCCCGCCAGCGGGAAATCCTCGACTTCATCCGCAACTCGCTGGAAGTGCTCGGCGCGCCGCCGACGCGCACCGAGATCTGCAGCGCCTTCGGCTTCGCCTCGCCCAACGCGGCGGAGGACCACCTGCGGGCGCTGGCGAAGAAGGGCGTCATCGTCCTCGAACCCGGCTCGGCGCGCGGCATCCGCCTGGTCGAGCAGCTCGGCCTGCCGCTGATCGGCTCGGTCGCCGCCGGCAGCCCGATCCTGGCCGTGGAAAACCAGCTCGGCAAGGTGCAGGTCAATCCCAATCTCTTTTCGCCGCGCGCCGACTACCTGCTCAAGGTGCGCGGGCTGAGCATGGTCGACGCCGGCATCCTCGACGGCGACCTGCTGGCCGTGCACAAGACAGGCGAGGCGCGCTCCGGCCAGATCGTGGTGGCGCGGCTCGACGACGAGGTGACAGTTAAGCGCCTCAAGCGCACCGGCCGGCGCGTCGAGCTGCTCGCCGAGAATTCCGACTACGCGCCCATCGCCGTCGAGGGCCGCGAATTCGCCATCGAGGGCCTCGCCGTCGGGCTGATCCGCGGCGGCAAGCCGCTATGAGCGCGCCCGCGGCGACCCTGCCCGCTGCCCGAGGCGATGCTCAGGGCTCCAGCTTGAACACGCGCAGCGCGTTGTCCCGCAGGAATTTCGGCCAGACGTCGTCGTTGAAGGGAACCTCCGGCATGTCCTTGAAAATGCGGTCCAGCGAAAGCCCCATCGGAAAATAGCCGGCGTACAGAATCTTGTCGGCGCCGCGGGTGTTGGCGAACTGGATGATCTCCCGGGGGTAGTGCTTGGGCGCGAATGCGCTGGTCGAGTAGTAAAGGTTCGGATACTTCAGCATCAGCTTCCAGGCCAGCTTTTCCCAGGGCTCGGCGCCGTGGCGCATCACCACCCGCAACTCGGGGAAGAACCAGCACACCTCGTCCAGCAGTTCGACCTTCTGCGGCGCCAGCGGCAGGCGCGGGCCCGGCACGCCGACGCAGATGCAGATGGGAATGTCCAGCTCCACGCACGTGGCATATATCGGATACCACTTCTTGTCGTCGATCGGCACCTGCGGGCAGAGCCCGGATGGAAACGCCGTGACGGCCTTGATGCCGTATTCCCGGTGCAGGCGGCGGATCTTGCGCACCTCCGCCATGCCCCGGTTGGGGTTGGCCTCGTAGGAGGCGAAGAAACGGTCCGGGCGCCGCCGCAGCGCCTCCAGGTGCGGCTTGTTGTCGTCATCGATGCCGATCATCGCCCGCTCGATGTTGTGGCGGTCCATCTGCCCGATCACATGGGCCACGTAGTCCGGCTGCCGGCCGGACTGGGGAATGTCCTTGAACATGTACTGCGCCGGCATCTTGAACATCGTGTGGCTTTCCTCGTCCATCAGCATGGGCTTGATGAATTCGTACCAGCCGCTGTTGTCCTCGCCCGGAATTCCCATCATCAGATCGATGATCTTCACGTCTCGCGGCATGGCCATGGCTGCTCTTTCCTCGCTGTGTATCGGTCGTCACTGGCCGCCGCCGGCGGCGTGGCGGCCCTCATATTCATCGTATCAGTTCTTCCGGAGGACGAAATCCCGGCGGAGCCGACGCGGCGGGTCGGCGACGTTTCGGGGCCGGGGGCGGCTCCGCTTATAATCGTCCGCCCAAGGCAATAACCCCGCAAATGCATAGGGTTTTTCCGCGTGCGACTGATCAAACTCAAACTCGCCGGCTTCAAGTCCTTCGTCGAGCCGACCACCGTGCTGTTTCCCGCCCAGCTGGCCGGCGTGGTCGGGCCGAACGGCTGCGGCAAGTCCAATGTCATCGACGCCGTGCGCTGGGTGCTGGGCGAGTCGAAAGCCTCCGAGCTGCGCGGCGAATCGATCCAGGACGTGATCTTCAAGGGCTCCGGCACGCGCAAGGAAGTCAGCCGGGCCAGCGTCGAGCTGTTCTTCGACAACGCCGAGGGCCGCGCCGCCGGCCAGTGGTCGCAGTACGCCGAAATCACGGTCAAGCGCGTGCTCGACCGCGAGGGCAATTCGAACTACTACATCAACAACCTGCACGTGCGTCGGCGCGACGTCATCGACCTCTTCCTCGGCACGGGCCTGGGGCCGCGCGCCTACGCGATCATCGGCCAAGGCATGATCTCGCGCATCGTCGAGGCCAAGCCCGAGGAGTTGCGCTTCTTCCTCGAAGAGGCGGCGGGCGTGACCAAGTACAAGGAGCGGCGCAAGGAAACCGAGCACCGGCTGGAGGATGCGCGGGAAAACCTCGCCCGCGTGGACGACATCCGCAACGAGCTGGACGGCCAGATCGGCCGCCTGGAAAGCCAGGCCGAGGTAGCGCGGCAGTACCGCGACCTGCGGGAACAGCTGGGCCGGCGGCAGAATCTGCTCTGGCTGAAGAAGCGCAACGACGCCAGCGCCGAGGCCGAGCGCCACGGCCGCGAGGTGGAAAAGTCGATCAACCGCGTCGAGGCCGAGACGGCGCAGTTGCGCGAGGTCGAGGCGCGCGTCGAGCAGGCGCGCGAGGCGCATTTCGCCGCCTCCGACGCGCTGCACGCGGCGCAGGCCGAGATGTACTCGGCCAACGCCGAGGTCAAGCGGCTCGAATCCGACATCAACCACGTGCGCGATTCGCGCCAGCGGCTGGAAACCCGGCTGACCCAGCTCGATGTCGAGCGCGCCCACTGGAGCGGCGAGCAAAAGCGCGTCGAGGACGAGGAATTCCGCTGGCGCTCGCTGCTCGACAACTCCGCCGAGCGCATGGCCACCGCCCAGGCCCGCCACGAGGAAGCGGCGGCACGCCTGCCCGAGGCCGAGAACGAGGTGCAAAACGCCGGCAGCCAGGTCGTGGAAGCGCGCCGGCTGCTCAACGAAGCCGAGCAGGGCCTGCGGCTGGCCGAGGCCGACCGCGGCCACGCGCTGCGCGCCATCGAGAATTTCGCCGCCCGGCGCGCCCGGCTGGAACAGGAAAAGTCGGCGCTGGCGGCGCCCGATCCGGCGCAACTGGCGGCGGCCCGGGAAACCGAGGCGCGGGCCGAGGAGGAACTTTCCATCCACCAGGCGCGCGTCGGCGAATTGCAGGGCCTGCTGCCCGGACTGGAAGCCGCCTTGCGTGGCGCCCGCGAGCGCCTGGCGGCCTCGCACCGGCAGGCGACCGAGGCGCGCGCCCGGCGCGATGCCCTGCGGCAACTGCAAAGCCGCGTGCAGCAAAACGGCGAAATCGGCGACTGGCTGAAGGCCCATGGCCTGGCCGACGCCCAGCCGCTGTGGCGCGGCATCCACGTCGAAGCCGGCTGGGAAACCGCGGTGGAAGCCGTGCTGCGCGAGCGTCTGTCGGCGCTGGCCGGCGACGCCGACCTGGCGCGGCGGGCCCTGGCTTCGCCGCCGCCGGCGACGTTGGCCTTCGGCCGGCTCGACGCACCCGCCGGCCATGCGGCGGCGGCCGGCGCCCTGCGCGCCAAGGTGCGCTGCGACGACGCCCGCTGGTCGGCGGTGCTGGATGAATGGCTGGCCGGTGTCGACTGCGCCGACGAGCTGTCGGAAAAACTGACGGCCGGCGGCTGCTGGGTCAACCGGCGCGGCGACATCGCCAGCCCGCGCGGCCTCACGCTCTACGTGCCGGACGTCAAGACGCACGGCGTCATCGAACGCCAGCGCGAGATCGAGACCTTGAGCGCGCAGATCGAGGAACGCGAGCTGGAAGAGGAAGCGGCGCGCGAGGCGCAGGCGGAAGCGGAAAGCGTGCTGGCCGAAAGTCAGTCGTCGCAGCACGCCGCCCGCCGGCTGGCGGACGAGGCGCAGCAGCGCCTGCACGGCGCCCGGGTCGAGGCCCTCAAGCTGGCGCAGCTCCAGGCCCGTTACGATGAGCGTGCCGGGCAGATCGCGGGCGACCTGGCCGACATCCTGCGCGGCGAGGAAACCGAACGCGCCGAGCTGGCGCGCGCCGAGGGCGAGGCCGGCGGCTGCCGCGACCAGCTGGCCGCCGTGCGCGCCCGGGTCGAGGAGGCGCTGGAAAACCAGCGCCAGAAGGACACGGCGCTGCGCGAGGCGCGCGCGCTCGAACACCAGCTGGCGCGCGAGGCGCAGGAGGCCGGCTTTTCCGAGCGCGAATGCCGCTCGAAACTGGAGGACAACGCCCGCGCCGCCGAGACGGCGCGCGTGCAGCTCGAACGGGTGACCGCCGACACGGCCGCGGCCGATGCGGAGATCGCCGGCATCAGCGACGTGGTCCTGCAAGAACAGCTGCATGCCGCGCTCGAATCGCGCGGCGGCCGCGAGGGCCTGCTGGCCGAGCGGCGCAACGCGCTGGAAACGGCGGCCGGCGAGCTGCGCGCGCTGGAGGAACAGCGGCTGAAGCTGGAGCAGGGGCTGCAACCGGCGCGCGACAAGATCAACGATTGGCGGCTCAAGCAGCAGGCGGCCGAGCTCAATGCCGAGCAGTGCCAGCAGCGCCTGACCGAGGCCGGCGTGACGACCCCGGAGCAGGAAGCCGAAATCGCCGCCGAGCTGACGCCGGGCCTGAAGGAAAGCGCGCTGGCCGGCGATATCGCCCGTCTGGGCACGGAAATCGAGGCCCTGGGGCCGGTGAACCTGGCGGCGCTCGACGAGCTGACCGTGGCGCGCGAGCGCAAGGGCTATCTCGACGAACAGTCGGAAGACCTCGCCACGGCCATCGGGACGCTGGAAGACGCCATCCGCCGCATCGACCGCGAAACGCGCGAGCAGTTGCAAGAGACCTACGACACGGTCAATCGCCACTTCGGCGAACTGTTCCCGCGTCTGTTCGGCGGCGGCGAAGCGAAGCTGCTGCTGACCGGCGAGGAGATCCTCGATGCCGGCATCCAGATCATGGCGCAGCCGCCCGGCAAGAAGAACTCGACCATCCACCTGCTGTCCGGCGGCGAGAAGGCGCTGACCGCCATCGCGCTGGTGTTCGCCATGTTCCAGCTCAACCCGGCGCCGTTCTGCATGCTCGACGAGGTGGATGCGCCGCTGGACGACAGCAACACCGAGCGCTTCTGCGGCCTGGTCAAGCACATGTCGCCGAACACCCAGTTCATTTTCATCTCGCACAACAAGATCGCCATGGAAATGGCCCAGCACCTGATCGGCGTTACGATGCAGGAACAGGGTGTGTCGCGGGTGGTGGAAGTCGATATCGAGGAAGCGCTGCGGATGACGGAAAGGGAGGCGGCATGAGCGACCTTCAGCTTGCGTTGATCGCCGCCGGCGTGGCGGCCGTGGCCGGCGTCTGGGGCTACAACAAGTGGCAGGAGCGCCAGCATCGCAAGCTGGCGGAAAATATCTTCAAGGGCAGCCAGCCCGACGTCCTGCTCGGCAAGGAAAGCGCGGCCGTCGAGCCCTCGCTGGGCGAAGTGCCGCGCAATACCCTGGAAGCCGAGGACCCGGCCATCGGCGATATCGCCGAACCGGCGACGGCGGCCATGGCGGTCCCGGACGATGAGGGTCACGGGGGCCACGGGGGCGACGGGAGCCACGCGGGTCACGCGGGTCACGGGGGCCACGAAGGCCATGAAGGCGGCCAGGGCCACGAAGGCCACGTCGGGGCGGCGGGCGCCGCCACCCTGCCGCCGCTGCCCGACGAACATGCCGACGAGATCGCCGACTGCCTCGTGCGCATGGATTTCACCGAGGCGGTGCCGGCGCCGGCGCTGTGGTCGATGCAGGCGCGCTGGGCGGGGCTGGTCGGCAAGACCATGTCCTGGCTCGGCTTCGACGACACGCAGGGGGCGTGGCGGCGGCTTTCCGCGCACGACGCCGGCCGCTACCGCGTGGTGTGCGCGGCCGTGCAGCTGGCCGACCGGCAGGGCGCCGTGACCGACGCCGGCCTGTCGGCCTTCTTCGACGGCGTGCGCGAGATCGTCGGCCAGTGCGCCGGCGTCGCCGAACTGCCGGACCAGGACGAGGCGCTGGTCAATGCCCGCGCCCTCGACGAGTTTTGCGCCAGCGTCGATCTGCAACTGGGCGTGAACGTGATCACCGTCGGCGAAGCCTTCGCCGGCACCAAACTGCGCGGCGTGACCGAGGCGGCCGGGCTGCGCCTGCTCGACGACGGCAGCTTCCACGCGCTCGACGACGCCGGCATGACGCGCTTCACTTTGAGCAACATCGGCGCCGAGCTGTTCGTCGCCGACGCCATGAAATCGCTGGCGACGCAGGGCGTCACCTTGTCGCTCGACGTGCCGCGCGTCGCCGACGGCCCGGCGGTGTTCGACGCCATGATGGCCGTGGCGCGCCAGCTGGCCGGCGCGCTCGGCGGCGCGCTGGTCGACGCGCACGGCAAGCCCTTGTCGCCGGAAATGGTCGCCGGCATCCGCGCCAAGGTGGGCGAGCTGCAACAGCGCATGGCGCATCACCAGATCGTCGCCGGCGGCGTCAGGGCGCTGCGCCTGTTCTCCTGAGATGGCGGCGCCGCGCGAGGCAGCACAGCGCGCCGCGTTCCTCCGTGGCGAAATCGAGCGCCACAACCACGCGTACTACGTGCTCGACGCGCCGACCATTCCGGACGCCGAGTACGACAAGCTGTTCCGCGAGCTTCAGGCGCTGGAGGACGAATTTCCGGAACTGTTGACGGCCGGTTCGCCGACGCGCCGCGTCGGCGGCAAGGCGCTGGAAGGCTTCGCGCCGGTGCGCCACGCCGTGCCCATGCTCTCGATCCACACCGAGACGGACACCGGCCCCGGCGGCGCCACGGCCTTCGACGCCCGCGTGCGCAAGGCCCTGGCGCTGGACGGGCAGGCGCCGCCGGTCGAGTACGCGGCCGAACTGAAGTTCGACGGCCTGGCGATCAACCTGCGCTACGAGCACGGCCTGCTCGTTCAGGCGGCGACGCGCGGGGATGGCGAGACCGGCGAGGACGTGACGCAGAACATCCGCACCATCCGGCGCATCCCGCTGTGCCTGGCGGGCGCGGCGCCGGCGGTGCTCGAAGTGCGCGGCGAGGTGTTCATGAGCCGGCCCGATTTCGAGCGCTACAACGAGAAGCAGCGGCGCGCCGGCAAGCCGACGCTGGTCAATCCGCGCAACGGCGCGGCCGGCAGCGTGCGCCAGCTCGACCCGAAAATGGCGGCCGAGCGGCCGCTGTCCTTCTATGCCCACGGCCTGGGCGAAACCGTCGGCTGGGAGATTCCGGCCACGCATGGCGGCGTGCTCGACGCCCTGCTGGACCTGGGCCTGCCCGTCTGCGAGCATCGTGTGATCGCGCGCGGGCCGGGTGAGTTGATCGGGTTCCACGACCGCATCCTGGCGCTGCGCGACGCGCTGCCCTTCGACATCGACGGCGTGGTCTACAAGGTCAATGCGCTGGCGCTGCAAGGGGAACTCGGCTTCGTCAGCCGCGAGCCGCGCTGGGCGGTGGCGCACAAGTATCCGCCGCAGGAGGCGCTGACCACCGTCGAGGCGATCGAGGTGCAGGTGGGCCGTACGGGCGCCATCACGCCGGTGGCGCGGCTGGCGCCGGTGTTCGTCGGCGGCGTCACCGTGACCAACGCGACGCTGCACAACGAGGACGAGGTGCGGCGCAAGGACGTGCGCGTCGGCGACACGGTGATCGTGCGCCGCGCCGGCGACGTGATTCCGGAAGTGGTCGGCGTGGTGGCGGAAAGGCGGCCGATCCTGGCGCCGGAATTCGTCATGCCGAAGCGCTGCCCGGTGTGCGGCTCGGCCATCGAGAAGCCGGAGGACGAGGCCATCGCGCGCTGCACGGGCGGCCTTTACTGCCCGGCGCAGCGCAAGCAGGCGCTGCTGCATTTCGCGTCGCGTCGCGCCATGGACATCGAAGGCCTGGGCGAGAAGCTGGTCGACCAGCTCGTCGACGGCGGCCTGGTGAAGACGCCGGTCGATCTCTACGCGCTCGATCTTGAGCGTCTCGCGGGTCTCGAACGCATGGGCGAGAAGTCGGCGCGTAACCTCCTGGCCGCGATCGAGGGCAGCAAGACGCCGACGCTGGCGCGCTTCATTTTCGCGCTGGGCATCCGCAACGTCGGCGAGACGACGGCCAAGGACCTGGCCCGTCACTTCGGCGGCCTGGCGGCGCTGATGGCCGCCGACGAAGCGCGCTTGCAACAGGTGCCGGATGTCGGGCCGGTGGTGGCGGCGTCGATTGCCCGCTTCTTCGCCGAGGCCCACAACCACGAGGTCATCGACGGCCTGGCGAAAGTCAGTGTCCGCGGCACGCCGGGCGAGCCGGTGGCGACCGATTCGGCGATCGCCGGCAAGACCTTCGTGCTCACCGGCACGCTGCCGGACCTGTCCCGCGACGAGGCCAGGGCGCTGATCGAGGCGCGCGGCGGCCGGGTGGCCGGTTCGGTGTCGAAAAAGACCGATTTCGTCGTCGCCGGCGCCGAGGCCGGCTCGAAACTCGACAAGGCGCGCGAATTGGGCATCATAATCCTCGACCAGACGCAATTGATGGAGCTGCTCGAATCATGAAGAAAGTCACCAAGGCGGTCTTTCCCGTCGCCGGCATGGGCACGCGCTTCCTGCCGGCCACCAAGGCCAGCCCGAAGGAAATGATGCCCATCGTCGACAAGCCGCTGATCCAGTACGCGGTCGAGGAGGCGGTGGCCGCCGGCATCACCGACATGATCTTCGTCACCGGCCGCTCCAAGCGCGCCATCGAGGACCACTTCGACAAGGCCTACGAGCTGGAAAACGAGTTGATGGCGCGCGGCAAGAACGAGACGCTCGAGTTCGTGCGCAACATGCTGCCGCGGAACATCAACTGCATCTACATCCGCCAGGCCGAGGCGCTCGGGCTCGGCCATGCCGTGCTGTGCGCGCGGCCGGCGGTGGGCGACGAGCCTTTCGCCGTGCTGCTGGCCGACGACCTGCTCGACGGCCAGCCGCCGGTGATGCGGCAGATGGTCGAGGCCTTCGACTACTACCACTGCTCCGTGCTCGGGGTGCAGGACGTGCCGCGCAGCGACACGCGCAGCTACGGCATCGTCGCCTCGCGGCCGCTGGCCGAGCGCGTCGAGCAGATCACTGGCATCGTCGAGAAGCCCCGGCCCGAGGACGCGCCCTCGACGCTGGCCGTGGTCGGCCGCTACGTGCTGACGCCGGAAATCTTCCGCCATCTCGACAAGATCCGCCCCGGCTCGGGCGGCGAGATCCAGCTCACCGACGGTATCGCCTCGCTGATGCAGCAGCAGCAGATTCTCGCCTATCGCTACCAGGGCATCCGCTACGACTGCGGCTCCAAGCTCGGCTACCTGCAAGCCACCGTCGAATTCGGCATGCGCCATCCGGACGTCGGCGACGCCTTCGCCGGCTACCTGAAGCGCAGGTGCGCGCCATGACGCCGGCGGAAGCGCGACGGCTGCTGGCCCGGGCGGATCTGATCCATCCGGCCGACGTGGTGACGCAAACGATCGACAGGCTGGCCGGCGAAATCACGGCGCGCCTGGCCGGCGGCGACGACTATCCGCTGGTCCTGACGGTGATGGGCGGCGGCATTTTCTTCGCCGGGCAGGTCCTGCCCAAGCTCGCCTTTCCGCTGGAGTGCGACTACGTGCACGCCACGCGCTACCGCAACACCCTGCACGGGCAGGGCGTGGCCTGGGTGGCGGTGCCGCGCGCCCCGGTGCGCGACCGCCTGGTGCTGGTGCTCGACGACATCCTCGACGAAGGCATCACCCTGGCCGCCATCAAGTCGCGCCTGCTCGACCAGGGCGCGCGCGATTGCCTGATCGCCGTGCTCACGGAAAAGGATCTCGCCGCGCCCAAGCCGGTCGCGGCCGACTTCGTCGGCCTGCGGCTGCCGGACCGCTACGTGTTCGGCTGCGGCATGGACATTCGAGGCGCCTGGCGCAACCTGCCGGCGATCTACGCGGTCGGCGAGGCCTGAGCGGCGCATCGGCGCGCCGCCGCGGCTGACTTTCGGCGTCCCGCCACGGCTGACTTTCGGCGCGTCACGCCGGAGCGGGTCGCCGCAGGTCGTGGTGCGAAAGCGGCAGCGAGCGCACCCGCTTGCCCGTGGCGGCGAAGACGGCGTTGCAGATGGCCGGCGCGACCGGCAGGATGGCCGGCTCGCCGTGGCCGCCCCAGAAACCGCCGGTGGGCGCCAGCACGGTTTCCACCTTGGGCATCTCGGCCAGGGTCGGCAGCTTGAAGTTGTTGAAGTTCGCTTCCACCACGCGGCCGTTCCGGATGTTGATTTCCTGGTAGAGCACCGGACCCAGGCCATAGGCGACGTTGCTCTCGGCCTGGGCGCGGCAGGTGTCCGGATTGACCACGTAGCCGGAATCGACGCCGACGACGACGCGATGCACCTTCAACGCGCCCGCCGCGCTCACCAACACTTCGGCCACGGCCGCCGCGAAGCTGCCGAAGCCGGACATCACCGCCAGCCCGCGATGCTGCCCGGCCGGCGGCGGCGTGCCCCAGCCGGCGGCCTTGGCCGTGGCTTCGAGGATCAGGCGCTCCTTGTCGCCGGGCGCCAGCATGGCCAGCCGGTAGGCCAGCGGGTCCTGGCCGGCGGCGTGCGCCAACTCGTCGATGAAGCATTCGCGGTAGAAGCCGTTTTGCTGCCCCGGCGCGCGCCAGAAGCCGACGGGAACGTGGCCGTCGCGGCTGGCGTATTCGACGCGCTGGTGCGGCACGGTGTAAGGCATGTCGGCCAGGCCGAGCACGGACGTGAAATCGATGCCGTCGCGCATGGCCATCGGGATCAGCGCCTTGAGAATCGAGGGGCAGGCCACCCTGGTCTGCATGGCCACCAGCCGGCCCTGCTTGTCCAGCCCGGCCTTCATGCGCACGATGCTGGCCGGGCGGTAGTGGCCGTGGCGCGTGTCCTCCTCGCGCGACCACATCAGCTTCACCGGCACGCCGGGCATGGCCTTGGCGATCGCCACGCCCTGGCCGACGAAGTCCTGCGGGAAGCCGCGCCGGCCGAAGCCGCCGCCGAGCATCATCTTGTGCACCTCGATCCGCTCCAGCGGCAGGCCGGAAGCGGCGGCCGCCGCCTGCATCGCCGCCTCGCCGTCCTGCGTCGATGTCCAGATTTCCAGGCTGCCGTCGCTCTTGAACCATGCCGTGCAGGTCATCGGCTCCAGCGTGGCGTGGTGGAGATAGGGCGAGGCATATTCGGCCTCGATCACCCTGGCGACCTGGCCGGCATCGGCGAAAGCCCGATCGACGTTGCCCGTTTCGCGCGCCTTGGGCAGCCCGGCGGCGTTCAGCCCCTCGCGCAGCATGGCGGTGATCTCGGCGTTGCCGATCCGGCCGTTGCCGGCGTCGTCCCATTCGATGTCGAGCTTCTGCAGGGCCTGGTCGGCGCGCCACCAGCTGTCGGCGATGACCGCGACGAAGCCCTCCTGTTGCACGACTTTCTTCACGCCGCGCATGGCCAGGGCGTCCTTGGCGTCGACGCCGCGCAGCTTGCCGCCGAATACCGGGCACTGCGCGATCGAGGCGTGGAGCATGCCGGGCAGCGCCACGTCGACGCCGAACACCGGCTTGCCCAGCACCTTGTCCGGGATGTCGAGGCGGCGCACCGACTTGCCGGCGATCTTCCAGTCCTTCGGGTCGCGCAGCCTGACCTCCTTGGGGGCCGGGATCTTCGCCGCCTCGGCCGCCAGTTCGCCGTAGCGCAGCTTGCGGCCGGTCGGCGCATGGGTGACGATGCCCTTGTCGGCGGCGCACTCGGCCGCCGGCACCCGCCAGCGCTGAGCCGCCGCGCCGACCAGCATTTCGCGGGCGCTGGCGCCGGCGCGGCGCACGTAGTCCTGCGAGGCGCGCACGCCCATGCTGCCGCCCGTGGACATCGAGCCCCAGACGCGGTTGCGGCGGAAGTGCTCGTTGGGCGAGGCGAACTCGGCGCCCACCTTCGCCCAGTCGCAGTCGAGTTCCTCCGCCACCAGCTGCGCCAGCGCGGTGAGGGTGCCCTGGCCCATTTCCGAGCGGGCGATGCGGATCACCACGCGGTCGTCGGGATGGATGAGAATCCAGGCATTCACTTCCGTGACGCCGGCCTGGGGGGCGGCGCGCGCGGCCGCCAGCGGGAAGCAGAATTCGAGCGCCAGCGCGCCGGCGGCGGTGGCCGAGATCTTGAGGAAATCGCGGCGCTTCATCGTGGTTCGAGCGGTCGTCATGGTCGCCTCCTCAGCCCTTGGCCAGCGCGTGGATGGCGGCGCGCACGCGCGGATAGGTGCCGCATCGGCACAGGTTGGTGATGTCGCGGTCGATGTCGGCGTCCGTCGGCTTCGGGTGCTTCGCCAGCAGCGCGGCCACCGACATGATCAGGCCGGTCTGGCAGTAGCCGCACTGCGGCACCTCGTGGTCGATCCATGCCTGCTGGATGCGGTGCAGGCCGTCCTGGCCGAGGCCCTCGATGGTGACGATCTTCTTGCCGGCCAGCTCGCCCGCGCGCACACCGCAGGAACGCACCGCCTCGCCATCGACCAGCACCACGCAGGAACCGCAGGCCGAAATGCCGCAGCCGTACTTGGTGCCGGTCAGGCCCAGGTGGTCCCGCAATACCCACAACAGCGGCATCTCGGGCTCGACGTCGACCCGGTGTGTCTTGCCATTGACGTTGAAATTCATCATGTTCTTTCCTTTCGTGCCCGCATGATCATTGCCATGCTGAAGTATCGCCGATGTGCCGGCCGATTGTCATCGGCGCCGCGCCGGCTACCAGTAGTTCTCGGTGGCGAACTGGCCGGGATTGGCGCTGCGGTCGTAACGAAGGCCGCGCGCGACCAGCGCGTCGCGCACGTCGTCGAGCATGGCCGGATTGCCGCAGACCAGGATGCGGCTGTCGTCCGGCGCGAACGGCAGGCCGGCGGCCCGCTCCAGCTCGCCGTTGGCGATCAGTTCCGGCAGCCGGGCGCGCAGCGCGCCGGCCGCCGCCTCGCGGGTGACGATGGCGACGAAACGCAGCGGCGGATGCCCCGCGCCGAGCAGTTCGTCCCCGTCGAGCGCGGCGAGTTCGTCGCGATAGGCCAGGTCGCCGGCCTCGCGCACGCTGTAGGCCAGCACCCGTTCGTCGTAGCGCCGCCAGGTCTCGGGGTCGCGCAGGATCGACAGGAAAGGCGCCACGCCGGTGCCGCTGGCCAGCATCCAGAGGTGGCGGCCGCCGGTGAAGCGCGCCGTGGTGAGGTAGCCATAGGGCTCCTTCTCGACGTAGAGCGTGTCGCCGATTTGCGCCTTGGCCAGGCGCGTGCTGAACGCGCCTCCGGGCACCAGGATGGAGAAGAATTCGAGATGGTCGTCGTGGGCGGCGCTGGCCATGGAGTAGGGGCGCCAGATCACCGCGCCGGGCAGCCCGCTGCCGCTGGCGATGCCCAGCCGCACCCACTGGCCCGGCGTGAAGCGAAACGAAGCCGCGCGCGTGACCCGCACCGAGAACAGCTTGTCGTTCCAGCGCCGGATCGAGAGGATGCGCTCGGCGGTCGCCTTCTCCAGGGGGTCCGGCAGCCGGATGGGGGTCATGCGGGAGGCCTGACCGGCGTCAGCCCCCATTCGGCGACACCTTCGGGCAGATGGATGGCGTCCAGGCCTTGCTGCTTGAGCAGGTCGACGGCGTCTTTCGCCATCAGGCAATACGGGCCGCGGCAATAGGCGACGATGGTTCGGCCTTGCGGCAATTCCGCCAGCCGCGACTTCAGTTGGTCGATCGGCATCGACTGCGCGTACGGAAGGTGCGCCGCCGCGAATTCCTCGGTCGGGCGCACGTCGAGGACGATCACTTCGCCTTTGCGGGCGGCCTTGACCAAGGCATCGCGATCCTTGGGAGTCAGTTCCTTCGGCGCATGGGTGATGCGCGCGAGCGCCATTTTCAATTCGACCAGGCGATCCTCGGCCAGCGAGCGGATCGCCACCCAGAATTCGGCGACTTCCCGGTTGGCGATGCGGTAGTAGATGTTCTTGCCGCTGCGCTCGGTTTCCACCAGATGGGCGGAGCGCAGTTCCCGCAGGTGGGCGCTGGCCAGCTTCATGCTGATGGCCGACTCGCGCGCCAGCACCTCGACGGTCTTCTCGCCCTGGCAGAGCAGTTCGATCAGTTCCAGCCGCTTCGGGCTGCTGGT
>CAZRRI010000037.1:0-19862 GCA_964602565.1 uncultured Rhodocyclaceae bacterium | reverse complement strand
GGTTGGCCCGCTCCTGCGGGGTGTAGCGTTGCAGGTCTTTCGGATCGCGGATCATTGCTCGGTCTCCTTCTCCACATCCCGCTCGGTCTCTTTCGACACCTCGTTGGGACCCTTCATGACGTAGTGGAACAGGCTGCCCAGCGCCACCGCGCCCAATGCCAGCGAGGCGAGCGGCTTGGCGACGCCCTTCCACAGCGACACCAGCGGGCTGATGCCCGGGTCCGCCGGCAGGCCGTTGTAGAGCTGCGGCCGGTCGGCGTGGTGCAGGACGTACATGACGTGGGTACCGCCCACCCCGGCGGGGTCGTAGAGCCCGGCCTTGTCGAAGCCGCGCTCCTTGAGGTCGCCGATGCGCCTGGCGGCGTAGTCCTTCATGTCCTCCTTCGAGCCGAACTGGATGGCGCCCGTCGGACAGGCCTTGGCGCAGGCCGGCGCCTGGCCCACCGCCACCCGGTCGGAGCACAGCGAGCACTTGTAGGCCTTGCTGTCCTCCTTGGAGATGCGCGGGACGTTGAAGGGACAGCCGGTGACGCAGTAGCCGCAGCCGATGCAGTTTTCCTGATGGAAATCGACGATGCCGTTGGCGTACTGGATGATGGCGCCGGGCGCCGGGCAGGCCTTGAGGCAGCCCGGATCGGCGCAGTGCATGCAGCCATCCTTGCGGATCAGCCACTCCAGCCTGCCGTTCTGCTCGACCTCGGCGTAGCGCATCACGGTCCACGACTTGTCGCTGAGATCGGCGGGGTTGTCGTAGAAGCCCTGACAGCTGCCGATTTCATCGCGCAGGTCGTTCCATTCCATGCACGCCACCTGGCAGGCCTTGCAGCCGATACAGGTGGACACGTCGATCAGCTTCGCCACCTCCGCCGTCTGCCGGGCGCTCGGGGCCGGCGTCGTGGTCGCCGAGCGGCGGGCGATATCTAGCGATTGCAGTGCCATGATCTCTCCTTATGCCTTCTCGATGTTGACCAGGAACGCCTTGTATTCCGGCGTCTGCGAATTGGCGTCGCCGACGAAGGGCGTCAGCGTGTTGGCGAGAAAGCCCGGCTTGGTCACGCCCTTGAAGCCGTAGTGGATCGGGATGCCCACCGTGTGCACCTTCCTGCCGTCGACGTCGAGGGTCTTGATGCGCTTGGTGACGACCGCCACCGCCTTGATGAAGCCGCGGTTGCTGCTCACCTTGACCCGGCTGCCGTTGGCGATGCCCTTCTCCTTCGCCAGTTCCTCGCCGATTTCCACGAACTGCTCGGGCTGGGTGATCGCATTCAGCTTCGAATGCTTGGTCCAGTAGTGGAAGTGCTCGACCAGGCGGTAGGTCGTGGCGACATAGGGGAAATCCTTGGCGGTACTGAAGCTCTCCATGTCGCCCTTGTACACGCGCGTGGCCGGATTGCTGGTCGCCTTGGGATTGCCCGGATGGAAGGGGTTCTTGTCGAGCGGCGTCTCGAAGGGCTCGTAGTGCTCGGGGAATGGTCCTTCGGCCATCGCCGGCGCGAACAGCCGCGCCACGCCCTCCGGCGTCATGATGAAGGGCATCACCCCTTCCTCGGGCGCCGCGTCGGGCCGCATGTCGGGGATGTCGTTGCCGCCCCAGGCCTTGCCGGTCCATTTGAGCACCGTGCGCTGCGGGTCCCAGGGCTTGCCATTGAGATCGCAGGAGGCGCGGTTGTAGAGGATGCGGCGGTTGGCCGGCCAGGCGAAGCCCCAGTTGAGCGTCTGGCCCAGTCCCGTGGGATCGGCGTTGTCGCGTCGCGCCGTCAGGTTGCCCGCCTGCGACCAGCAGCCGCCGTAGATCCAGTTGCCGCAGGCCGTGCTGCCGTCGTCGCGCAGCTGCGCGAAGCCGGCGACCTGCTGCCCGGCCGGCACGATCACCTTGGTCTTGTCCTTCGGATCGAAGACGTCGCCGAGCGCCTTGCCGGAGATTTCCATCAGCAATTCCTCGGGCGCGGGCTTGGCGGGGATGCGGTAGGGCCAGCTCAGGTTCATGATCGGCTCGGGCAGCTTGCCGCCGTCCTTGGCGTACATCGCCTTGAGCTTGAGGAACAGCCCGGCCATGATCTCGATGTCGCCTTTCGACTCGCCCGGACCGTCGGCCGCCTTCCAGTGCCACTGGATGACGCGGCCGGAGTTGGTGAAGCTGGCGGTCTCCTCGGCGAAGAGGTTGGCCGGCAGGCGGAACACCTCGGTCGGAATCTTGGCCGGATCGACGTCGTTGAACTCGCCGTGGTTCTTCCAGAACTCCGACGTGTCGGTCGCCAGCGGGTCGATGATGACGAGATACTTGAGCTTCGCCAGCGCATCGCCCACCTTCTTCTTGTTCGCCACCGAGGCGAGCGGGTTGAAGCCCTGGCAGAAGAAGCCCTGCATCTTGCCCTGGTGCATGCGCTCGATAATCGCCAGCACGTCGTAGGCGCCATCCTTCTTCGGCAGCCAGTCGTAGCCGTAGCCGTTCTCCTCGGTCGCCGCGTTGCCGTACCAGGCCTTCTGCAGGCTGGTGAACCACTTCGGGAAGTTCTGCGGGAAGTTCATCTGGTTCGGCCGCAGCGGCTTGGGCGTGCGTTTCTCCAGATAGGTCTTGCGATCGACATCCGCGTCGGTCGGCGCCGACAGGTAGCCCGGCAGCACTTCCGAGTAGAGGCACATGTCGGTGATGCCCTGCACGTTGGCGTGGCCGCGCAGCGCATTGATGCCGCCGCCCGCCATGCCCATGTTGCCGAGCAGCAGCTGGATCATCGCCATGGTGCGGATGTTCTGCGAGCCCACGGTGTGTTCCGTCCACCCCAGCGCGTAGAGCACCGTCATGGTCTTGTTGGGCGCCGCCGTCTCCGCGATCATGCCGCAGATCTTGAGGAAGTCCTCCTTCGGCGTGCCGGTGGTCTTGCTCACCAGTTCCGGCGTGTAGCGCGAGTAGTGCTTCTTCATCAGCTGGAAGACGCAGTTCGGGTCCTGCAGGGTCTCGTCGACCCTGGCGAAGCCGTCCTTGTCCTTCTGGTACTGCCAGGTGGCCTTGTCGTAGCTGCGCTTCTCGGCGTTGTAGCCCGAGAAGAGGCCGTCGTCGAACTTGAAGCCCTCGTCGATGAGGAAGGCGGCGTTGGTGTAGTGCTTGACGTAGTCGTGGTGGATCTTGTCGTTGGTCAGCAGGTAGTTGATGACCCCGCCGAGGAAGGCGATGTCGGTGCCGGCGCGGATCGGGGCGTAGAAGTCCGCCACCGATGCCGAGCGCGTGAAGCGCGGATCGACGACGACCAGCTTGGCCTTGCGCTCCTTCTTGGCCTCGATCACCCACTTGAAGCCGCAGGGGTGGGCCTCGGCGGCATTGCCGCCCATGATGATGGCGAGATCGGTGTTCTTGATGTCAACCCAATGGTTGGTCATCGCGCCACGCCCGAATGTCGGACCCAGACTGGATACCGTGGGGGCGTGTCAGATGCGGGCTTGCGTGTCGAGCGCTACGACTCCGAGGTTGCGCAGGATCTTGGCGGTCAGGTAGCCGGCTTCGTTGCCGGCCGCCGACGAGGCGAGGAACCCGGTGGTGTTCCAGCGGTTGACCGTGACGCCGGCGTCGTTCTTCTCGATCAGGTTGGCGTCGCGGTCGGCCTTCATGTGCGTGGCGATGCGCGCCAGCGCGTCATCCCAGGAGATGCGCTTCCATTCGCTCGAACCCGGCTCGCGCACTTCGGGATACTTGAGCCGGTTCGGGCTCTTGACCATGTCGAGCAGGCCGGCGCCCTTCGGGCACAGCGTGCCGCGATTCACGGGATTATCCGGGTCGCCCTCGATGTGGACGATGTCTGCTTTCGCGTTCTTGGACTTGTCGCCCGTGGTGTAGATCAGTACGCCGCAACTCACCGAGCAGTACGGACACATGTTCCGCGTTTCGGTGGCGCGGGCGAGTTTGAAGGCCCTGACTTCCGCAAGGGCGGCGGTCGGCGAAAAGCCCATCAGGGCAACGCTCGACCCTCCCATCCCCGCGGCGCAGACCTTGAAGAACTGCCGCCGTGTGACCTGCATGGTTGTCGTCTCCTTCGTTATGTCGCCCATGACGGAGCAGCAGCCCCATCCTCTGGCGCGATTACTATCCCATAGGTGACGAGGGAAAGCATTTTGCGTCGCAGCGATGACGACGGTTTCCGGTATTGCAAACGGCGAGCCAATTCGAGGAAAGATTCTGTATAATCGGCGGTCCTAAAGCGAGCGCGCCCGTAGCTCAGTTGGATAGAGTACCTGGCTACGAACCAGGGGGTCGTGGGTTCGAATCCTGCCGGGCGCGCCAATCGATTTGTTTTCACGCCATCCGAGTTACCTGATTTTCTGCCATGGCTGACACTCTCTACTGTTACCACTGTCGTACCTATCATCCCAGGGAAGAGATGCGCCAGATCAATACCAAGGGTGGCAAGCGCTGGCGCTGCATCAAGAGCATCGAGGCGACCAAGCGCAGCGTCGCCGAACGCGAAGCCTTCGGCCGGCAGATGACGGCCATCAACAAGGCCGAGGCGCAAAGCAAGGCCCGCATCCTCAACGGCCAGACTTAATCGGCCCGCTTTTTTCCCGCAGTGCCCGTTCTCGAATTCGCCAGCCTCGTCCTGCTCGGGGCGCTGGGCTGGTTTTGGCTCGACGGCCTCAAGGTGCGCGATGCCGCGATGGCGGCGGCCCGCCGGGCCTGCGAGTCCGAAGGGCTGCAATTTCTCGACGACACCGTGTCGTTCTCCGGCTTGAAGTTGGAGCGCGACGATGACGGCGCGTTGCGCCTGCGCCGCGTCTTCGACTTCGAATACAGCGACACCGGCGACAACCGCCGGCGCGGCAGCGTCGTCATGCTCGGCCGGCGCGTGATTCTGCTGAACGTCGGGCTACGCGCCGTTCCCGAGCGGCGCACGCTGCACTGACCCGGCGCTCCGGTCGGTTCGATGTTGGCTGGAAACGATGTCGGGGCAGACGTGAAAGCAATATCGAGGCGATATCGACGGTGTGCGACGGTATGCGCGCCGAGTCAGGCGGGTGCGCATCGGGTCGAGAGTTCTTTTTTCCGCGATCGACAATCGCCCTGCCGGCGGCATGCCGGCGAGACGGGAACTTGACTGGAGGCTACGACAATGGGATTGCGCGGGGTTGATCGCATCATGATCGCGGTGAGGGACTTGGAGTCGGCAAAGCGGCTTTATGCCGACATGCTGGGAGCGACTTTCGAGGATGCCCATTGGACCGGAGAATCTTTCGGCATTCACGTCGCCATCGCCTGGGATGCCGGAATCGAGTTGTGCGCGCCCATGCCCGGTCGCGAACGGGATAGCGCGGTATCGCGGTTCCTGGAGACGCGGGGCGAAGGCATCATGAGCGTGTTTTTCGGCGTGGACGACGGGGATGCGGCGATGGCGCGCGCCGCCGGCCATGGCCATGGGTGCAGCCATGCGCTTGATTACACGCAGGAGGAAATCGACCGGCACCTGAGCGGACACTTTTCCCGTTACCAGGAGTTCGTGCTGGCCACGGCCGAGCGCTGCGGCTTCTCGGTTTGCCTGGCCCGGATCGATCCCAAGGCGAAGTAGGGCGCTCCGGCGTTCGCCATGATGATCCGCCACGCTACGGCCTGTCCCCGCGCGAATTCCGCGCGACGTCTGGAATCAGCGGGGATCGATTCTCGTTGGCTTGATCTTGGATTGGACTAGCTGGCCTTTGCGCGCGCGACTGCCGCGAGCGGCTTCCAGTTCCTTGCCGGCGATGCGCAATTCGACCGGCTTGCCGCCTCGCCCGGCGCCGGCAACGACGAACGCCGTGGTGCCGACGGCGACGCCGGCCAGCGCGTCCTTGGCGTCGATGTCCTGGATGATCAGGCCGCGGCCCCTGGCCATGACTTTCAGCTCGGCCAGCGGGAAGACCAGCAGGCGGCCGTTTTGCGAGATGGCGGCCAGCGACAGTGGCGTGTCGCCACGGCTGACTTTGGCCGGCTTCACTGGTTTCTCGCCCTTGTCGAGTGACATGAAGGCCTTGCCGGCGCGCTGCCGCGAGACGAGGTCGGCGACGCTGGCGATGAAGCCGTAGCCGCCGGAATTGGCGAAGACGTACTGCGCCTCGGGCGCGTCGGTCAGCGCCTGCGCGAGCTTGGCGCCATCCTGGAACTCGATCAAGGTGGTGAGCGGTACGCCATCGCCGCCTCTTCCACCTCTGCCGCCGGGCAGGTCGGCGACGCGCACGCTGTAGGCGCGGCCGAGCGTGTCGACGATGACCAGCGGCCAGACCGTGCGCGACTCGGCGACCAGGAAGGGGAAGTCGCCGGCCTTGTAGGAGATCGTGTTCGGGTCGATGCCGTGGCCCTGGCGGGCGCGCACCCAGCCGTTCTGCGAAACGATGACGGTGACGGGCTCGTCGGGAATTGCCACTTCGGCTAGCGCGGTGGCGGCTTCGGCCTCGATCAGCGTCCGGCGATCGTCGCCGAATTTCTTCGCGTCCTCCGTGATTTCCTTGACGACGAGTTTCGTGAGTTCCTTGTGGTCGCCGAGGATTTTGCGCAGCCCCGCTTCTTCCTCACGCAGTTCGCCGCGTTCCTTCTCGATCTTGATGCCTTCCAGCCGCGCCAGCTGGCGCAGGCGGATTTCGAGGATGTCCTCGGCTTGGATTGCGGTCAGACCGAATCTGGCCATCAGGTCGGCCTTGGGCTCGTCCGATTCGCGGATGCAGCGGATGACTTCCTCGATCCGCAGGAACACGGCCAGCCGGCCATCGAGGATGTGCAGGCGGCGCTCGACCTCGTTCAGGCGATGCCGGCTGCGGCGTTCGACGGTGACATGGCGGAACTCGATCCACTCGCGCAGCACGGTTAGCAGCGGCTTCTGCGCGGGCCGGCCGCCAGTGCCGCCAAATGAGCCGATCATGGTCATGTTCACCGGCACGCTGGCTTCGAGGCTGGTGTGGGCGAGCAGCACGGCCATGAACTCGTCCTGCGGAATCTTCGACGTGCGCGGTTCCAGCACGATGCGCACGGGCGCCTTGTCGCTCGATTCGTCGCGCACGGAATCGAGCACGCCGAGCATCACCTGCTTGAGGTTCTTTTGTTCCTGTGAGACGTCCTTCTTGCCCGCGCGCGGCTGCGGGTTGGTGATGGCCTCGATTTCGGAGAGCACGCTCGCGGTCGATACGCCATGCGGCAGTTCCTCGACGATTACCCGCCACTGTCCGCGGGCGAGATCCTCGATGCGCCAGCGGGCGCGCATGCGCAGGCTGCCGCGGCCGGTGGCGTAGGCGTCGCGGATGTCCCCGGGCGACGAGATGAGTTGGCCGCCGCCGGGGAAGTCCGGTCCCGGCAGCAGCGGCAGCACTTCCTCCAGCGCGGCTTCCGGCTTCCTGATCAGCAGCTTCACGGCTTCCGCGACTTCGCGCAGGTTGTGCGGCGGAATCTCGGTGGCCATGCCGACGGCGATGCCCGAGGCGCCGTTCAACAGCACGAAGGGCAGGCGGGCCGGCATCAGTCGCGGCTCGCGCATGGTGCCGTCGTAGTTGGCGACGAAGTCGACCGTGCCGCGATCCAGTTCCGACAGCAGCAGATCGGCGATCGGCGTCAGCCGGCATTCGGTGTAGCGCATCGCCGCAGCGCCGTCGCCGTCGCGCGAGCCGAAGTTGCCCTGGCCGTCGACCAGCGGATAGCGCAGCGAGAAGTCCTGCGCGACGCGCACCATGGCGTCGTACACGCTGCTGTCGCCATGCGGGTGGTATTTGCCGATCACGTCGCCGACCACGCGCGCCGACTTGACGTGCTTGGCGGTGGCGGCGAGACGCATCTCGTTCATCGCGAACAGGATGCGGCGCTGCACGGGCTTCAAGCCATCCTCGACCTGCGGCAGCGCGCGCGAACGCACCACGCTCATCGCGTAGGAGAGATAGGCCTGTTCGGCGTAGCGGTCGAGCGGCAGCGCGCCGGAGTCGCCATCGTCACCCAAAGTCAGCCGTGGCGGCACGCCACCCGGCGGCGGATTGTCGTTCTTCTGCTCGAACAGGTCGGGCGTATCGTGGTCTTGGCGGTTCATAGATCGGCGTCCGCAAGGTGGCCCTTACTTTCCATCCAGGCGCGGCGGCCGGCGGCCTCGCCCTTGCCCATCAGCAAATTGAAGAGTTTCAGCGTTTCGTCGTGCGCGCCTTCGTCGCCGCGCTCGACGACGGGCAGCACGCGGCGCGTCGCCGGCGCCATGGCCGTTTCGCGCAACTGCTCGGGATTCATCTCGCCCAGGCCCTTGAAGCGGCCGACCTCGATCTTCTCGGGCGGGAAGCCTTCCTTGGCCAGGCGATCCCTGATCGCTTCCAGTTCGCCCTCGTCGAGCGCGTAGAGCCGCTTGGCGGGGCGCTTCTTGCCCGAGGCAGGCACATCGACGCGATAGAGCGGCGGCTGGGCGATGAAGACATGGCCGTGCCGGATCAACGCCGGGAAGTGGCGATAGAAGAGGGTGAGCAAGAGCGTCTGGATGTGCGCGCCATCCACGTCGGCGTCGGACATGATCACGACCTTGCCGTAGCGCAGGTTCGAAAGATCGGGTGTCGCGTCGGCGCTGTGCGCGTCGACGCCCAGCGCTACGGCGATGTCGTGGATCTCGGCGTTGGCGAACAGACGGTTCGGTTCGATTTCCCAGGAGTTCTGCACCTTGCCGCGCAGCGGCAGGATGGCCTGGGTTTCCTTGTCGCGCGCCATCTTGGCCGAGCCGCCGGCCGAATCGCCCTCGACCAGGAAGAGTTCGTTCTCGCCGATGTCGGTCGATTCGCAATCGGTGAGCTTGCCGGGCAGCACGGCGACGCCGGACTGCTTCTTCTTCTCGACCTTCTGGGCGTTCTTCTGCCGCGCCAGCGCCTGCCTGATCGACAGTTCGGCGATGGCCTTGCCGGCCTCGACGTGGGCGTTGAGCCAGATCTCCAGCGGGTCGCGCACCATGCCGGCGACCAGCTTCACGGCCTCGCGCGAGTTGAGCTTTTCCTTCACCTGGCCCTGGAACTGCGGGTCGAGGATGCGCGCGGAAAGCACGAAGGCCATCCTTCCACAGACATCCTCCTGCTGGAGCTTCACACCCCTTGGCAGCAGCGCGTGGTGTTCGATGAAGCTCTTCACCGCGTCGAAGACGCCGCTGCGCAGGCCCGATTCGTGGGTGCCGCCGGCGACGGTGGGAATCAGATTGACGTAGGACTCCGACGGAATCGATTCCGCGAACCAGCCGAGCGCCCAGGCCGCGCCTTCGCCCTCGGCGAAGCTCTCGTCATCGCCCGTCGCGTACTGCTCGCCCGCGTAAATCGGCGCCACAGCTTCCTGGCCGGCCGCGAGTTCGGCGAGATAGCCGGCCAGGCCGTCGGGATAGCGCCAGGTCTTCGAGAGCATGCCGCCGTCGGCCTGCTCGACGTCCAGCATGACCGCCACGCCCGGCAGCAGCACGGCCTTGGAGCGCAGCAGGCGCTCCAGCTCGGCTTGCGGCACCCTGGGCGAATCGAAGTACTTTGGGTCGGGCCAGACGCGCACGCACGTGCCCGACTGCCGGCCGCAGTCGCCGACCACTTCCAGCTTCGAGACCTTCTCGCCGCCTTCGGAGAAGACGACCGCGTGCACCTTACCTTCGCGGCGCACTTCGACCTCGATGCGCGTCGATAGCGCATTGGTCACCGCCACGCCGACGCCGTGCAGGCCGCCGGAGAAGGCGTAGGCCGAGTTGCCCTCGCGCTTGTTGAACTTGCCGCCCGCGTGCAGGCGCGTGAAGGCCAGCACCACCACGGGCACCTTCTCTTCCGGGTGCGGGCCGACCGGAATGCCGCGCCCGTCGTCGGTGATCGTCACCGAGCCGTCGCGCTGCAGGCAGACGTGGATGCGCTTCGCCTGTCCGGCCAGCGCCTCGTCGGCGGCGTTGTCGATCACTTCCTGGACGATGTGGGCGGGCGAGTCGGTGCGGGTGTACATGCCCGGCCGCTCGCGCACGGGCTCCAGACCCTTGAGGACGCGGAAGGAGGATTCGTCGTAGCTCTTGCTCATGGCTGTGGCCGAAGGACTCGGGGCAGGCATTCTAATGGCGCACGGCGCCCCGCTACCGCCCGGGCGGGCCGGCGGCCGGTTCCGGAGGCGGGCAGGAGTGGGCCCGGTTCAGCGAAAGGCGAGGAGCAAGTCCGGCGTGTGCGTGAAATCGCGCTCGCTGTTTTCGGTCAGGTGGGCACGCTCCACCACGCCGGCGGCATACGAGTAGCAGGCGCCGCGCATGCTCTCGAAGTCGGCGATCCGGATTTCATCGGCGGGCTTCCGGTCGTGGCGCCGCGCCTGGGCGACCAGATAGCCGCGCTGAAGCATCACCGCGGCTTCGTGATCCTTCTCGGGGTAGTGGGCGACCGCCCAGGCGGAAAAGCCGCGCATCATCGACTTGCCGGCAATCGCCGCCGGCGCCACGACGGTTCCCATCCGGGCGTGCAGCCGGATCGCCAGTTCGCCGTTGCGCCAGACCGAACATTCGGATGGCGCCTCGGTTTCGTCGGTCACGGCGATCTCGTATTCGCACTGGTCGGTGTCGCGGCGGGCGTGGGCGAGGGACCACCAGGCCAGATCCTGGAGATGCGTGCAGTTGCCGGCGGGCGGCAGTCGTCGGCGGAATTCGTCCCAGTCGAGCGTGAGTGGAGCGCCGATCAGTTGTTGCAGCGGCCGGTTCGTTTCGTTGCAGGTCGTCAGCGGTATGCGCAGGGCTTCGGAAGCGACGGCGGTAACCCGCGCGCCGTCGTGGTCGATGCGCAGCCGGAAGCCGTGGGCGTAGTCCTCCAGTTCGGCACGGACCGAGGCCGCGTCGCGCTGCATGCGCACCTTGCGGCGGAATACGCCGGTGCCGTAGAGCGGATTTCCCGCCCCGGCAGGCGTCATCAGCTTGGCGTCCCGGAGGGAGGCCGGTGCTCCGCTTTCCGCTTTGTTCGTGTCGAGTCTTGAGCTTTCCATGAGGGCCAAATTTTCTGGGCGCCGGAAGCACCGGCCAACCTACATTCAGACTACGCCACTGCACCACCCGAGGAATCCCGGACACCGTGCCAATGCGGTCCGGATGCGATAATCGAAAAACATGAGCAAGCTCGGTTTATATGGGCAGCGAATTGCCTGTTTTCAAATAACTCATTGAATGGCATGTTTTTATTGTGACGTGGCGACTGATCGGCAATGGCCGAAAAGCGAGTAGTCAAGAAAGGCAGGCTTCGATTAAATGAAAAAGATGAGTGATGGCCATTCCCTGAACCGACGCCAAGCGCCGCGTCGCCGCAATCCGACCCAGGCCCGGGCCGAGGCGACGCTCGCCGCGATCCGGCAGGCCTGCCTGCGGATCATCGAGCGGGAAGGCCTGCCGCACCTCACCACCAATCGCATCGCCGAAGTGGCGGGCATCAGCATCGGCAGTCTGTATCAGTACTACGCCGACAAACACGCGATCGCCGCCGACATCTGCAACGAACTGCTCCTCGCCGAACTCGACCAGTTGGGGCGTTTCGATGCCCAGACGCTGGCGCTGGTCAAGACTTCGCTCGAGGACACGCTGCGCTTCTTCATCGACGAGCACGTGGCGCGGCAGCGCCGGCTGTACCAGAAGCTGCGTGGCTTCTATCTCGAAATCCACTGGCATTACGATTTCGAGGCGTACATGGTCGAGAAATTTCCGGACAAACTCACCACCGCCGACTGGCTGCCGATGGCGCTCAAGTACCACCAGGCCTCGCTTGCCGTCCGCGATTACGCGCTGGCGGCGACCATGGTGACGAACGCCATCGCAGGAAGCATCCACGCGACGCTGGATCGCGATCCGGAACTGATCATGTCGGACGCCTTTCCGGCGGAACTGCTGGCCATGATCCTCGCCTACCTGAGGCATCCGCGCGAGCCGGCGAATGCCGGGGGATCGCACTGACGAGGCCCTCCGGCGAAACCGGCGGCAGGCGCCATTGTTCGAATAGTTCCAGCGGGACAAGGACGAATCCGGGTCCCGCGCCATAACCACCAAGGAGGATGTCCATGCCCGAGTTGCCTTTTCCGCCGCCCGATGCCGCCACCCGGGAAGCCGCCGCCGAGTTGCGGCGGGCCTGGGACGAACTGCTGGTCCGGATCGGTCAGGCCCGCGACGCCATCGACGATCCGGCGCTGTGGCCGCCGCCGGCGACCGAACGCAACCTCGCCGAGGGCTACCGCTACGTGCTGGGCTTCCTTTACGGCTCGATCGCCCGCAGCATCGGTCCGACCGAGGAATTTCCGTATTTCGTGCGCATGATCCAGCCGCTGAACCGGTCCACCATCGACAACAGCGACGCGATCTACCTGTACGCGCCCATCGACGGCAACCATGCCTACACCATCCGCGGCCGCGCCGGCGATACCCGCCACTGGCGGGGCGAGCCGCCCGTGACTTCGGGGCGGAAGGCGCCTCACTACGTGTTTCTCCAGACCGCCAGCGGCCATTCCGGCGACACCGGAGAACTCGACGAGATGCAGCCGGGCAGCCGGGCCAATTGCGCGGTGATGGATTCCAGCGCCCTCCAGGTGAATGCCGACGGGACGTTCGAAATCCTGCTCGCTCCGGAGAAGCCGGCGGGCTACACGGGCAACTTCATGAGCACGCGCATGATCAAGAAGCGCCGGAACGCGGCCGGCGAGGAGATCGAGCGGGAGTACGTGGCGCGGATGGTCGGCTTGCGGGAAATCTTCTGCGACTGGGAGCACGAGGATCTGCTGGACCTGTTCATTTATCGCAACGACCGGCTCGGCGAACCGATGCCGGTCCATACGCCCGCCGAGGCGGCGCGGCAGTTGCGCGACGCCGGCTGGTACACCCGCAACCAGGTGCATTTCTGGAACAAGTTCTACGGCGTCACGCTGGAGGCCTATGGCGACGTCAATGGCGACGGCAAGGTGTTCATGCCGCGCAATGCCTTGAACGAGCCCAATGCCGCTTCCCTCGCCACCGGCGGCGGCATGGGCACCAACATCTACTGCGGCGGCATTTTCGAAATCGAGGCGGACGAGGCCGTGATCGTCGAGCTCCACCAGCCGGTGGAGCCGGAATACATCGGCTTTTGCCTGGGCAACATGTGGGGCGAGTCCCTGGACTTCGCCAACTTCCAGAGCAGCCTGAACGGTCTGCAAGCGCACCGGGATGCCGACAACGTGATTCGCTACGTGATCGCCCATCGCGATCCCGGCGTCCACAACTGGGTGGACACCACCGGCCAGCCTGAAGGCTACATGTGCGTGCGCTGGGCCTATTCGGTCAAGCCGAAGGAAAATCTGCCGCGGGCGACGGCCAAAAAGGTGCCGCTGGCGGAACTGATGCGGCACTTGCCGGCCGACACCCGGATGATTTCACCGGAAGAGCGCCGCCGCCGGATCGCCATCCGCCAGGAGCATGTCCAGCGGCGGTATCGGCATCATTGAGGTAGCCTGCGCCCGCCGCGCCCCGTCGCTTGGAATTCCGCTCCTGCTCTCGATTTCCGTGGCGGGGGCGTGGCCGGATATGGTTTAATCGACGGATCATGACCACGGCGTTTCGCAAAACCATCAAGACGGCCGGTTTGATCGGCAAGTACCAGAGCCCGGAAGTGGCGGAATCGCTGCCCTTGCTGGCGGCTTTTCTCGCCGAAAGCGGCGTGCGCGTCCTGGTCGAGGAAACCCTGGCCGGCCAGGTGAAAGTCAGCCATGGCGAGACGGCGAGCTACGAGACCATGGGCCGTCTCGCCGACGTGGCGATCGTCCTGGGCGGCGACGGCACCATGCTCTACGTCGCCCGGCGGCTGGCCGGGTTCGGCGTGCCCCTGGCGGGCGTCAACCTCGGCCGGCTGGGCTTCATGACCGACATCGCCCGGCACGAGATGGTCGCCGGCGTGCGGGAACTGCTGGCCGGCCGTTTCACCACGGAGACGCGCATTCTGCTCGACGTGAAGGTCTGGCGCGAAGGCGTGCCGATTTTCGACAGCCTTGCGCTCAACGAAGTGGTGGTCAACAAGGGCGACCTGGGCCGCATGATCGAGATGCGGGTCGAAGTCGATGGCGAGTTCCTGTACCTGCTGCGTGCCGACGGGCTGATCGTCGGCACGCCGACCGGCTCGACCGCCTATGCGCTGTCCGCCAACGGTCCGATCCTGCATCCCGGCGTCGCCGGCATCGCGCTGGTGCCGTTGTGTCCGCACGCCCTGTCCAATCGGCCGATCACCATCGGCGACGGCAGCCGCATCGAGATTTCCCTGTTGCCGCCGAACGACGGCCGCGTGCACGTCGACGGACAGACGCGCTGCGATGCGCTGACCGGCGACCGCATCAGCGTGGCGCGCGCCCGCCACGCGGTGACCCTGCTGCATCCGCCCGGTTACAACTATTTCGCCATGCTGCGGGAAAAGCTGCGCTGGAGCGAGCTGCCGAGAAACTGACGACGGGCGATGCTGCGCCGACTGTTCATCCGCGATTTCGTCATCGTCGATCGTCTCGAACTCGAGTTCGAGGCGGGATTCGGCGCGCTGACCGGCGAGACCGGCGCCGGCAAGTCGATTCTGGTCGACGCCCTGTCGCTGGCGCTGGGTGAGCGCGCCGATGCGACGGTGCTGCGCCCGGGCGCCGAACGCGCCGAGATCGCCGCCGAATTCGACGTCGCGGCGGGCGGCGGGTTGGCGGCATGGCTGGACGAGAACGATTTCGCGGCCGACGACGGCTGCCTGTTGCGGCGGGTGATCGACGCCGGCGGCCGTTCGCGCGCCACCATCAACGGCTCGCCGGCCACCCTCACCCAGCTTCGCCAGGCCGGCGAATTCCTGGCCGACATCCACGGCCAGCATGCCTACCACGCGTTGCTGCGCGCCGACGCGCAGCGTGCGCTGCTGGACGGCCGGATCGGCGCCACGGAACTTGCCGCGGACGTGGCGATGAAGTTCCGGGCGTGGCGCGGCCTGCGCGAGGCGCGTGAGCGCGCCGAGCAGGACAGCACGGCGTTGATCCGGGAAAGGGAAATGCTCGACTGGCAGTTGCGGGAGTTGCGCTCGCTGGCCTTCGAGCCGGCACGCTGGAACGAGGAGAACCAGGAGCACCGGCGTCTGGGGCATGCCGCCAGCCTGTTGGAGGGCGCGACGATGGCGCTGAACATGCTGGACGAGGGCGAGGCGGCCGTGTCGGGGCAGCTCGACGAAGTGCTGGCCCGTCTCTCGCCGCTGACCGACTACGACGCCGGGCTCGATGCGCCGGTGGAATTGCTCGAGGCGGCGCGCATCCAGCTTTCCGAGGCGACGCACGCGCTGTCGCGCTATCGCGACCGGCTCGAACTGGAGCCCGGACGGCTGGCCGAACTGGAGGCGCGCATCGAGGCGGTGACGGCGATGGCGCGCAAGCACCGCGTCCCGCCGGACGAATTGCCCGACGTGCTGGCGCGCGTGCAGGCGCGCGTGGACGAATTGGGCCTGTCGGCCGATCCCGCCGCGCTGGCCGCCAGGGAAGCGGCCGCCCGCGCCGAGTACGAAAAGGCGGCGAAGAATCTCTCGGCGAAGCGGCGCAAGGGCGCGAAGGAATTGTCGGCGGCGGTGACCGAGGGCATGCAGCAACTGGCCATGGCGGGCGGGCGGCTGGAAATCGCGCTGACGCCGATCGAGGCGGGCGCCGCGCACGGGCTGGAGAATGTCGAGTTCCTGGTCGCGGCGAATCCCGGCCAGCCCTTGCGGCCCTTGGCCAAGGTCGCGTCCGGGGGCGAACTGTCGCGCATCGGCCTGGCGATCCAGGTGATCGCCAGCACGGCCGGCGTGGCGCCGACACTGACTTTCGACGAAGTCGACGTCGGCATCGGCGGCGGCGTCGCCGAGATCGTCGGCCGGATGCTCCATCAGCTCGGCCGGCAGCGTCAGGTGCTGTGCGTCACGCACTTGCCGCAAGTGGCGGCGCAGGCCGACTGGCAGTGGTCGATCGCCAAGGAGACGCGTGACGGCGCGACTTTCAGCCGCGTGAACGCGCTCGACCGCGAGGGCCGCGTCGAGGAAATCGCCCGCATGCTCGGCGGCGTCAGGATCACCGACACCACGCGCCGCCACGCGCGGGAGATGCTGCGGTTCTAGAGCGCGGCCGTCGGCGCGCCGAGCATCGTCACGATGCCGGTGACGATGAAGACGGTTGCGGCCACCCAGCGGATGGCGGTCAGCGGCAGCTTCCGCGCCAGTTTTTCGCCGATGATCACGGCCGGTACGTTGGCCAGCATCATGCCGATGGTCGTGCCCATCACGACGGCAATCAGCGCATCGAAGCGCGCCGCCAGCGCCACGGTGGCGAGCTGCGTCTTGTCGCCCATCTCGGCGATGAAGAATGCGATCACTGTCGTGACGAAGGCGCCGGCCTTGTGCAGCTTGGGATCGTCGTCGAGGGAATCCGGGTGCAGCGTCCACAGGCCGAAGCCGACGAACACCGCCCCGGTGATCCATGGCAGCCAGTGCGGGGAGATCAGCCCCGCCAGCCAGACGCCGAGCGAGCCGGCGAACAGATGGTTGGCGATGGTGGCGACGAAGATGCCGGCAATGATCGGCCAGGGCTTGCGCAGGCGCGCGGCAAGGACGAAGGAAAGCAGTTGTGTCTTGTCCCCGATCTCGGCCAGTGCAACGAGAACGGTCGAGGCCAGGAAGGCTTCCGGCACGTCAGGGCTTCTTGCGGTTCGGGCAGTTTGGCCTGGTGCAGTCGGCGTAAAGATGCAGGGAATGCTCGACCACCTTGAAGCCGCGATCCTCGGCGACCTTGGTTTGCCGCTTCTCGATGGCGGCATCGTAGAACTCTTCCACCTTGCCGCATTGCAGGCAGACCAGATGATCATGGTGGCTGCCCTCGTTGATTTCGAAGACGGCGCGACCGGAGTCGAAGAAATGCCGGGTGAGCAGACCGGCCTGCTCGAACTGCGTGAGGACGCGATAGACCGTGGCCAGCCCGAGGTCGACCTCCTCGAGGGCCAACTGATGCTGCACTTCCTCGGCCGACATGTGATGCTTGCCGGCGCCCTTGGCTTTCTGGAACAGATCGAGGATCTTGACGCGCGGAATGGTCGCCTTGAGGCCCATGTTCCTGAGTTCTTCGGACTTGGTCATGACTGGGGATTCTGAGGCTGTCGGTGATTGTCGATGGGCGATGGAAGCTTCGGTGCTTATGATATAGTTTTTGCGGCACTCCATCGATGCGATCTGCTTGGCGCCGATGCCTGCCTCCCTTAAATCATCATCCGTCCGCCACGCATCCACCACGCATCCATGAAGCGCCTGATCGTTCTCGCCGCCGCGCCGTTCTTGCTGTCGTGTTCCGGCCTTGGTGATGTGACCTCCTACCTGAAGCCATTCCGCATCGATGTTCGCCAGGGCAACCTGGTGACCCAGGAGATGGTCGCCCAGTTGAAACCGGGCCAGACCCGGGAGCAGGTCCGTTTCATCCTGGGCACGCCGCTGGTCATGGACATTTTTCACGCCGATCGCTGGGATTACGTGTATCGCTTCCAGCCGGGGCGGAATGATCAGGAATTCCAGCAGCGACGGTTGATCGTCTTTTTCGAGGATGGCAGGCTGGCCCGCCTGGGCGGGGACGTGGTCGCCGGCCAGGGTGAAGCCGCCGACACCGCCAGCACGACAATGAAACCAACCACGCGCGTCATCGACATCAAGCCGGCCGAAGGCGCCGGCAAGTAATTCGAGAGTCACTGCCATGGACACGATTCGTTTTGCCATTGCCGGCGCGGGCGGCCGCATGGGCCGCACCCTGATCGAGGCGGTCCTGAAGGCGCCGGACGCACGACTGGCCGGGGCGCTGGAAGTGACCGGCAGCCCCTTTCTCGGCAAGGATGCCGGAGAACTCGTGGGTTCGCCGTGCGGTGTGGCGATCAGCGACGACATCGAGGCGACGCTGGCCAAGGCCGATTGCCTGATCGACTTTACCCGCCCGGAAGGCACCTTGCGGCACATGGAAAGCTGCCGTCGGCGCGGCGTGCACATGGTGATCGGCACCACGGGCATGAACGCGGCGCAGAAGCAGGCGATCCAGGAGGCCGCGAGCGACATCCCGGTCGTCTTCGCGCCCAACATGGCCGTCGGCGTCAATCTCGTATTCAAGCTGCTCGACACCGCCGCGCGCATCCTCGACGAAGGCTACGACGTCGAGATCGTCGAGGCGCACCATCGCCACAAGGTCGATGCGCCCTCGGGCACCGCCCTGCGCATGGGCGAGGTGGTGGCGGCGGCGCTCGGCCGCAGCCTCGATGAATGCGCGGTCTACGGCCGCGAAGGACACACCGGCGAGCGGCCGGCCAGCCAGATCGGCTTCGCCACCGTGCGCGGCGGCGACATCGTCGGCGACCACACGGTGCTCTTCGCCGGTACCGGCGAGCGTGTCGAGATCAGCCACAAGGCCGCCAGCCGCATGCCCTACGCGCTGGGTTCGATCCGCGCCGCCCGCTTCCTGCGGGGCAGGACGAACGGCCTTTATGACATGCAGGACGTCTTGGGACTGAGATGAGCGGCCCGCGCTGATCGCCGTCGGCGTTGCCTGTTGCATTGCGGCTGGGTATAATCAAAAAGTTTGTCAGGCCGGGCATTTGCAGTGCCGCGTCCGTCCTGTTCCCCCGCCGCCATTCTCCAGGAGCCTCATCGTGCCCACGGTGCCCAAGTTTCCGTCTGCCCTCCTAGCTCTCGCGGACGGAACCATTTTTCGGGGCAGCGGCATAGGCGCGATGGGCGAAAGCATCGGCGAAGTGGTGTTCAACACCGCGATGACGGGTTATCAGGAAATCCTCACCGATCCGTCCTACACCCGCCAGATCGTCACCCTGACTTACCCGCACATCGGCAACACCGGTGTGAACGGCGAGGATTGCGAGGCGCCGAGGGTCCACGCGGCCGGCCTGGTCATCCGCGACCTGCCGCTGGTGGTGTCGAACTTCCGTTCCGAGCGGAGTCTCGACGCCTATCTGAAAGCCGAGAACGTCGTCGCGATCGCCGACATCGACACCCGCAAGCTGACCCGCATCCTGCGTGAAAATGGCGCGCAGGCCGGTTGCCTGATGACCGGCGGGAACCTCGACGCGGATGCCGCCGTGGCCAAGGCCCGTGCCTTTCCGGGGCTGGCCGGCATGGACCTGGCCAAGGTGGTCACGGTCGACAAGCCCTATGCATGGACCGAAGGCGAGTGGCGGCTGGGCAAGGGTTACGTTACTCAGGAGAAGCCGAAGTTCCATGTCGTCGCCTACGATTTCGGCGTCAAGCGCAACATCCTGCGCATGCTGGCCGAGCGCGCCTGCCGGCTGACCGTGGTGCCGGCGCAAACACCCGCGAGCGAAGTGCTGGCGCTGAAGCCTGATGGCGTCTTCCTCTCCAACGGCCCCGGCGATCCCGAGCCCTGCGACTACGCGATCGGCGCGATCCGCGAGTTTCTCGACCGCAAGCTGCCGACCTTCGGCATATGCCTCGGCCATCAACTGATGGGCCTGGCTGCCGGCGGCAAGACCATGAAGATGAAGTTCGGTCATCACGGCGCCAACCACCCGGTCAAGGACCTCGAATCCGGGCAGGTGATGATCACCAGCCAGAACCACGGCTTCGCCGTCGATCCCGGCACGCTGCCGGGCAACGTCAAGGTGACCCACGTGTCGCTGTTCGACGGCAGCCTGCAAGGCATGGCCTGGATCGACCGGCCGGCGCTGTGCTTCCAGGGCCACCCCGAGGCGAGTCCCGGACCGCACGACGTGTCCTACCTGTTCGATCGCTTCATCAAACTGATGGAGCAAAGCCAGCATGCCTAAGCGTACCGACATCCACAGCATCCTCATCATCGGCGCCGGCCCGATCATCATCGGCCAGGCCTGCGAATTCGACTACTCCGGCGCCCAGGCCTGCAAGGCGCT
>CAZRRI010000036.1:0-19870 GCA_964602565.1 uncultured Rhodocyclaceae bacterium | reverse complement strand
CCCTGTGGCGCTACCGCGAGGGCTACGATCCCTACGTCAAGGCCGGCGAGGGCGTCAAGTTCTACGGCAAGCCGGACGGCAAGGCGGTGATCTTCGCCCTGCCCTACCAGCCCGCGGCCGAGATGCCCGACAAGGACTATGACCTCTGGTTGTGCACGGGTCGTGTGCTCGAGCACTGGCATACCGGCTCGATGACCCGGCGTGCGCCCGAGTTGTACAAGGCCTTCCCGGATGCGGTGGTCTGGATGCACCCGAAGGATGCGGAGAAGCGCGGCATCAAGCGGGGCGACGTGGTCAAGGTTGCCACCCGCCGCGGCGAAATCGAGTTGCGGGTCGATACCAAGGGTCGCAACAAGGTTCCCGAGGGCTTGATCTTCGTTCCATTCTTCGACGAGCATCGCCTGGTCAACAAGCTTACCTTGGACGCCACCTGTCCGATCTCGAAAGAGACGGACTTCAAGAAGTGCGCCGCCAAGGTGGTGAAAATCTGAGGCCATTCCACTAATCTCATGAAAACGGGGCGCAGTGCAGGGGGCCTGCTCCCCGTCCCGTGATCATGAACAGCGAAGCAAAACCTAGAGCGAAGGGTTCGAATGCAGCCCGGCGTCAGTTTCTTGCCGATACCGCGCGCCTGGCGTGCGGCGTGGGTCTGCTGGGGCTCGGCGTCGGGTTGTACGCCCGCCATGCCACGGCGCTGCCGCCGGCGGCGATCCGCCCTCCCGGCGCCCTGCCCGAAGCCGAGTTCTCCGGTGCGTGCATCCGCTGCGGCATGTGCGTGCGCGACTGCCCGTACGACATCCTGCATCTGGCCAAGCCGGAAGAACCCATGGCCACCGGCACGCCGTATTTCGTGGCGCGCCAGGCGCCTTGCGAGATGTGCGAGGACATCCCATGCGTGAAGGCCTGTCCGACCGGCGCGCTGGACCACGAGCTGACCGATATCGACAAGGCCAAGATGGGCGTGGCCGTGCTGGTCGACCACGAAACCTGTCTCAGCTATCTCGGCCTGCGCTGCGAGATCTGTTACCGGGTCTGTCCGGTGATCGACAAGGCGATTTCCATCGACACCCAGACCAACACCCGCACGGGCCGGCATACGCTGTTCATTCCGGTGGTGCATTCCGAGCACTGCACGGGATGCGGCAAGTGCGAAAAGGCATGCCCGACCCAGATCGCAGCCATCAAGGTTTTCCCGATCCACATGGCCAAGGGACAGTTGTCCGGACATTACCGGCTTGGCTGGGTCGAGAAGGAGCAGGCCGGCGGCAGCCTGGTGGCGCCGGACGCCGAGCATCAATACAACCTGCCCGAGGGCATGAAGTATGAGGTCGGCAAGGGCTTGTCCAAACTGCCGCCCGCCGACACCGCGCCCGCGGGGCCAAAGGCCTCTTCCGGTCTGCCCAAGGCTTTCCAGGGAGGCAAGCTGTGAGCGCCGCATCGATGGTTCGCCCCGGCGCCGAAGCGATCGCCGAGAAAGGCTGGTTCTCGGCGCACAAGTGGCTGCTGCTCCGCCGTTTCAGCCAGATCGGCATTCTGGCGCTGTTTCTGGTCGGGCCGTGGTACGGCTTGTGGATCGTCAAGGGCAATCTCAGCTACAGCTACACGCTGAACATCCTGCCGCTCGCCGACCCGTATGTGTTGCTGCAATCCCTCGTCACCGGCCACGTGCCGGAAAAGCTCGCGCTGATCGGGGTGACGATCGTCGTGGCGTTCTACCTGCTGGTGGGCGGCCGGACCTATTGTTCCTGGGTATGCCCGGTCAACATGGTGACGGACCTGGCCAATTGGCTGCGGACGCGGCTGGGGCTCAAGGGCGGCGCCCATGTATCGCGCCAGACCCGCTACTGGGTGCTCGGCATGACCTTCGTCGCGGCCGCCATATCGGGCGCCATCGCCTGGGAGATGGTCAATCCGGTGACCATGATGCACCGCGGCCTGATCTTCGGCATCGGCCTGGCCTGGGCGGTGCTGCTGGCGGTGTTTCTGCTCGACCTGTTCGTCATGCGCCACGGCTGGTGCGGCCGCCTGTGTCCGGTCGGCGCCTTCTACAGCCTGATCGGCAAGTTCTCCGTGCTGCGCGTCAGGCTGCCGGCCCGTGCCGCCTGCAACGACTGCATGGACTGCTTTGCCGTCTGCCCGGAACAGCAGGTCATCCGGCCGGCGCTCAAGGCCATCGGCGGCGCGCCGCCACTGATTCTGGAAGCGAACTGCACCAACTGCGGTCGCTGCATCGATGTTTGCTCGAAAGACGTTTTTTCCTTCGGTACTCGCTTCGGGGGTTCGGAAACGGCGTCACCAACGGGCAATCGGGTCACCTAGGTTCTTCTGCTGTCAATTTCTCATGGGAAGGGAGACGATCATGAAACGTTCCGTCACGATGGCCGCGGCGCTGACCGCCGCTTTGTTGCTCGGGTGTGCCCAGCAGTTCGCCGGGATCAAGTCGATGCGTGGCGACGACGTCGCCGCGGTGGACCGTGCCGCACCGGTGCGCGATTACCAGGGCGCGAAGCCGGGGCTACAGCAGAAGATCGCCCGGACCTTCGAGGGCCAGCCGCCATTGATTCCGCATGCCGTGGCCAACTTCGACGAAATCACGCTCGAGGAGAACCAGTGCATGAGTTGCCACAGCCGCGAGAAGTCCAAGGAGAAGAACGCGCCTGTGGTCGGTGACAGCCACTTCCAGGATCCGGCCTCGGGCAAGGTGCAGACCAAGATATCCATGGCCCGGCACAACTGCATGCAATGCCATGTGCCGCAGGTCGATGCGCCGCCGCTGGTCGACAACAAGTTCGTCGGTTATCAGAAGCAGTAAGACCGCCAGCCGGGCGGCGTGCCGCCACGGCTGACTTTGCGCCACGTTGCGTCACGCGTCTGTACGCGTCCAATCCCCGCCCCTGACGGCGCGAGCGCGCCGTCAGGGGTTTCTTTTCGTTCCGCCGCGACGGGTTTTTCGCCCGAGTTTCAGCCTTCGCCCGAGCTTCAGCCTTCGCTAAGGCCGGGCTTCCAGGCCGCCCTTCTGGCGCGCTTCCGCGATGATGCCGCTCAGCATCTGCGCGTCTTCCGACTCAGGGGGCAGTTGCCTGAGCGCGCGTTCCCAATGCTTCACGGCCGCCGGAAAGTCCTTGTGGTTGAACGCCGCGGTGCCGGCGAGCCACAGACTTTGCAGATCGTCCGGGTCCAGCGCGAGCGCTTGGGCAATGAGTTGCTCCGGTTTGCCTTCGAGACTGCCGCCGGCCTTGGCGGCCAGCAGGTCGGCATAGGCGCCCAGCAGTTGCGCATCCTTTTCCACGACGGGCATGGCCTTCTCGAAGGCGCGCTCCGCCTCGTCGAAACGGCCCATCGCCTTGTACGAGCGCGCCAGCATCAGCCAGCCTTGAAGGTTGCCGGGTTCCTTCTCGAGCTTCGCCGCCAGGCTGCTGACCATGTCCTCGATGTCGGACGCGGTGAAATCGCGCCGGGCCATTGGGTCCAGGCCGCCCGGGTTTCCCAGCCACCAGTAGAGGCTCGCAGCCGCGAGCGGCAGAAAGACCAGAAGCACGCCGAGCGTGCGCCTCGAAGGCGCGCCAGCCCCTGCCTTGACGTCGGTTGCCTCGGTGGCATCCTCCAGCAGTCGCCGTTGCAGTTCCGCCCGCGCTTCCTGGAAATCGGCGTCGTTGAGCTCGCCGCCGGCGCGGTCCTTTTCCAGCTCCTGCATCTGGTCGCGGTAAATCGCGGCATTGAGGGCGCGCCGCGTGTCGGTCTCCGTTCGTTTTCCGCGCCACCACGGGCGGGAAAGCAGTGCGAGGCTCGCGGCCAGGACCAGCGCCGCGGCAATCAGGAAAGTGGTCATGAGTTGTCTTTCAGCAGCGCCTCGGCGCGCTTCTTTTCTTCATCGGTCAGCTCGACCCTGCCTACCTGGCTGCCCCGGCGGCGCAGATAAGAGACCAGCGTGGCGACTCCCGCGATCAGCAGCAGGAACGGTCCGCCCCAGAGCAGCCAGGTCGTCGGCTTGACCGGCGGCTGGTAGAGCACGAAGTCGCCGTAGCGGCTGACCAGGAAGTCCTTGACCTCCACATCCGACTTGCCTTCCTTGATCAGGCCCCGCACCTCGCGGCGAAGATCCTGCGCCAGAGGCGCCTGCGAGCCGGCGAGGGACTCGTTCTGACAGACCAGGCAGCGCAGTTCGCTGGCGATGTTGACGAGTCGCTCCTCGACGGCCGGATCTTCGGCAAGGGGCACGGCTTCGCGGGCGGCGACGCCGCCGGCAAGACACAAGGATGCCAGGGCGGCGAGCAGGAGTTTCATTTGTCCAGCTCCCTTGCCCTGGGCAGGATTTCCTTTTCCAGAACTTCCTGCGTGACGACTCCGATCTTCTTGAAGCGGATGACGCCGTTCTTGTCGATCAGGAAGGTTTCGGGCGCGCCATAAACCCCGAAGTTGATGCCGACGCGACCATCGTTGTCGTAGGCCGACGCGGCATAGGGGTCGCCGAAGCGCGCCAGCCAGCGCAGCCCGTCCTCGCGATTGTCCTTCCAGTTGAGGCCGACGACCGGTATCGCGCCGGGTGTCTTGGCGTAGGCATTGAAGACGGGATGCTCTTCGCGACAGGACGGGCACCAGGAGGCCCAGACGTTGAGCAGCCAGACCTTGCCGAGCATGTCGGATTTCGAAACCGTTTTCCCCGGATCGTGCAAATGCGGCAGGGTGAACTCGGGGGCCGGCTTGTCGATCAGCGGTGACGGAACCTCGCGCGGATCGCGGTTCAGGCCGACGGCGAGAAAGCCGAGCAGGACGATGAACAGGCCGAGCGGCAGCAGGAAGCGATTCACGATGCGGCACCCTCCAGCGCGGTCCGCTCCGACCGGCCGCGCACCTTGAGACGATAGCGGCGATCCAGCGCGGCGATCAGGCCGCCCAGCGCCATGAACAGACAGCCGAACCAGATCCAGTCGACATACGGCTTGTAATAGACGCGCACCGCCCAGTCCTTGCCTTCGAGCGGCTCGCCGAGCGAAACATAGACATCGCGGGTGAGGCCCGAATCGATCGCGGCCTCGGTCATCGGCATGCTCGACGTGACGTAGTTGCGCTTTTCGGGATTCAGTCGGCGGATGACCTTGCCATCCTTGGCGAGATCGACATCGCCGATGGCGGCCGTGTAATTGGGGCCTTCGGCCTCGCGCACGCCGACGAATGTAAAGGTGTAGCCGCCGACACTGACCGTGTCGCCGGGGCCCATGCGCACGTCGCGTTCCTCCTGGTAGCCGCCGACCATGGTGACGCCGATGACGAAGACCGCGACGCCCAGATGCGCGATGTGCATGCCCCAGAAGCTTGGCGTTGCGCCACGGCTGACTTTCAGGCGCTCGGCGATCTGCAACAGGGACGCCGCGATGACCCAGATCGCGGCCAGCAGTCCGATGGCCACCAGCGGCGACCAGTGGCCGGCGAGGAAGGGCAAGCCGATGCCGGCGGCGATGGCGATGACGGCGGCGATGCGCAGGCGGCGTCCGATGTCCTTCAGGTCCGCGTGCTTCCAGCGCGCGATCGGGCCGGCGGCGATCAGGAACAGCAGCGGCACCATGATCGGCACGAACACGGCGTTGAAGTAGGGCGGTCCGACCGAAAGCTTGCCGAGGTTCAGCGCATCGATGAGCAGCGGATACAGCGTACCGAGCATGACCGCGCCGCATGCCACCACCAGCAGCACGTTATTGACGAGCAGCAGCGTCTCGCGCGAAATCAGCGCGAAGGCGCCGCCGAGGCTGACCTTCGGCGCGCGCAGCGCGAACAGGAAAAGCGAACTGCCGACGACGGCGGCGAGCAGCATCAGGATGAACACGCCACGCCTCGGGTCGCTGGCGAAGGCATGCACGGAAGTGAGCACGCCCGAGCGCACGAGGAAGGTGCCGAGCAGCGAGAGCGAGAACGCGGCGATCGCCAGCAGCACGGTCCAGTTCTTGAAGCTGCCGCGCTTTTCCGTGACGGCGAGCGAATGGATCAGCGCCGTGCCGACCAGCCAGGGCATGAAGGAGGCGTTCTCGACCGGGTCCCAGAACCACCAGCCGCCCCAGCCGAGTTCGTAATACGCCCACCAGGAACCGAGAGCGATGCCAAGCGTCAGGAAGATCCACGCGGCGATCGTCCAGGGGCGCGACCAGCGCGCCCAGGCGGCATCGAGCTGGCCGGCGAGCAGGGCGGCGATGGCGAAGGCGAACGCGACCGCGAAGCCGACATAGCCCATGTAGAGCATCGGCGGGTGGAAGACGAGACCGGGGTCCTGCAGCAGCGGATTCAGGTCGCGCCCGTCCTGCGCCGCCGGCAGCAGGCGGTCGAAGGGATTCGAGGTGAACAGGACGAAGGCCAGCAGGCCGACGGTCACCAGGCCGAGCACGCCGAGCACGCGCGCCACCATGACCTCGGGCAGCTGGCGCGAGAACGCCGCGACCGCCAGCGTCCAGCCGGCAAGCATCAGCACCCAGAGCAGCAGCGAGCCTTCATGGCCGCCCCAGACGGCGGCGAGCCGGTACATCGTCGGCAGCAGGGAATTCGAATGCTGGGCGACGTAGGCGACCGAGAAGTCGTTGACGTAAAAGGCCCAAGTCAGGCAGCCGAAGGCGAAGGCGACGAGCAGGAACTGGACCTGGGCCGCGGGGCGGGCCAGGGCGACCCAGGCCAGGCGTCCGGTCTGAATCCCCGCGAGCGGCAGGACGCCGAGCAGGATGGAAACCAGCAGCGAAACGATGAGGGCGAAGTGGCCGAGTTCTGGAATCATGACATGTTCACTGCTTCAGGGTTTGCTGCGCCTTCTGCGCCTGGTCGACCGCGTGCTGGGCTTCCGGCGGCATGTAGTTCTCGTCGTGCTTGGCCAGCACCTCGGTGGCGGCGAACCTGCCGTCGGAGCCGAGCCGGCCCTGCACGACGGCGCCCTTGCCCTCCTTGAACAGGTCGGGAAGGATGCCGGTGTAGGCAACGGGAATGTCCTTGGCCGTGTCGGTGATGACGAAGTTCACGGTCAGGTTGTCGCGCTTGATCGATCCTTCCTTGACCATGCCGCCGATACGGAAAGCCTTGCCTTGCGGCGCCTTGCCGGCGGCGACTTCGCTCGGCGTCACGTAGAGGGCGATGTTGCTGTCGAGGGCGTTGAGGACAAGCGCGGCGGCGACACCGATCGCCGCGAGGCCGCCGACGATGAGGGCGGCGCGTTTGTGTCGGGGTTTCACTTGTTGTCCTTTTCCAGGTCTTCCGCGATGCGCTCGCGGCGCAGGGTGCGCAGAATGTCGTTCTGACGCTTGCGGGCGAAGATTGGTTCCGCGAGCATGAGCAGCGCGCAGGCGCCGAAGCTGCCCCAGACGTAGAGGCCGTAGCCCCCCATGGCGAAGAACTCCGCGGGCGAATTCCAGTTCATGATGCCTCCGTAGGGCCGCCCCAAGGAGGCATGCGCCCCCCCGTGGGGGGCAGCGAGCCGCGCATTGGCTGTATGCGGCGAGCGTGGGGGGCCATTACTGTTTCACCTCCCGCAGTTCCTTCACCCAGTCGGTGTGGCTTTCCCGTTCGAGAATGATGGCCCGCACCCGCATCAGCGCCACGGCGATCGAGTACATCCAGAAGGCGAGCGCCATGATCAGCATGCCCCAGAGCATGGTCTGCGCCATCGACGGCGACTTGGTCAGCGATACGGACGCGCCCTGGTGCAGGGTGTTCCACCACTTGACCGAGAAATAGATGATCGGGATGTTCACCACGCCCACCAGCGCCAGGATCGCGCCGGCCTTGTCGGCCCGGCGCGGGTCGTCGATGGCGGCCTGCAGCGCGATGAAGCCGATGTAGAGGAAGAACAGGATCAGCTCGGAGGTGAGACGCGCGTCCCACACCCACCAGGTGCCCCACATCGGCTTGCCCCACAGGGCGCCCGTCCACAGGCTCAGGAAAGCCATCAGCGCGCCGGTCGGCGCCAGCGCCTGCGCCATCATGCCCGAGAGCCGCGTGTTGAGCGCGAGGCCGAGACCGGCCCAGGCGGCCATGACGAGATAGATGAACATCGACATCCAGCTGGCCGGCACGTGGATGAAGATGATGCGGTAGCCCTCGCCCTGCTGCGCGTCGGTTGGCGCCACGAAGAAGCTGATCCAGAGACCGGCGATGCCGAAGATGGCCGCGAGCGCCCAGAACCACGGAATCATTTTCCCCGCGAGGGGATAGAAGCTCTGCGGCGAAGCGAACTTGAACCAGTTGACGATGCGATTACTCAAGCGAAATCCTCAAGGCCGCCGTGGTCGCCCATGGCGCGAAGAACACGGCCAGCGCCAAAAGCGCGGCCAGCAAGGACAAATGCCCGCCGGCGCCGAGTCCCGATATGTGGGCCTCGACCGCGCCGGCGCCGAAAATGAGCGCCGGGATGTACAGCGGCAGCACCAGCAGGCTCAGCAGCACGCCGCCGCCACGCACCCCCAGCGTCAGTGCCGCGCCGATCGAGCCGATCAGCGACAGCAACGGCGTTCCCAGCAGCAGCGCGACGATCAGGATCCACAGCGCCGAGGCGTCCAGATCGAACTGCACGCCGAGCACCGGCGCCAGCAGTACCAGCGGCAATCCGGAGGTCAGCCAATGGGCGGCTATTTTACCGGCGACCAGCACGCCGAGGGGAGTCGGCGAGAGCGCCAGTTGCTCCAGCGTGCCGTCGGCGTGGTCGGTGGCGAACAGGCGATTGAGCGACAGCATGGTGGAGAGCAGCGCCGCCACCCAAAGCACACCCGGCGCGATCTTCTTCAGCAGGATGGGCTCGGGGCCGATGCCCAGCGGGAACAGGCTGACGACGATGATGAAGAAGAACAGCGCGGTCAGCACCTCGCTCTTGCGGCGCATGGCCAGCAACAGGTCGCGCCGGACGATCGCCGCGAAGGCGTTCACAGTCGAACCACCTTGCCGTTGGCCATCGGCATGGCCTGGTGGCTGGTCAGGATGGCCATGCCGCCCTGCGCCAGGTGTTCGCCGATCAGCGTCGAGAGCATTTCCACAGCCTTGACGTCGAGGGCCGTGAATGGCTCGTCGAGCACCCACAGCACCGCTTGCCTCGTGACCAGGCGTGCCAGCAGCACGCGCCGCTTCTGGCCGGCGGAAAGAAAACGCACCGGCAATTCTTCGCGACCCTTGAGCCCGAAACGGTGCAGCGTGGCGATCGCTTCGCGGTCGTCGAGCTGGCGGCCATCCAGGGCGGCGGCCAGCCGGAGATTCTCCAGCGGCGTCAGTTCCTCCTTCACGGCGCCGTAATGGCCGAGGTAGAGCATTTCCCGGCGGTAGTCTTCCCCCAGCTCGCGGATCGGGGCGCCCTTCCAGCGAATCTCGCCCTCGTCCGGATGCGACAGGCCGACCAGCGCGCGCAGCAGCGTCGTCTTGCCGGCGCCGTTTTCGCCCTGGACGTGCAGCCACTCTCCCGGCGCCAGCTCGAAGGCAAGATCGGAAAAGAGGCGGCGTTCGCCGCGAAGACAGGAGAGGGCGGAGACGGCAAGCATGGAGGGCCGAATTGTGCCTGAATCGGTGCGCCGCCGGTTTCGGCCGCGCCGGCCCGGCGGCCGAAAGTCAGCCGTGGCGGCACGCCGACGGGGGCGCCGGTGGCGCCGCCTCTGTTTCACATGGCGAAAAGTATTTTTCCAGCCCGAAACGATATAACTTATTAATGGAAAAGATAATTTTTTTGCTGCAATGCGGCGATATTGCCTATACTTCTCCTTGTCACGAACACGGGATCGACGCAACCGGTCTCGTGTGCAGTGGGGAGATGGCAACCCTTTCTCCCGTCGAGTAGGCCGGACTGGATCTCCGGCCGCGCCGTGAGAGTTCCCGACGATGCGCCCGCAAGGTGCAAGTCGAGGAAGCTCGTTTCGCGTACTTCGTTCCTTCTTGCCGCGCTTGCGGCGAACGACTCGACTCGGGAGCCTCGATGGATTATTCAGGTCTTGCGATTGCCGGAGGGTTCATGGCCACGCTGGGCATCGGCCTGGCCGGCATGCTGGCTTTCGCCAACCGCAAGCTGTTCGTCTTCGAGGACCCGCGCATCGAGGAGGTGGAAAACCGCCTGCCGAAATCCAACTGCGGCGCATGCGGCCAGCCGGGCTGCCGGGCATTCGCCGAGAAAGTGGTCGCGGGCGACCTCATGCCGGCCCAATGCACGGTCAGTTCGCCCGAACAGCGCAATGGCATCGCCGATCTTCTGGGCGTTGCCGCCGGCGATGTCGAGAAGAAAGTGGCGCGGCTGGCCTGCGCCGGCGGTCGTCACGTCGCGTTTCTGCGCGCGCGTTACGCCGGCCACGATTCCTGCCGCGCGGCCGCCGTGGTGTCGGGCGGCGGCAAGGAGTGCGCCTGGGGCTGCCTGGGGCTGGCCGACTGCGCGAACGTCTGCACCTTCGGCGCCATCCACATGGACCTGCACGGCCTGCCGGTCGTCGATGCCGGCCAGTGCACGGCCTGCAACGATTGCGTCGAAATCTGCCCCAAGGGCCTGTTCTCGCTGGAGCCGGTCAGCCGCCAGTTGTGGGTGGCCTGCAAGAACCAGGCGGACGGCGACACCGCCGAGGCATCCTGCGAAGTCGCCTGCACCGCGTGCGGCAAGTGCGTCGCCGACGCGCCGCCGGGCCTGATGAAGCTCAATGGCAACCTTGCCGTCGTCAATTACGAACTGAACGCGTGGGCCACCCGGGTGCCCATCGAACGCTGTCCGACCGGCGCCATCGTCTGGTTCGACAACCCCAACCTTCCGGTCAAGGGCGCCGTGGCCAAGAAAGTGCTGCGCAACGAGCCCTTGCCGGTGCTGCACTGATTTCCAGATCGAGGAGTTCGCCATGTTCAAGAAACTTTTTCAGTTTTCGCTTCTGGAGTCCGGTGGCGCCGGCAAGGAAACCCGGGCGGTGAAGTACCCGGGCATCCGCGACGCGGTCGATGGCAATACCGCGGTCATCCATGTCGAGCAGGAGGCCTCGGACGCGGCGGGCGCCTACCCGATCACGCCCTCCACGCAGATGGGCGAATACTGGGCCGAGGCCGTCGCCGCCGGCCATCTCAACATCTCCGACCGGCCGCTGATCTTCGTCGAGCCGGAGTCCGAGCACGCGGCGGCGGGCGTGACGGCGGGCATGTCCATGGCCGGCCTGCGCGCCACCAACTTCTCGTCGGCGCAGGGCGTCGCCTTCATGCACGAATCGCTCTACGGCGCCGTCGGCAAGCGCCTGCCTTATGTGCTCAACATGGGCTGCCGCGCCATCACCAAGGCCTCGCTCAACGTGCATTGCAGCCACGACGACTACCACTGCGTCGACGACACCGGCTTCATCCAGGTCATGGCCAAGAACGCCACCGAGGCGGCCGACCTCAACCTGATCGGCCGCAAGCTGGCCGAATTGTCGCTGACGCCGGCGATCATCGGCCAGGACGGCTTCCTGACCACGCACCTGATCGAATCGGCCCGCCTGCCCGAGCGCGAACTGGTCGCCGAATTCCTCGGCAAGCCCGACGACATCATCGACACGCCGACGCCGGCGCAGCGGATGATCCTCGGCCCCAGGCGCCGCCGCGTGCCCGCGATCTGGGACGTCGATGTGCCGATGGTTTCCGGCGTGGTGCAAAACCAGGATGCCTACATGCAGGCCGTCGCCGCCCAGCGCCCCTACTTCTTCGACCATATCGGGGAACTCGCCGAGCAGTGCATGGCCGAGTACGCTGAGTTGACCGGCCGCCGTTACAACCGCATCTCGACCTACCTCGCCGAGGATGCCGAGTACCTGATCGTCGGCATGGGCTCGATGATCGTCCAGGCCGAAGCCGTGGCCGACTACCTGCGCGCGACGCGCAACCTCAGGGTCGGCGTCGTGAACATCACCATGTACCGTCCGTTCCCGGGCGATCTCGTCGGCCACGTCCTGCGCGGCAAGAAGGGCGTGACGATTCTCGAACGCACCGACCAGCCGCTTGCCGAAGACCTGCCGCTGATCCGCGAGATCCGCGCCGCGATGGCCAAGTGCATCGAGAACGGCGGCGGCACCGTCGAGGGCGACAAGCCGTACCCGGAATACGCGAGCTACGGTCCCGGCGACGTGCCGCGCCTGTATTCCGGCTGTTTCGGCCTGGGCTCGCGCGACATGCAGCCCGAGGCCCTGATCGGCGCCGTCGAGAACATGCTGCCGAACGGAGCGCGCCGCAAGTTCTTCTATCTGTCGGTCGACTTCGCGCGCGACCCGCTCAATCCCAAGGACGAGATCCACCAGCAGCAGTTGCACGACGCCTATCCGCGCGTCAAGGAACTGGCGGTGCGCGGTTCGGAGAACCCCAACCTGCTGCCCAAGGGCGCCATCACCGTGCGCATGCACTCGGTCGGCGGCTGGGGCGCCATCACCACCGGCAAGAACCTGGCGATGACGCTCTACGAACTGCTCGGCTGGGACATCAAGGCCAACCCGAAGTACGGCTCGGAGAAGAAGGGCCAGCCGACCACCTACTACCTGTCTGCGGCGCCGGAACCGATCCGCGTGAACTGCGAGTACGTGTACGTCGACGTCGTGCTCTCGCCCGACCCCAACGTGCATGAGCACTCCAACCCGGTGGCCGGCCTGAAGAAGGGCGGCGTCTTCATCGTGCAGAGCAACCGCTCCGCCGAGGATCTCTGGGCGAGCTTCCCGCTGTGGATGCAGAAGCAGATCGTCGACAACGACATCCGCGTCTTCTACCTCGATGCCTTCCAGATCGCCCGCGAGGAGGCCGGCTCGGCCGACCTGCAGCTGCGCATGCAGGGCATCGCCTTCCAGGGCGCCTTCTTCGCCGCCAGCCCGGTGATGGCCAATGCCGGGCTGAGCGAGGAGCGCCTGTTCGAGGCCATCGAGGCGCAGTTGCAGTCGAAGTTCGGCGGCAAGGGCGCGGCGGTGGTGCAGAACAATCTCAAGGTCGTGAAACGCGGCTTCGTGGAAATGCACGAGATCACCGACAAGCCGGTCGGCGCTTCGCGCAAGGCGCTGGCAAGGAAAGAAGCCGGCCTGCCGGTGATGCTGCGGCAATTGCCCGAAGCCGATGGCAAGGTCGCCGACATCCACCGCTTCTGGGAGCAGACCGGCCATTTCTACGCCACCGGCAAGGGCTCGGACAATTTGGTCGATCCCTTCATCGGCACCGGCATGATGCCCGCGGCCACGGGTGTTTACCGCGACATGACCGGCATCCGCTTCGAGCATCCGGTCTGGATTCCCGAAAACTGCACGGCTTGCGGCAACTGCTACACGGAATGCCCGGATAGCGCGATTCCCGGCCTTGTCTCGTCGGTCGCCGACGTGTTCAACACCATCGTCAATCGCATCGAGACGCGCGGCACGCCGACGCGCTTCCTGCGCCGCGCCGTGCGCAACGTCGAGAAACGCCTGCGGGCATCGGTCGCCGGCGACGGCGTCGCGGTCTCGCCGCTGATCGGGCCGGCGATCGAGGCGACCATCGCCGAGGCGCCCGAGGTCGACCGCGCCAGGATGGCCGAGGAATTCAAGCTGTTCAGCGCCGAACTGGGCGACTTCCAGTTCGCCACCACCAAGCCCTACTGGACCCTGAAGGAAAAGAAGGCCAAGGGCGCCGGCGGCCTGTTCTCCATCACCATCAACCCGATCACCTGCAAGGCTTGCGCGCTGTGCGTCGATGTCTGCGAGGATGGCGCGCTGAAGATGGTGACCCAGACCGACGAATCCGTCGCCAGGCTGCGCGACGACTGGAATTTCTGGCTCGGCCTGCCGAGCACGCCCAGGGAGTACAGCCGCATCGACAGCCTCGACGAGAAGATCGGCGCGCTGGAAACCCTGCTGCTCGACAAGCACCACTACCAGTCGATGAACTGCGGCGACGGCGCCTGCCTGGGCTGCGGCGAGAAGACCGCCATCCACCTGTTCACATCGACCGTCACGGCGTTGATGCAGCCGCGCGTCAAGGCGTTCGTCGAGAAGCTGGATAGCCTGATCGCCGGCCTCGAGCAGCGCATCCGCCTCAAGGTCACGGAGTCGATGGACGTGGGCGACACGCGGGCCATGCTGGCGGCGGTGGAGGATGCCCGGGAATCCGACCTGACGCTCGGCAAGCTCGCCGACCGCGTATCGGCCGGCAAGCCTTCGCAGCCCATCGATCCGGTCTGGATGCGCACGGTCGCGCGGACGCTGGAGAAGCTCAAGGATCTCAAGTGGCGCTACCTCGAAGGCCCGAGCAAGCGCGGCCGCGCCGAGATGGGCATCGTCAACTCCACGGGCTGCACCTCGGTCTGGGGCTCGACCTATCCTTACCACCCCTATCCCTTCCCCTGGACTTCGCATCTCTTCCAGGACTCGCCATCGGTGGCGATGGGCCTGTTCGAGGGCCACATGGCCAAGATGGCCGAAGGCTTCAAGGCCGTGCGGCTGGCCGAGATGGAGCTTCAGGGCGACTACCTGCCCGAGCGCCACGAGGATTTCTTCCGCCGCTTCGACTGGCGCCAGTTCAGCGAGGAGGAATGGCTGCTCTGCCCGCCGGTGGTGAGCGTGGGCGGCGACGGCGCGATGTACGACATCGGCTTCCAGAACCTGTCGCGCGCGCTGATGTCCGGCATGCCGATCAAGGTGCTCGTCGTCGACACGCAGGTCTATTCCAATACCGGCGGCCAGGCCTGCACCTCCGGCTTCATCGGTCAGGTGTCGGACATGGCGCCCTACGGCAAGGCCCAGAAAGGCAAGCAGGAAACGCGCAAGGAGATCAGCCTGATCGGCATGGCGCATCGCACCGCCTACGTCATGCAGGGCACGATCGCCCACGTCAATCATCTGCTCGAAAGCTACATCGACGGCCTCAACTCGCGGCGGCCGGCGCTGTTCAACATCTACGCCGTCTGCCCGCCGGAACACGGCGTCGGCGACGATACCTCCGTGCGGCAGAGCAAGCTGGCGGTGGAATCGCGCGCCTATCCGCTGTTCCGCTTCGATCCGGATGCCGGCATCACTTTCGGCGAAACGGTGAGCCTGGAGGGCAATCCGGCGATCGATGCCGACTGGCCGACCTACGCGCTCAAGTACAAGGACGACGGCGGCAACGAGAAGTCGATGGAACTGCCCATGACCTTCGCCGATTTCGCTGCCACCGAGGCGCGCTTCGGCAAGCAGTTCAAGAAGGCGCCGCCCGAGACCTGGAACGACGACATGCTGCCCATCGCCGACTTCCTCCGGCTCGACGCCGACCAGCGCGAAGGCAAGTTCCCCTACATCTGGGCGGTCGACGCCAGGAACCGGCTGTCGCGCCTGCTGGTCACCGAGGAACTGACCCGTTCCACCGAGGAGCGGCTGCACTTCTGGCGCCAGTTGAAGGATGTCGCCGGAACCGGGCGCGTCGCCGAGGACAGCGCGGGCGTCGCCGAGCGCGTGCGCGCCGAACTGATCGCCAAGATCACCGCCAGCCTGGGCGTGATGGGCAGCGACATCGCGGCCGCGCCGGCGGCGGGCGCCGCGAAAGTCAGTGGTGGCGACACGCCGGCCGCCGAGGGCCATGAGCCGGTCTGGATCGAGACGCCCGAGTGCACCGCGTGCGACGAATGCATCGCCATCGCGCCCAAGACGTTCGCGTACAACGACCAGAAACTGGCCGTGGTGACCAACCCGAAGGGCGCAAAGTTTGCCGACATCGTCAAGGCGGCGGAGAAATGCACGGCCGGCTGCATTCATCCGGGCACGCCGTGGAATCCCGCCGAGCCGGGGCTGGACAAGCTGATGGCGCGGGCGGCGAAGTTCAACTAGGCCGTATGAAGCTCCTCAACTACTTCCGGGGCGAGGCCTTCCAGCGCGGCGTGCATCCGCCCTCGCGCAAGGAGGCCACGGCCGACCGCCGCATCCGCCGCCTGCCTTTTCCGCCGCGCGTGACGGTGCCGCTGGTGCAGCACATCGGCAAGCCGCCGCATCCGGTCGTCAAGGTTGGCCAGGAGGTCGTGCGCGGCCAGCCGATCGCGCGCGCCGACGACTGGCTGTCGGTGCCGCACCACGCGCCGGTGACCGGCGTGGTCGAGGCCATCGAGCTGCGGCCGACCGCGCGCGGCCCCTGGGCCCAGGCGATCGTCATTCGCAGCCAGGCGGGGGCGACCCAGGAGGACTTGTGGGGCATGCCGCGCGACATGGCGGCGGCCACCGGCGCCGACATCCTGCAGGCGATCTGGGACGCCGGCATGGTGGGCCTGGGCGGCGCGGCCTTTCCGACCCACGCCAAGCTGTCCGTGCCCAAACAGGCGAAGGTGCACACCCTGGTGGTGAACGGTTGCGAGTGCGAACCCTATCTCACTTGCGACCATCGCGTGATGGTCGAGGAGGCCGACGATCTGGTGCGCGGCATCCGCTACGCCATGCGCGTCACCGGGGCGGTGCGCGCCATCGTCGGCATCGAGGACAACAAGCCGGAAGCCGTCGAGGCGGTGGAGGCGGCCATCGCGCGCGCCGACGCGCCGGAGGGCGCGATCCACGCCGAAGCGGTGCCGACCAAGTATCCGCAGGGCTCGGAGAAGATGCTGCTGATGGCACTGTTCGGCGTCGAGATTCCCTCGGGTCAGCTGCCGGTGTCGATGGGCATGGTGGTCAACAACGTCGGCACGCTGACGGCGCTGGGCAAGCTGCTGCCGCTGGGCCAGGGACTGACCGAGCGCGTGATCACCGTCACCGGTCCCGGCGTGGCCCGGCCCGGCGACTATCGCGTCGCCATCGGCACGCCGCTGAAGTTCATGATGGACCATGCCGGCGTCGAGGCCAGGGCGGGGCTCGACCGGCGACAGGTGATCCTTGGCGGGCCGATGATGGGCCAGGCCATCGCCTCGCTGGACGTGCCCATTACCAAGGGCGTGTCGGGCGTGCTGGTGTTCCGCCATGACGATATGCTGACCAACGACCGGCGCAAGACCTATCCGTGCATCAAGTGCGGCGAATGCGTCGAGTCCTGCCCGATGGGACTCAATCCATCGACGCTGGGCATGCTGGCCGCCAAGCGCGAGTACGACCTGATGGGCAGCGATTACCACCTGGGCGAGTGCTTCGAATGCGGCTGCTGCACCTATGTCTGTCCGTCCAACATCCCGCTGGTGCAGCAGTTCCGGGTGGCCAAGCAGATTCTTCGGGAAAGGGCCGTGGCGTAAATGGGCACCGTCGAGATCCGCCCCGCCCCGCACGTGCGCGGCGAGCGCACCGTCGAGAAGATCATGCTCAACGTGGTCTGGTCGCTGCTGCCGATCTGCGCCTTCTACATCTACCAGTACGGCATCTCCGCGCTGGCCTCGATCGTGGTGGTGACCGGCGCCTGCCTGCTCACCGAGCGCTGGCTGGTCAGGACCGGCACGCAGGCCGGCAACCTAGGCGATTACTCGGCCACCATCACCGGCCTGCTGCTGGCGCTGACCCTGCCGCCCGGTTTCCCGCTCTGGATGGGCGCCATCGCCGGCTTCGTCGCCATCGGGCTCGGCAAGGGGCTGTTCGGCGGCCTCGGCTTCAACGTGTTCAATCCGGCCCTGGTGGGGCGGGCGTTCGCGCAGGCGGCGTTCCCGACCGCCATCGCCACCTACACGCCGTCCTTCCTGCCCGGCCGCTTCACCGAGTTCATCCCCTCCAGCCTGGCCTGGCCCCTGATGATGCCGGCCGACGCGGTGCCGTGGCTGAAGGCGAAGAATCTCGACGCGCTGGCCGGGGCGACGCCGCTGGCCAAGTGGAAGTTCGACGGCGTGATGGTCGGCGCCAACGAGCTGATCACCTCGCTGTCCGGACACATGGCGGTCGGCCCCTCGCCGCTGCTGATCCTGCTGTGCGGCTTGTACCTGGCGCTGCGCCGCTATCTCGACTGGCGGATTCCGATATCCATTCTCGGCGGCGCGGCGGTCGTGGCGTGGGCGCTGTTCGCCTTCAACCCCACGCATTATCCGAACCCGTTCTTCATGCTGTTTTCCGGCGGCCTGATCCTGGGCGCCGTCTACATGGCGACGGACATGGCCACCTCGCCGGTCACGCCGCGCGGCATGTGGCTCTACGGCGGCCTGATCGGCCTCCTGACGGTCGTGATCCGCTACTACAGCGGCCTGCCGGAAGGCGTGATGTACGCCATCCTGCTCGCCAACGCGGCGACGCCGCTGATCGAGCGCATCACCCAGCCCACGCCCTTCGGCAAGAGCGCGCTGGCGGCGCGCCGCGGGGCTTCCTATCCGTTGAGTCCCAGCTACATTTCCCGCGAGGACGCGGGCGCGGTGACGCCGAAGAAGCGCATCCTGAAGAACAAGCCCAAACCCAATGAGCGCAGAACACCCAATCAGTGACCAGGCCCCGGCCACGCCGACCGGCGCGATGATCCGCACGCTCGGGCTCGTCTCGGCGATCTGCGGCCTGGTCATCGTCGGCGCCTACCAGGGCACTTACGATGCCGTCGCCGCCAACAAGCGCATCGCCATGGAGCGCGCCGTGTTCAAGGTCGTACCCGCGGCGAAGTCGATCGAGGAGTTCCACGCCAAGGCGGAAGGCAGCATCGACAAGGCGGGCGCCGAAGCGCCGCCGGCGGGAGCGATCAGGTTCTTCGCCGGCTACGACGAGGCCGGCAATCTGGTCGGCGTGGCCGCCGAGGGCGGCGCCAAGGGCTATGCCGACATCGTGCGCGTCATGTTCGGCTACGACCCCGCCTGCCAGTGCGTCAGGAACATCGGCGTCGTCTCCATGCGCGAGACGCCCGGCATCGGCGACAAGATCATCACGGACAAGGCCTTCCTCGAGAACTTCAAGGAACTCGATGCCCAGCTGACCGCCGACATGAAGGCGCTGGCCAACGAGATCAGAACAGTGAAGAACGGCAGCAAGACCGACGCCTGGCAGATCGACGCCATCGCCGGCGCCACCATCACCTCGCGCGCGGTCGGCAAGGCCATCAACGACACCGCGCAGGCGCTGCTGCCCAGGCTGGCGCCGAACCTCGACAAGATCGGAAGCAAGTCATGACACCCGCGACCACCCAGCGATGGGATGAATTCATGGAGGGGATCTGGAAGCAGAACCCCGTCTTCGTCATGGTATTGGGCATGTGCCCGGCGCTCGCCGTCACCGTTTCCGCCATCAACGCCATCTCCATGGGCGTGGCGACGACCTTCGTCCTGGTCTGTTCGTGCCTGCTGGTTTCGATGATGCGCAACATCGTGCCGAAGGAGGTGCGCATTGCCACCTACATCGTCATCATCGCCACCTTCGTCACGGCGGTGGACTACATCATCCAGGCGATCAGTCTCGCGCTCTACGACGCGCTTGGCGCCTTCATCCAGCTGATCGTCGTGAACTGCATCATCCTCGGCCGCGCCGAGGCGCACGCCTCCAAGAATCCGCCGATGGCCGCCGTCCATAATGCCCTCGGCATGGGCATCGGTTTCACCATCGGCCTTTTCGCGCTCGGCTCCGTGCGCGAGATTCTCGGCGCCGGCACGCTGTTCGGCCTCTCCCTCTTCGGCGAGAGCTTCCAGCCCTGGGTCATCATGGTGCTGCCGCCGGGCGGCTTCTTCGTGCTCGGCGCTTGGCTGCTGTTCTTCTCGTGGCGCGCGCGGCGCAAGGAGCAAAAACCGACGGAGGCCGGCCAACATGCATGAGACCGCCTTCCAGATCTTCGTCAATGCGCTCCTGGCCAACAACTTCGTGCTGGCCATGTTCCTCGGCCTGTGTCCGTTCCTCGGCGTGTCGGGCAGGCTGGACACGGCCTTTCCGATGGGCGTGGCGACCACTTTCGTCATGCTGGTCGCCTCGCTGTGCGCCTACGGCCTCAACCTGCTGCTGACGGCCTTCCACCTCGAGTTCCTGCGCCTGATCTCCTACATCGTCATCATCGCCTCGGCGGTGCAGCTCGTCGAGATGGTGCTCAAGAAGTA
>CAZRRI010000035.1:0-20713 GCA_964602565.1 uncultured Rhodocyclaceae bacterium | reverse complement strand
AAAAAAAGAGCACGGACAAATCCGTGCTCCGTGGAGGATTCCCCGCGTGTGCCGCTAGGCCGATAGTCCTGAACCTGGGTTCAGGTGGGTCGCGTTCCTGCCGCATCAGGTGCGTTCAACGAGGAACGCTCACAACAGCGGCGTCGATGGGCTGCAACCGTGTCACGAAGACATTGGTTCAAAGGCATCACGACCTTGGCAAACACCGCAGGGAAACTTGCGGAAGCTGGCTAGAAGAGGCTTTCCTGGGGAGCCAGAGCCGCGTCCAAGCGTGCTTCCATGGCGGCGATTCTACGCTTCGCGTCCCGCGCGTCAAACGAACTCATCGGATCTTTGAGCGAGATCAACTCGTGCGCGAGATTGAGCGAGGTCATGACCGCCAGGCGCTCGCCGGAGCTCTTGGTCTGCTTGGCGATCTCGCTCATTTTCCAGTCGAGGAAGGCGACCACGGCCAGCAGGTCGTCCTTTTCCTCCGGCGCGCAGGCGACGCGAAATTCCTTGCCGTGAATCTTGATGTCGAGGGTGTTGGCGCTCATTCCGCTGGCAGTTTTTCCATCATGGTTTCGAGGCGCTCGCGCGCGACCGTCATGCGTTCGGCCAGGTTTTCCTTCTCCTGTTCGAGCCGGGCAACCCGTTCGCGCAGCGCCAGATTCTCCTGGCGCAACTGCTCGCAGAAGTTCACGACTTGCTCGACCTTGGCTTCGAGAGAAGAAAGATTAAGTTCCATGGCATGGAAGTTTGGTCGAAAACTCTTTGATGGTCAAGCAGTAAGGCGTGGTTCTGCATGTCGAACCGCAGTTCGCCGCTCCTCGTCGCGCCCTCCGTGCGGAGCATGCCGGGTGCTACAATCGCGGCTGTTCGTGGTGCCCGGTTGCCGCTTCGGCATTCGGGTGAAACGGGAAACAGGTGCGCCGGCACGCAACGCCGGCAATGCCTGTGCTGCCCCCGCAACGGTAAGCAAGTGCGGGCGCGTCATCGAGCCACTGGAGGCCGCGGTATCGGTTCCGGGAAGGCGACGCGCCAAGACTCGCGAGCCCGGAGACCGGCCACGCACAACGGTGGAAATGTCGCGGGAGGCGGCTGCCGGCTTCGCCTGGTTTCCCTCTCCCTTGGTGTTTCCGTTCTGTCATGCCCGGCCTGCGGGAATGCTGGCCGGATACAGGGAGTTGTCATGTCATCACGCCCCGTCGCCGCCGCCCTGGCGGCGCTGTTCGTTCCGCCCGCCTCCGCCGTCGCCGCCGATTCGCCGGTGGTGATCGTCACCGCCACGCGCTTCGACGACACCGACCGCAATGCGGCCGCCAACATCACCACCATCACCCGCGAGGATATCGCCCGCACGCCGGCCGGCAGCCTGCCCGACCTGCTGGCGACGCGCGCCGGCATCGACATGCGCTCGCTCTACGGCGGCCTGGGCGCCGACGCCTCGGTGAACCTGCGCGGCTTCGGCGAAAACGGCGGGCTGCGAACACTGACTTTGGTCGACGGCCGCCGGCTCGACAGCCTCGATTTCAGTTCGGCGAACTGGCGCGGCATTCCGGTGGAAAGCATCGAGCGCATCGAGATCGTGCGCGGCAGCGGCGCCGTGCTGCACGGCGACCAGGCCGTGGCCGGCGTCATCAACATCATCACCAACCGCGGCCGCGGCGAGGCGGGCGAAGTGTCGGCCGGCGCCGGCAGCTTCGACTACCGCAAGTTCGCCGCGAGCGTGTCGAAGACCCTGGGCGGCCACCACATCGCGCTCAACGCCGAGCACGTGGCGAGCGACGAGTACCGCCACAACAACGAGCACCGTTCCACCGCCGGTTCGGCCCGGCTGTCGCACGCCCTCGCCGGTGGCGAGGCCTACGCCGAGATCGGCGCCAGTTCGCTGCGCTTCGGCCTGCCGGGCTCCTTGACCGCCGCCCGGTTCGCCAGCGACCCGCGCGCGGCGGAGACGATGGACAGCCGGGCCAAGCGCGAGAACCAGTACGTTCGTCCGGGCCTGCGCATGCAGATCGCATCCGGCCTGGAAGCCGCGGCGGAACTCTCCTTCGAGCATTCGCGCAACCAGTCGTGGATATCGAACTGGTCGTCCTACCGCGACGCCGAGGTGCGCACCGTCGCCTTCACGCCGCGCCTGCGCTGGGCGCATGGTCTCGGCGGCATGGAGAGCACGACGGTGATCGGCATGGACTGGTCCGACGCGCGCCTCGACCAGGACCGCCACGCCAACCCGCACGCGGCGCGCCTTGGCACCCTCCGGCTCGACCGCGACGGCAGCGGCTTCTATCTGCACAACACCACGCGGCCCATGGACAGCCTGGCGGTCACCCTCGGCGCCCGCCAGCAACGCTATGCCACGCGCGCCAAAGACAGCGCGGCCGCCTCGGATTCGGATCGCACCAGCCGCGAGACGGCCTCGGAACTCGGCCTGGTCTGGCAGGCGGCGCCGGCCTGGAAGCTGTTCGCCAAGGCCAGCACCACCTTCAGGTATCCCGTGCTCGACGAGCTGACCACCTTCGGCGGCTTCGCCCTGCCACCGCCCAAGCCGGAAAGCGGCAAGGGCATCGACATCGGCGCCGAGTGGCGCTTCGGCCGCCACAGCGTGCAGGTGACCGTCTATGACCTGAAGATGCGCGACGAGATCACCTGGAACAACGCCACCTTCCAGAACGAGAACATGCAGAAGACGCGCCATCGCGGCGTCGAGGTGGATGGTCGCTGGCAACTGGCGCGCGACTGGCGGCTCGACGTGGCCTTGAATCGGAAGGACGCCGAGTTCCGCGAAGGCATCGATGACGGCAACACCATTCCGCTGGTGCCGGCCACGCGCGCAACCGCGATGCTGAGCTGGGACGGCGGCACGCTCGGCAGCCACGCAATGCTCGCCAACCATGTCGGCAAGCGCCACTTCGGCGGCGACGAAGCCAACGCGCGCGGGAAGCTGACGGCCCATACGACGCTCGACTGGCAATCGCGATGGCAACTCGCCCGATGGGAACTGGCGCTGCGCATCGCCAACCTCACGGACAAGAAGCACGCGACGCTGGCCTATGACTACGGCTTTGGCGCCTCCTACTATCCGGCAAATCCCCGCGCCGGCTACGTGACGGCGCGCTACAGGTTTTAAACGGCATGCCCACCCGCCGCCGCGCCCTGCTCGTTCTTCTCTCGCTGATCGTCGCATCGGCGGCGAGCCTGGCGCTGGCGGTCGCGGTGGGCGCCGTGGCGGTCGACTGGTCGAGCGCATTGTCCCGGCAAGTCGTGTTCGAACTGCGCCTGCCGCGCGCGCTGGCGGCCTTCGCCTGCGGCGGCCTGCTGGCGCTGGCCGGCGCGCTGATGCAGGTGCTGTTGCGCAATCCGCTCGCCGATCCCTACGTGCTCGGCGTTTCCGGCGGCGCCTCGGTCGGCGCGCTCCTGGCCATCCTGCTCGGGCTCGCCGGCCTGGCGGTACCCGGCCTCGCCTTCGCCGGGGCGCTGGCCGCGATGCTGCTGGTGTTCGGCATCGCGCACGGCGACGGCAGCTGGACGCAGACGCGCCTGCTGCTCACGGGCGTCGTCGTCGCGGCCGGCTGCGGCGCCGTGGTCGCGCTGATCCTCACGCTGGCGCCCGAGCAGAAGCTCCAGGGCATGCTGTTCTGGCTGATGGGCGATCTCTCGCAGGCGAACCAGGGCCTCGATCCGCTGGCGCTGCTCGCCGTGCTTTTCGTCGCGCTCGCGGCCACGCTGCCCTTCGCGCGCGAGCTCAACCTGCTGGCGCGCAGCTTCGACGCGGCCATGGCGCTCGGCGTCGCCGTGCCCTTCCTGCGCCGCATGATCTACGTGGTCGCCTCGCTGGCGACGGCCATCGCCGTCACCACGGCCGGGGCGATCGGTTTCGTCGGCCTGATCGTGCCGCATCTCGTGCGCCTGGCCATCGGCATGAACATGGGCAACGACCAGCGCCTGCTGCTGCCCGCGTCGGTGCTCGCGGGCGGCAGCCTGCTGGTGCTGGCGGACACGCTGGCGCGCACCATCGCCGCGCCGGTCCAGTTGCCGGTCGGCGTGCTCACCGCGCTGATCGGCGTACCGGTGTTCCTTTATCTGCTGGGCCGCCGATGATCCTCGAAGCCCGCCATCTCTCGGTCAGCATCGGCACGAACCGGATCTGCCGCGATCTCGACATTGCGCTCGGCGCCGGCGACCGGCTGGCGGTGCTCGGCCGCAACGGCGCCGGCAAGTCGACGCTGCTCGCCACGCTGGCCGGCCTGCGACCGCCCGATGGCGGAGAGCTGCGCATCGACGGCCAGGCCTACGCCGATCTCGGTCTGCGCGCCGCCGCACGGCTGCGCGGCTGGCTCGGCCAGGACCGCGGCGATGCCTTCGCCAGCACGGTGCTCGAAACCGTGCTCACCGGCCGCCATCCGCACCTCTCGCGCTGGTCGTGGGAATCGCCTTCCGACGCGCGCATCGCCCGCGCCGCGCTGGCCGACATGAACCTCGCCGGCATGGAAAGCCGCGAGCTGCGCACCCTGTCCGGCGGCGAACGCCAGCGCGTCGCCATCGCCGCGCTGCTCGCGCAGCAGACCCGGCTGTGCCTGCTCGACGAACCCCTTGCCCACCTCGACCTCAACCACCAGATCGCCACGCTGGAACTGCTCGCCCGCCGCGCGCGCACCGAGGGCGTCGCCTGCGCGATGGTGCTGCACGACCCCAACTTCGCGCTGCGCTTCTGCGACCGCGCGCTGCTGCTGTTCGGCGACGGCACGCATGTCGCCGGCCCGGTGGCGGAAGTGCTGAACGAAGAGAGCCTGAGCCGCCTCTACGGCCACCCGATGCGGCGTGTCGCCACGACTGACTTTCCCGGCCCCCTCTTCGTCGCGCGGTAAGGCTCGTTCAGAATCGCGGCGGACCATCCCGCCGCGAGGACATCATGCCAGCACATGCCGCCGGCGATGGCGCATGCCGCCGGCGATGGCCAACCCCAGACCCAGCAGCGCCAGCGAGCCCGGCTCCGGCACGTAGCCCGGCGGGTCGAGGATGATGCTGTCGTTGGCGCAATTCTGGGTCCAGTGGATGTCGAAGGCCGAACCGTCCCATCCGGCCGCATTCAGCAGGCTGATGTCGACACTCATCTCGTAGAAGTAATGCTTGTCGGCCGTCCAGTTGCCATAGCCCGTGGTGGGGCCGCTGATCGCGTAACTGGCGGCGCCCAGCCAGTTGCCGCCTTTCAAGGACGTCGGATGGGTGGAATCGGCGTTCGCGGGATTGTGCGCGCCGGACGTGGTCCACAGGCCGTAATTCCACTGGGCGTCGTCGTAAACGCCGCCGGCAAGGCCAAAGCCGCCCGGAACGATGTTGATGCCGACCTCGAAAGTGCCGTTCCTGCCGAAATCGATGGCGAAGTCGCCCGCCCCGTAGGAGTTGCCGCCCGGATTCTGCAAGGTCGCCGGATTATGGCCGGTCGCCAGCAGGATGAACAGCTTGCCCGCCGAGAAAGTGGCATAGAGCGCTTCCGCGTCGTAGGCCTGGCCGCCGTAGCCGGGATTCAGATAGACGCCGGCGCCGCCGGTCTGATCCTCGATCGCCGAATAAATGCCGGGCGCGGCCTGCCAGTTCGATGCATTGATGCCCCAATCGGCAATGTTGCCATCGACCACGAAGGCCGCCGAAGCCGAACCCGATGCGAACATGGCGCCGGCCAGCACGGAAAGAATTTGTCGAATTTTCACGGCTACTGCTCCTGTTTTCCTGATTGTGAGCAGGTAGTAGCATTCGCCGTGCCAGGCTTACGCAACGAGTTGTTTTTATATGGAATACATGCGCCGCAAGCGGGCATGGACGCCGAACGCCACGGCGATCCGGCGCGGCATGTAAGCGGTGACGACAGGGGCGGAAACGGCCCGCTGGCCGCCGCTCACCAGCGATCCGGCAGCGGCCGAAGAAGGGTGATGCGACGCTCTTCGATCCGAATCGACTCGTCGAGGGTGAGCTCCTTGAGTATCCTCGAGATCATGTCGCGCGAAGCGCCGACCTGGTTGGCCAGTTCCTGCTGCGTGATTCTCGCCGGCAGCCTTCGCTTGCCGTCTTCCTCGACGGCATGGCGGTGCAGGAATTCGACGACCCGCCGGTAGACCGGCTTCAGGGCCAGGTCCTTGGCCGACTCCGTGGCGCTGCGGCTCCGCCCGATGAGCATCGAGACCAGATAGAAGGCAAAGTCCGCGTCGCCGGCCAGCCGCTTCCGGAACAGATCGTAGGCGATCTCGGAGCATACGCAGCGCGACGCCGCCTCGACGGACGCGGTGCGCGCGCCCCCTTCGAGACACATTTCGCCGAAGATCGTGCCCGGGCCGAAAACACCGAACTCCAGCTCCCTGCCCCGCTCGTCGCGGGCGTAGATCTTCACGGCGCCCTCGACGACAACGAAAAGCGAATCGCCGACATTGCCCTCGGCGATGATCGTGGCGCCGCTTTTGAACAAACGCCGCGTCCCGTCGTAGATCAACGATTCGAGAACATCGGGGAAGCCGCCGTGCAACGGTTCGGTGATGGCCATGGTGCGCGGAATATTAGCGCGCCTTGCGGGCCGCCCGCCATTACGGACGGCGGCGGCGCGCGGTTTCCAGATGCGCGCACAGTTGCGCGGCGCCCTCGGCGAGGCGCGGCGTCGGGCGCTGGACGATGTCCGGCGGCACGAAGAAGAGGTTGTCGCGCTTCACGGCGGTCATGTTCCGCCAGCGGCGCCAGTCGTCCAGCCATTCGGGGCGCGCTTCGTCCATGCCGCTGGCGACGATGGCCTCGGGATCGGCGGCCAGCACGGCCTCGACGCTCACCCTGGGCGCCAGCGCCTTCAGGCCGCCGAAGACGTTCTCGCCGCCGCACAGGCGGATGACGTCGCTGATGATCTGCGTGCCGCCGACGGTGGTCAGCGGCTGCTGCCAGATCTCGTAGAACGTGCGCACCACCGGCCGCGCGCCATGTCGCGTGCGCAGCGCCTGCAACCGCTCGCGCAAGGCCGTGGCGGCGGCGCGCGCGGCCGGCCCGGTGCCGGCGAGTTCGCCATAGCGTTCCAGGCTGGCCGCGATGTCGTCGATGCGTGCCGGCTCGGCGAGATAAACGGGGATGCCCAGCGCGCGCAGTTTGGCGACATGCGCGGGACTGTTGCCCGAAGCCCAGCCGACGGCGAGATCGGGCTTCAGCGCGACGATGGCTTCGAGGTCGAGCTGCGCGTGGCTGCCGATGCGCGGCAGGCGGCGCGCGGCTTCGGGGTAATCGCTGTAGTCGACCGCGCCGACGATCCTGTCGCCCGCGCCGGCGGCGAACAGGGTTTCCGTGACGTGCGGCGCCAGGCTGACGATGCGCCGCGCCGGCTGGGGCAGGCGCAAGCTCGTCCCGGCGTCGTCGCGCACCACGATTTCGGCATGAACGACTTCGGCATGGACGCAAGCGGCGCAACAGGCCCAGCAGACGATTGCCGCGAGAAAACGGGAAGGACGGAAAGGCATGGGCGGATTCGCGATGAGTGCGCGGCGATTCTACCGGCGGGGGATGTCACAATAGGCGCATGAGTTTCGAGACCCTGCCCGGCCTGCTCACCCTGCCGCAACTGGGCGCCTTCCTGGTCGCCGCCGTGCTGGTGACGCTGGCGCCCGGGCCGGACAATCTGATGGTGCTGTCGCTGGGCATGGCGCGCGGACGCCGGGCCGGCGTGCTGTTCGGCCTCGGCTGCGCGCTCGGCTGCCTCAACCACACGCTGCTCGCGGCGCTGGGCGTTTCCGCGCTGATCGCCGCCTCGCCGGCCGCCTTCACCGCGCTGAAGATCGCCGGCGGGATTTATCTGATCTGGCTCGGCGCCCAGACCATCCGCGACGCCCGGCCGCACGGCGGCGAAAGTCAGCCGTCGCGGGACGCCGCGCCGGGCGAGCGCCCGGCCCGCCTGTTCGCCAAGGGACTGGTCGCCAACGCCATCAACCCGAAGGTGATCCTGTTCTTCCTCGCCTTCCTGCCGCAGTTCGTCGACGCGGCGCGCGGCCACGCCGGCTGGCAGATCGTTCAGCTCGGCCTGGCATTCACGCTGCAAACGGTCGCCATCTTCGGCGCCATCGGCTGGTTCGCCGGCGGCATCGGCGAGCGGCTGGCGCAGCATCCCGGCGTCGGTGCCTGGCTGGACCGCGTCGCGGGCGGCATTTTCGTGGCGCTCGGACTGCGCCTGCTCGTGGCGCGCTAGGGCCCGGTTCAATGCCGGCGTCGTGACCGGGGGCCAGGCGTAGAATCGGGCGCTGCCCTTCTCCTTCCGCCCTGCCATGAAACTTGCATTGCGTGTGCTCGCCACGATCGTCGTCGTCGCGCTGGTCGGGGCCGCCCTGTGGTGGTTCACCCGCCCCGAGCCGCTGGCCGTGACCGTCAAGGAAGTGGATCGCGGCCTGGTCGAGGCGTCGATCGCCAACACCCGCGCCGGCACGGTCGAGGCCTGCCAGCGCACCAGGCTGTCCACCATCCTCGGCGGCCGCATCGAGATCCTGGCGGTGAAGGAAGGCGACCAGGTGAAGAAGGGCCAGTTGCTGATGAAGCTCTGGAACGACGACCAGAAGGCGCAACAGACGCTGGCCGCGTCCCAGGTCGAACTGGCGCGCCGCCGCGTCGCCGAGGCCTGCACCGTCGCGGCCAACGCCGTGCGCGAGGCGGCGCGCATCGCCGGCCTGCGCCAGCAGAACTTCGTTTCCGTCTCGCGGGAAGACCAGGCGCGCACGGAGGCCGAAGCCAAATCAGCGGCTTGCGAAACGGCCAAGGCGGACGTGCGCCAGGCCGAGGCACGGCTGGCCGCCACCCGCGTCGAGCAGGGCCGCACGGTGCTCTACGCGCCTTTCGACGGCACGGTGGCGGAGATCGTCGGCGAGATCGGCGAGTATTCGACGCCCTCGCCGCCCGGCGTGCCGACGCCGCCGGCCATCGACCTGATCGACGTCTCCTGCCTCTATGTCAAGGCGCCGATGGACGAGGTGGACGCGCCGAAGATCAAGATCGGCCAGACGGCGCGCATCACCCTCGACGCCTTCGCCAAGAAGCCGTTCCAGGCCCGGGTCAAGCGCGTGGCGCCCTACGTCTCGGCGGTCGAGAAGCAGGCGCGCACCGTCGACGTCGAGGTGGATTTCGCCGACCCCGCCCAGATCGGCGGATTGCTGGTCGGCTACAGCGCCGATGTCGAGATCGTGCTCGACACGCGGGCCGACGCGCTGCGGGTGCCGACCGCGGCGCTGCTCGAGGGCGGCCGCGTGCTGGTGCTGGGCGGCGACGGCATGCTGGAGGAACGCCAGATCAAGACCGGCGTCGCCAACTGGGAATACACCGAGGTGCTGGAGGGCTTGCAGCCCGGCGAGAAGATCGTCACCTCCCTGGAGAAGGAAGGCGTCAAGGCCGGCATCAGGGCCCGCGCGGCCGAAAGTGCCGACGCCAAGAAGTAAGGACGCCATGCCGCAAATCGAACTGGCCGGCATCGAGCGCGTCTTCCGGCTCGGCGACAGCGAAGTGCACGCCTTGCGCACGCTCGACCTCGCCGTGGCCGCCGGCGAATACATCGCCGTCATGGGGCCTTCCGGCTCCGGCAAATCCACGCTGCTGAACCTGCTCGGCCTGCTCGACCGGCCGAACAGCGGCACCTACCGCCTCGAAGGCCGCGACGTCACCACGTTGACCGCCGACGAGCAGGCACAGGTGCGGCGCGAGCGCATCGGCTTCGTCTTCCAGAGCTTCCATCTCGTGCCGCGTCTCACCGCCGCCGAAAACATCGGGCTGCCGATGATGCTGGCCGGCATCGCGCCGGCCGAGCGAAGCCGCCGCGTCGACCAGGCGCTCAAGGACTATGGCCTGGCCAGTCGCGCCGACCATCGGCCCGACCAGCTTTCCGGCGGTCAGCGGCAGCGCGTCGCCATCGCCCGCGCCACCATCATGCGCCCGGCCATGATCCTCGCCGACGAGCCGACCGGCAACCTCGACCGCGCCACCGGCGAAGACGTCATGGCCTTGCTGGAAGGGCTCAACGCCGGTGGCGTGACGCTGATCGTGGTCACCCACGACGCCGCGCTGGGCGCCCGCGCCAGGCGTCGCCTGCTCATGGAGGACGGACTCAAGGTGGAGGACGGATGAAACCCGCCGACAAGCTCCACTTCGCGCTCGCGGCCACGACCGGCTATCCGCTGCGCACCGCGCTGCTGGTCCTGGCCATGGCCATCGGCGTGGCCGCCGTGGTGACGCTGACCGCGCTCGGCGACGGGGCGCGCCGCTTCGTCATCAACGAGTTCTCGGCGCTCGGCAGCAACCTGGTGATCGTCCTGCCCGGCCGTTCGGAAACGAGCGGCTTCAATCCGGCCAACGCCATCACCGGCACGCCGCGCGACCTGACCATCGACGATGCCCAGTCGCTCACCCGCCTGCCGGCCGTGCGCCGGGTGGCGCCGCTGATTATCGGCACGTCCGAAATCAGCGCCGGCGGCAAGCTGCGCGAAGTAATGATCGCCGGCACCACGTCGCAATACGCGGAGGTGCGCCGCCTGGTATTGGCGCAGGGACGCTTCCTGCCCGAGGAAGACTGGAGCCGGGGTTCGCCCCAGGTCGTGCTGGGCGCCACGGTAAGCAACGACCTGTTCGGCGGCGAGCCGGCCATCGGCAAGCTGGTGCGCCTGGGCGACCGGCGCTTCCGCGTCGTCGGCGTGCTCAACCCCATCGGCACCGGCCTGGGCATGAATAGCGACGAAATCGCCATCGTGCCGGCGTCGCTGGCGCAGGCGATGTTCAACAGCAACACGCTGTTCCGCATCCTGATCGAGGCGCGTCACCGGGATGCCATCGAGCCGGCCAAGGTCCAGGTGCTCAGGCAGCTCACCGAGCGGCACGACGGCGAGGAGGATGTCACCGTGATCACCCAGGACGCGGTGCTCGCGACCTTCGACCGCCTGCTCGGCGCGCTGACCTTCGGGGTCGCCGGCATCGCCGCGATCAGCCTGGCGGTCGCCGGCATCCTGGTGATGAACGTCATGCTGGTGTCGGTGACACAGCGCACTTCGGAAATCGGCCTGCTCAAGGCGCTGGGCGCCACCGGCAGCGCCATCCGCGACGCCTTCCTGGCCGAGGCGGCGATGCTGTCGCTGGCCGGCGCCGTGGTCGGCTACGGCCTCGGCCAGCTCGGCTCGGCCGTGGTTCGCCAGCTTTACCCGACCTTTCCGGCCTACCCGCCGGCCTGGGCCGTGATGGCCGGACTGGGCACCGCGCTGGCCACGGGCATCCTGTTCGGCGTCATGCCGGCGCGGCGCGCGGCGCGCCTGGACCCGGTGCAGGCGCTGGCGAAGCGATGACAGGGACCCGCCCCCCTCAATTCCCCCTCCCGGAGGGAAGCCCGCAAGCTCGCCGCGCTCGCCAGCCAGGCGGCGCATTGCTCGAAGGCTGATTGTCGATGCTTTGGGCCGACGCCATCCGCCTCGCGCTGCGCGCCATCACCGCGCACCGGCTGCGCAGCTTCCTGACGCTGCTCGGCATCGCCGTCGGCATCGCCGCCGTGATCCTGCTCACCTCGATCGGCGAAGGCATCCACCAGTTCGTGCTGGCCGAGTTCACCCAGTTCGGCACCAATGTCATCGGCATCGCGCCCGGCAAGACCAAGACCGGCGGCGCGCCGCCCTCGGGCATTCCCACCTCGGTGCGCCCCCTCACGCTCGACGATGCCCGCGCGCTGGAACGGGTTGCCAACGCCACCGCCGTGACGCCGGTGGTCTGGGGCAATTCCGAGGTCGAGGCCAACGGCCGCCTGCGCCGCACCACCATCTATGGCGTCAATGCCGCGATGGTGAAGGTGTTTACCCTGCGGGTGAGAAGCGGCCAGTTCCTGCCCGCCGGCGAGGATGAATCGGCGCGCAGCTTCGTGGTGCTCGGCGCCAAGCTGAAGCACGAGTTGTTCGGCGCCGAAAATCCGCTGGGCGCCCGGCTGCGCATCGGTGCCTTGCAGTTCCGCGTCATCGGCGTGCTGGAGGCCAAGGGCCAGTTCCTCGGCGTCGACCTCGACGACACCGCCTACGTTCCCGCCGCGCGGGCGCTGGAACTCTACAACCGCGAAGGCCTGGCCGAAATCCACGTGTCCTACGAGGAAGGCACGCCGGCCGAGCCCATCGCCGAAGCCGTCAAGACCGTGCTCAAGGCCCGCCACGGCCGCGAGGACTTCACGGTCACCACGCAGGAGGACATGCTGCGCACGCTGTCGAACATTCTCGACATCCTGACCGCCGCCGTCGGCGCCCTCGGCGGCATATCCCTGCTGGTCGGCGGCGTCGGCATCGTCACCATCATGACCATCGCGGTCGCCGAGCGCACCAACGAAATCGGCCTGCTGAAGGCGCTGGGCGCGCCGGCGCGCACGATTCTCGGCCTTTTCCTGGGCGAGGCCGTGGTGCTGGCGGCCCTTGGCGGGCTGGCCGGACTCGGGCTGGGCATCGGCATCGCCCAGTTCGCCAGTTTTCTCTTCCCGGCGCTGCCCGTGCATACCCCGTGGTCGTTCGTCGTGCTGGCGGAACTCATGGCGGTCGCCATCGGCCTGGCGGCCGGCGTGCTGCCGGCGCGACGGGCCGCCGGACTCGACGCCGTCGAGGCGCTGCGGGCCGAATAGAAAAGCCGAGGGAAGAAAAAGAAACCGCCGCTGGTGGCAAAGCCACCCATCGGCCACGGGACGGTGGAGGAAGGGAACGATCCCGCGCCGGCCCCTTGCGAGTCTTTCGATTCCTTTCGCAAGGGTCTTGCGCCAACTGCCGACGACCGGAAACGTGGTTAATGTCGGGGGAAGATTAACACCCGGTCAACGGCGGCTTCTGCCTGTTCATATACAATTGCCGTGCCAGCCCTCCGCCACTCGCGCAAGTCATTGTTTCTAATTAACTTTACTACGAGCGAGTCCCAAGGAAGTTCCGGGAATCATGCCAGGAATGACAGCATCAGATTTCGCGGCTGACAGTATTGGCATACCGCTATTGGCCAGCATTGGCCCGATGTCGGTCCCGCGTCGGCTCAGTGCGCCTGGTCCCAGTTCGGCCCGACGCCGACCTCGACGAGCAGCGGCACGGCGAGCTTCGCCACGCCGCCCATGAGCTTCGGCAGTTGCTCGCGCACGGCGGCGATCTCGCCGTCCGGCACTTCCAGAACCAGCTCGTCGTGCACTTGCAGGATCAGTTTCGTCGCCAGTTCCTGCTGACCCAGCCAGGCCTGGACGGCGCGCATGGCGCGCTTGATCAGGTCGGCGGCGGTGCCCTGCATGGGCGCGTTGATGGCGGCGCGCTCGGCGCCCTGGCGGCGTGCCACCACGCCTGACTTTATCTCGGGCAGCCACAGCCGCCGACCGAACACGGTCTCGACGTAGCCCTTGTCGCGCGCCAGCGCCCGGGTCTCTTCCATGTAGCGGGCGACGCCCGGATAGCGCGCGAAGTAGCGGTCCATGTAGGCCTGGGCGGCGCCGCGTTCGACGTTGATTTGCTTGGCGAGGCCGAAAGCGCTCATGCCGTAGATGAGGCCGAAGTTGATGGCCTTGGCGGCGCGGCGCTGGTCGGGGCCGACTTCCAGCGGCGTGACGCCGAACACCTCGGCCGCGGTGGCGCGGTGGATGTCCTCGCCGCGGGCGAAGGCGTCGAGCAGGCGCGCGTCGTTCGAGAGGTGGGCCATGATGCGCAGTTCGATCTGCGAATAGTCGGCCGAGACGATGGCGTGGCCCGGCGGCGCGATGAAGGCCGAGCGGATGCGCCGGCCCTCCGCCGTCCGCACCGGGATGTTTTGCAGGTTGGGATCGGAAGAGGCCAGCCGGCCGGTCACGGCCACGGCCTGCGAAAAACTGGTGTGCACGCGGCCGGTGCGCGGGTTCACCATCTGCGGCAGCTTGTCGGCGTAGGTGTTCTTCAGCTTGGCGACGCCGCGGTAGTCGAGGATCTTGCGCGGCAGCGGGTAGTCCTCGGCGAGCTTCTCCAGCACTTCCTCGTCGGTCGATGGCGCGCCGCCCGGCGTCTTCTTGACGACCGGCAGGCCGAGCTGGCCGAACAGGATGTCGCCGAGCTGCTTGGGCGAGGCGAGATTGAACGGCTGGCCGGCGAGCTGGTGCGCCTCGGCTTCCAGCGCCAGCATCCGGCGGCCCAGTTCCTCGCTCTGGCGCGCCAGCGAGAAGACGTCGATCAGCACGCCGTTGCGCTCCATGCGATAGAGCACTTCGGCCACGGGCAATTCCAGTTCGCGGTAGAGCGCGTCGAGTCGCGGCGCCTCGGCCAGGCGCGGCGCCAGCGCATCGTGCACGCGCAAGGTCAGGTCGGCGTCCTCGGCCGCATATTCGGCTGCCTTGTCGATCGGCACTTCGGCGAAGGAAATGCGCTTGGCGCCCTTACCGGTGATGTCGTCGTAGCTGATCGACTTCAAGCCGAGATGCCGCTGCGCGAGGCTGCCGAGGTCGTGCGGCCTGTCCGATTCCAGCACGTAGGATTCGAGCAGCGTGTCGTCCCGCACGCCGGCGAGTTCGATGCCGTGGTTGGCGAAAACGTGGCGGTCGTACTTGAGGTGCTGGCCGACCTTTTCGTGGCGCGGCGATTCGAGCCAGGGTTTGAGCCGCGCCAGCGTCGCGTCGAAAGTCAGTTGTGGCGGCACGCCGGCGTAGCGGTGCGCCAGCGGCAGGTAGGCGGCTTCCCCCGCCCGCGTGGCGAACGAAATGCCGACCAGCCGCGCCCGCATCGGGTCGAGGTCGGTGGTCTCGGTATCGAGCGCCGTCAGCGGCGCGGCCTCGATCTTCGCCAGCCAGCGCGCGAGCGCGGCCTCGTCGAGGATGGCCTCGTAGCCGTCGGTGGCGTTCTTCTCCGCTTCCGGCACCGGCGCGGCCGGCGCGGCGGCCCGCGCGTCGCGCAGCCAGCTCCTGAAGCCGAGCCGGTCGTACAGATCGACCAGCCTGGCGTCGTCGTTCGGTCGCGGCGCGAGGTCGCTCAGGCGCATCGGCAGGTCGAGATCGCGGACGACCGTGACCAGCCTGCGGCCGAGCGGCAGGAAGTCGAGATGCGCGCGCAGGTTTTCGCCAACCGCGCCGCCGATCTCGCCGGCATGGGCGACGATCTCGTCGAGCGAGCCGTACTGGGCCAGCCACTTGGCGGCGGTCTTGGGGCCGACCTTGGCCACGCCCGGCACGTTGTCCACTGCGTCGCCGACCAGCGCCAGGTAATCGACGATGCGATCCGGCGGCACGCCGAACTTCGCCATGACGCCGGCTTCGTCGAGCACCTCGTTGCTCATGGTGTTGACCAGCTTGACGCGCGCATCGACAAGCTGGGCCAGGTCCTTGTCGCCCGTGGAGATGACGCAATCGACCCCTTGTCGCGCCGCCTCGTGCGCGAGGGTGCCGATCACGTCGTCGGCCTCGACGCCCTCGATCATCAGGAGCGGCCAGCCCTCGGCGCGGACGCATTCGTGCAGCGGCTCGATCTGCGCGGCGAGATCGTCGGGCATCGGCGGCCGGTGCGCCTTGTACTCCGGGTACCAGTCATCGCGGAAGGTCTTGCCCTTGGCGTCGAACACCACCGCCCGGTAATCTGCCTTATAGTCGGCTTCGAGCTTGCGCAGCATCGCCACCACGCCCTTGATGGCGCCGGTCGGCTGGCCCGAGGCGGTGCGCAAATCGGGCAACGCATGAAAGGCGCGGTAGAGGTACGACGATCCGTCGACGAGGAGCAGAAGAGGCATATGAACGCGAAGGACAAGCTGCCGAACATCCCCGACCCCTGGATGGTCACGCCGACGCAGAAAGCCCAGACGGCGGCCCGCGAGGCGTGGCGGGTGTTCGGCATTATGTCAGAGTTCGTCGAGGCGACCGAGCGGCTGGCCAGCATCCGGCCGGCGGTGTCGATTTTCGGCAGCGCCCGCGTCGGCCCGGAATCGCGCTACTACCAGTTGACCGAGCGCATCGCCCGGCTGCTTTCCGACGCCGGCTTCTCGGTGGTGTCCGGCGGCGGGCCGGGCGTCATGGAGGCCGCCAACAAGGGCGCCTTCGAGGGCAAGGGCGTTTCGGTCGGGCTCAACATACAGCTGCCGATGGAACAGAAGGCCAACCGCTACCAGGACATCTCGCAGACCTTCCGCCACTTCTTCGCGCGCAAGTACATGTTCGTCAAGATCGCCACGGCCTACGTGGTGATGCCCGGCGGCTTCGGCACCGTCGATGAACTGCTCGAGGCGCTGACCCTGATCCAGACCAGGAAATCGCCGCGGATACCGCTGATCCTGGTGGGCAGCGAGTTCTGGCAGGGCCTGCTCGACTGGTTCCGCGAGCGGCTGGTCGCCGAAAAAATGATCGCCCCGGAAGACGTGGACCTCATCACCGTGATCGACGATCCCGAGTGCGTGCTCGCCTCGATTTTCGACTACTACCAGAACCGCGGCTTCGACCGGCTGGCGCGCGAGCACGAGCTGCTGCTGAATCTCTGAAGGCCCGGCTGCGGCCAACTGCTAGAATCGAAGCACGCAACAGGATATATCGAGGAATCCAGAACATGGCCATGCACCGCCCGTCGATCGTCGGACTTTCGGCCGGACTTGCCGCATTGCTGCTGGCCATGCCGGCCCTCGGCCAGCAACGGCCGCCCGACCTTCAGCCGCTGCCCGCGGTGCCGCCCCCGCCGCCCGGTCTCGTCGAGACTTCCGACGAGCCGCAGGTGACCATCATCAAGCGCGGCGAGGACCGGGTCGAGGAATACCGGGTGAACGGCAAGCTGTACATGATGAAAGTGACGCCGCCGCATGGCGTTCCCTACTACCTGCTCGATGACCAGGGCGAGGGCAAGTGGATACGGCACGACGGCATCGAGTCGCGCGTGCGCGTGCCCATGTGGGTCATCAAGCGGTTCTGACGGACCCCGCCGCCACCCGCCACCGCAGACGCGATGCAGGCTCGCCGCCTTCCCGCCCGTCATGGCTTTCTTTGGGTGATCGCCAGCCTGCGGCTGTTCCGGGCCAACCCGCCGCTGCTGACGGCGATGACCATGGCCTACCTGTTCGTCATCATCGCCATCAACCTGCTGCCGCTGATCGGCCCTTTCCTGGTGCCGCTGGCCTTGCCGGCGCTGATCGTGGTGCTGGCCAACGGCTGCCGGGCCATCGAGCGCGGCGGCGCGCTGGCCGCGGCCGCGCTCGGCCACGGCATCCAGCAGCATCGGGTGCAACTGGTGCGCCTGGGCGGGCTGCACCTGCTCGGCTCGATGCTGATCCTGGCCGCCGGCACGATCATCGAAAGCGGCCCGGCCGTGCTGATCGACGGCCAGCCGTCGACCGACGATGAAGTGCTCGCGGCCATGGGCCGCCTGATGATCGTCGCCCTGCCGGTCATCACCGCCTTCTGGTTCGCGCCGCTGCTCACCGCCTGGGACGGCGTGCCGCCGCTCAAGTCGGTGTTCTTCAGTTTCGTGGCCAGCTGGCGCAACTGGCGCGCCTTCGTCACCTATGGCCTGACCATCGCCGTTTTCGCCATCGCCATGCCCGGGCTGCTGCTGATCGCGGCCGGCGCCATCTCGCCGACGCTGCTGAACGTCCTTTCGGTGGCGCTCAAGATGGTGCTGATCTTCGTCATGGCGCCGATCCTGATGGCCAGCGTCTACGTCAGCTATCAGGACGTCTTCCACGGCGCCGCCGCCGCCGAAACCGCCGCCAGTGAGTAAGCCGCCGCCGGCCGCCCTGGGCATTCTCGGCGGCACGTTCGATCCGATCCACGTCGCCCACCTGCGGCTCGCCGAGGAGGCCGCGCGGCAACTGGGCCTGGCCGGCATCGTCTGGGTTCCCGCCGGCAATCCCTGGCATCGTTCCGCGCCCATGGTGTCCGCCGAGCATCGCCTCGCCATGGTCCGCCTGGCCACCGCCGGCCATCCCGGCCACGTCGTTGACGACGCCGAGGTTCATTCGCCGGTGCCGAGCTACACGGTGCCGACGCTGGAGCGCCTGCGCCGCCAGCACGGCGCCGACCGGCCGCTGGTGCTGTTGATGGGCGCCGACGCCTTCCTCGGCCTGACCACCTGGCATCGCTGGCGCGAGCTGTTCGGCCTCGCCCATCTCGGCGTGGCGTCACGGCCGACTTTCGACCTGGCGCCCGAGCGCATGCCGCCCGAGCTGGCCGACCAATTTCGCCGCCGCGCCGCGCCGCCCGGGGCGCTGGCGGACGCCGCCGGCGCGATCATCCCCTTCCGCCTGGAGGCGGGCACGGTGTCGGCCACCGAAGTGCGCCGCCGGCTCCGCCAATCCACGCCGCCGGACGCACCGCTGGCCGAATTGCTGCCGCCGGCCGTTCTCGACTATATTCGCCGACACCAGCTATACCTTCCCTGACATGCAGACAGCCAAGCTCCAGAAAATCGCCGTCGCCGCCCTCGAGGACATCAAGGGCCGTGACATCCAGGTCATCAACACCACCAAGCTGACATCGCTGTTCGACCGCATCATCATCGCCAGCGCCGACTCGACGCGGCAGGTGAAGGCGCTCGCCCGCAACGTGCGCGAAAAAGTCGAGGAGGCCGGGGGCGACGTGATCGGCGTCGAGGGCGAGGCAGGCGGCGAGTGGGTGCTGGTCGACCTGGGCAGCATCGTCGTCCATGTCATGCAGCCGACCGCGCGCAGCCACTACAACCTGGAGGAACTCTGGCAGGTCCGGCCGCGGACGAGGGCCGCCGGGCCGGCCGAGTGAAACTGATGATCGCCGCGGTCGGCCATCGCCCGCCGGCATGGGTGGACGCCGCCTACGCCGACTACGCCAGGCGCATGCCGCGCGAGATGCCGCTCGAGCTGTTGGCCGTGAAGGCCGAGCCGAGGACGTCCGGCAAGCCGGTGGCGGCGCTGATGGCCGCCGAGGCCGGACGCTTGCGGGCCGCGCTGCCGTCGCGCTGCAAGCGCATCGTCCTCGACGAACGCGGCGACGAGATCACCACCCGGACGCTGGCCGACCGCCTGGAGACCTGGGCCGGCGAGGGCGACGACGTGGCCTTCCTGATCGGCGGCCCGGACGGCCTCGATCCCGCGTTGAAGGCCGAGGCGGCCGAGGCGCTGCGCCTGTCCGGCCTGACGCTGCCGCACGGCCTGGTCCGCGTCATGCTCGCCGAGGCGCTGTATCGCGCCGCCAGCCTGCTCAAGGGCCATCCCTACCACCGCGAATGATGAGCCCGATTCCGCCCGCGCCGATCTATCTCGCCTCGCGCAGCCCGCGCCGGCGCGAATTGCTGACGCAGATCGGCGTTCATTACGAGCTGCTGCTGTTCCGCGGCGGCGGCCGGCAGGACGCGGAAACCCTCGAGGACGCGCTGCCCGGCGAACGTCCCGAGGACTACGTCGTCCGGGTGGCGCGCGCCAAGGCCGGACACGCCGTGCGCCTGTCGCGGCTGCGCGGCCTGGCGCCGCGGCCGGTGCTGTCGGCCGACACCACGCTCGACGTCGATGGCGTGATCGTCGGCAAACCCGCCGACGAGGCCGAGGCCGCCGCGATCCTGGAACACCTGTCGGGCCGCGAGCACCGGGTGCTGACGGCCGTGGCGGTGGCCCGGGGCGAGACCGTCGAACACGCCTTGTCGATCAGCACGGTGCGTTTCCGCGTCCTCGGCGAAGACGAGATCCGGCGCTACGTCAGGAGCGGCGAGCCGCTCGACAAGGCCGGCGCCTATGGCATCCAGGGGCGCGCGGCGATCTTCGTCGAAGCGATCGCCGGTTCCCATTCCGGCATCGTCGGCCTGCCGCTGTGCGAAACCGCGCTGCTCTTGCGACAATTCGGCTATCCGGTGTGAGGCACCGGCACCACGCGAGGCGACGATGGAAGAATTCCTGATCAATTTCACGCCGCAGGAGACCCGCGTGGCGCTCTTGCAGCAGGGCGTCGTCCAGGAACTGCACATCGAGCGCACCAACGGTCGCGGCATCGTCGGCAACGTCTATCTCGGCCGGGTGGCGCGGGTGCTGCCGGGCATGCAGTCGGCCTTCGTGGATATCGGCCTCGAACGCACCGCCTTCCTGCACGTCGCCGACATCTGGAGCCAGAAGGGCTACGGCAACGGCGCCACCGAGGGACCGCGCCCGATCGAGCGCATCCTCAGCGAAGGCCAGCAGTTGATGGTGCAGGTGCTCAAGGACCCGATCGGCACCAAGGGCGCGCGGCTATCGACGCAGATTTCGCTGGCTGGCCGCCTGCTGGTGTACCTGCCCCAGGAAAAGCACATCGGCATCTCGCAGCGCATCGAGGACGAAACCGCCCGCGAGCAGCTGCGCGCCCGCATCCAGGCGCAACTGCCGGCCGACGAGGCGGGCGGCTACATCGCCCGCACCGTGGCCGAGAACGCCACCGAGGCGGAGCTGGCCTCCGATATCGCCTACCTGCGCCGCCTGTGGTCGGAGATCCGCCATCGCGGCGAACAGGCCGCCGCGCCGTCGATGCTGCACCACGACCTGACGCTGGCGCAGCGCCTGCTGCGCGACCTGGTCAGCCTCGACACCCGCCGCATCATCATCGATTCGCGCGAGAACTTCCAGAAGCTGTCGGCCTTCGCCGAGGAATTCATGCCGCAACTGGCGCCGCTGCTATCGCACTACCACGGCGAGCGGCCGCTGTTCGACCTGCACGGCGTCGAGGACGAGATCCAGCGGGCGCTGGCCCGGCGCGTCGACCTGAAGTCCGGCGGCTATCTGATCATCGACCAGACCGAGGCGATGACCACCATCGACGTGAACACCGGCGGCT
>CAZRRI010000034.1:0-22619 GCA_964602565.1 uncultured Rhodocyclaceae bacterium | reverse complement strand
ACCAGCATCGGCGACAGGCGGATTTCCGCCGTGTAGCCCAGGTTGGCGTTGGGCGGCGGCGGCATAGGAATGCCGATCGCCGAAATCGCCAGCGCCAGCAGCGAGCCCGCCGCCATGCCGAGCAGCGCGCCGATGGCGCCGAGCAGCACGCTCTCGACCATCACCGCGCGGAACACCCCCGCCGGCGGCGTGCCGAGCGCGATGACGGTGCCGAATTCGCGCGTGCGCTCGAAGATGGTCATGTTCACGCTGTTGGCCACGCTCAGCAGCACCATCAGCAGGATGATCAGGCGCAGCACGCCGAACTGCCGGTCGTAGAGATCGACCGCTTTCTCGTAAAAATCGGAAAGCGAGTTCCAGCGCGCGACCTCGAAGCCTTGCGGCCCGAAACCGGATTCCAGCGTGGCGGCCACCCGCCCGGTGTCCTCGGTCCGGTGCAGCATAGCCACCAGCACGTGCGCGCCGCGCGTATCCATCAGTTCGCGCGCGGCCGGCAGCGGAATGCGCACCGCGCGGGCGTCGAACTCCTTGGAAAAACTCTGGAACACGCCGACCACCTCGAAGTCGAGCGTATTCACCGCACCCTGGGCCAAGCTGATCACCAGATTGACCCGGTCGCCGATTTTCAGCCCGAGCGACTTGGCCGCGCCCTGGCCGAGGACGATGCCATCCACATCCCGGTCGCCGAGCGGCCGGCCTTCCGTGTAGCGCAGGTAGGTGCCGACCTTGCCTTCGGCCTCCGGCTCGATACCCTCGCCGATGATGCCCAGGTCGCGCTTGCCGTTGTTCAGGACGCCGGTGAAGTTCAGGCGCACGAACACCTGCGCCACGCCCGGCGTGCCGCCAAGGCTGACTTTCAGCGCATCGGGGTTATCGATCAGGTACCGCTCCGGCGCCTTCGTCCTGCCTTCGCGGAAGCCCTGGCGCGTCACCTGGAGATGCCCGGTCTGGGCATGGATGATGGCCTCGCCGAGCTTGACGAAAATGTCCTGCACGAAACCGCCGGCCAGGATCAGGCCGGCCACGCCGACCGCGATGGCCACCAGCGTCGCCGCCGAGCGCGCCCGCTGGCGGAAAATGTTGCGCAGCGCCAGCAGGATCTGGAACTTCACTGCCCGTACCTCAGCGCATCGACGATATTCATGCGGCCGGCCTTCCATGCCGGAAAGGCGCCGGCGATCAAGGTCGTCACCAAGGCCAGCAGGAACGCATCGGCCGCCAGCCCCGGCGCGACCAGAATCTCCGCCATGTAGCCGTGCGCCATGCCCGGCGGCGGCGGCATGGGAATGCCGATGGCCGAAATCAGGGAGGCCAGCAGATAGCCCACGACCACGCCGACGACACCGCCCAGCACGCCGATCAACGCCGCCTCGGCGACGAACAGGCGCATCACGGTCGAACCCGGCACCCCCAGGGCCAGGCTGGTGCCGATCTCGGCCGTTCGCTCCATCACGCTCATCGTCAGCGTGTTGGAGATGGTCAGAATGATGATCAGGCCGATGATCACCTTCATCACCGTCACCTGCTTCGAGAACAGCACCACCGTCTTGTTGTAGAAATCGGCAAGCTCGGTCCAGGGCACGATCTCGAACCCGCCGGCGGCCAGTTGCGCGCGCGCGCCATCGACGAACGCCGGAGTGCGCCCGGTGTCGTCCAGCAGCACGACCCACGATGTCGCCCCATCGACACGCATCAACTTGCGCGCCATGGCGATCGGCAGGCGGATCGCGCTGTCGTCGTATTCCTTGGCCACGGTGGCGAAAACGCCCGCCACGGTCAATTCCAGCGCGCTGGCGCTGCTGCTGGCGGTCGTCGCCAGCAGCACCACCGTATCGCCCGGCTTCGCGCCCAGGCTCGCCGCCAATCCCTCGCCGAGCAGCACGCTCCTGGCCTCGCCGCTGTCGAGATCGTTCCCGGCCAACAAGCGGATGCGGCTGCTGATCGGCTTTTCACGAACCGGATCGATGCCCTCGCCGGCAAAGGCGACAGTCGTTTCACCATGGCTGATAAGGCCGCTCAACACCAGCCTGGGCGTCAGCGCCACGACGCCCGGCATCGCCGTCAACAGCGCTTCCTCGCGCCCCGTCGCGGGCAGGAGGAAGGCATAGGGATCGGCGATGCCCTTCTCGTGGAAACCGGGTCGGACGACCTGGGCATGGCCAAGCTGGGAATGAATCGTCGCCTCGCGCATGTCCTGGAATATCCATGCGATGAAACCACCGGCAACGAGGTAAGCCACGATCCCCGCCGCGACGGTTCCCGCCGCGACAACGGTCCGGCGGACATTGCGCCTAAGATTCCCAACCACCAGCCGAACGTCCTTGGTGAAAGCGATCATCATTCCTTATGTACTGTCATGGTCAGCGCGGCCCCGGGAAAGTCTCGCGAGTCTAGCGTGGACGGGACGAACCACCCCCGGGAGACAAGCGGGATCGCCATGTTCCACCCCCGGCCAAGGTGGAACCCTGGATCGACACCCCGGATGACCCGATCGCGAATCTGTCGAATTTTCTTACATTGGCTGGGAAGACAAACGCCACAATTCTTGTATCTAATTGTTTTTACATTGATTAATAAATCTGGCACACCTCATGCTTATAGCTAGGCGTGTCAAGCCCATTTCAAGATTCCCGGCGCTTGACGAAAAGGTTTAAGTGATTTTTGAGAGGAGTTTGAAATGAGCAAGAAACTAATCGCATCGGCTGTTGTTGGGTTGGGCATGGCCGCATCCGGTTCCGCCTCGGCGTTGGTGATCGGTGGTGTTGATTTTGGTGCCGGAGCGATCAACCATCTGGAGACCACGACGCTGGCCGAGACCTACGTCAATGCGCCTGGCCAGACTCTGTATGGCTACGGACAGGTCAATACGGTCAATGGCAACCTCTTTTACGCAGGTGGCAACCGGCTTTACTTCACGTTTGAATACACCGTCGATGCTTTTTCCCCGACTGCTGCATCGTTCAAGGATGGCACCATCAATGTCTATCTGATGCCGAACTTCAACTTGCAGACCCAGAGTTCCGCTGCGAATTGGGCGGCGATCAGCGCTGGCACGCTATGGGCGACGCTCGGTGGGCATGACATGAATGGCACCGTCTCCGAACTCGATGCTACAGGCTTCCTCACGGGGACTTCCCTGTCCTTCGCCGGCGCCGGTCTTCTGGATGTCATGTCCGGTGTTGCGGGCATCGAGGCTCTCGACACCAATACCATAGGCGACGGGGCGGGTGGCTTTGCGGACATTGCACTAACGACATCCGGAAACAACCGTGTGTTGAATTCGAATGACGACACGACCGGCTGCGGGACTGGCCAAGCTCAGCCGGGGCAGTGGTGTGTTGCTGGTTCCGCCGATTTGCGGGGCGATCTCAAGGTACCGGAGCCGGGCTCCTTGGCGCTGGCGGGTCTCGGTGTCCTCGGCCTTGGCGCACTGCGTCGCCGCAAGACCAAGTAAGCAGTTCAGCGTTTAGTTCAAAAAGCCCGCGATTTCGCGGGCTTTTTTTTGTGTTTCATTTTGTGTTTCAGTTGTCCATGAGCTGCCGAATGGCGCGGCGAGCCGAGCGGGGAGCCTCCCGCTTGGCCTTGCCAACCCGCAACAGCATATGAATCCGCTCGCCTGCCTTTTCGTCGATACCGAGCACTCCATGCATCTTCGCTAGCGCCGACGATGCGGCGGACCGCCATCGCGGGTCCAGCCGTCCGCTCGCCAAGCGATTTGCGATGTCGGTCACGACATAGTAGGGATGCACGGCGTATCCCGATTCATGCAGTTCCAGCCAGCAGCCGAGCAGCGCTTTGCCCGCCTCGACAATTCCCGGATCGTCGCCGGAACCGACAATGGCGACCACCCCGCCCGACTCGCCGACCAGTTTGGCCTCGATCACCGCCATCAACCTGTGGAGACCGAACTTGTTGAGGAATTCCATGCGCTGCCATGGCGCGATGAAACGCATGAACTGCCGCCCGCCCGGTGGCAGGTGAAGCGTCGCAACATCCATGCCGTCGCCTTGGGCCACTTCCCGTTCATTCCAGCGCAGCGACGAGAACAGCCACTCGTGAAGCTCGCGGCAATTGAAGCGGGCCATCGAGCAGGCCCTCACCGCTGCGCCCGCCTCCTCAATGGCCGCGCGATCCGACAACAGAATCGCCCTGGTGCCGAACCGCGGGGGGCAAGGGGCCGTGGGGGCCGTGAAGCCCGGCCACGAAACGGCTTCGCGTGCATACGGATAACGATTGGTGTGGCGATCCAGCAGCTTTCCGGCCGCGACACCGCTCGCTTCCGGCAAGGTTTGGAAATGCTGCCGAAGCGCCCAGCCGTCGTCGCCGATGACCATCTCCGGGGCTTCGCCAAACAACTGCCGCATGGATTCCGACATGGCGCCGGCGGATATCAGCGTGGCGTGCCCCAAGGGTCCGAACAGACCATGATCCATTCCCGGCGGCAGCGAATGGCAGGCCAGGGATGAGGCATCGACACGAAACCGCCATGGCTGCGAGTTGTCGGCCGAGGGCGTTCGGGCAAGAACCCGCAAGACGTCTTGCACTTCTTGCCGATACTCATTCATTGGCGTTCATTCATTGAAGATTCGCCGATTTGCCCCTCACGCCGCCCTCTCCTCACGCATGCTTGCAAGCTGCCGCTGGGCCAGGGCGAGCATGAGGCGCTGCATGGGATTCCGGTGCCCCCAGGGCCGCCAGGTGCGCACCAGCTTGTTCCGGTAGGCGTCGAAGTGGAAACCGCGCGGCGCGGCCAGCACCTTGCCGCGTCCCAGCAGTATCTTCAGGCTCTCGGTGGCGGCCAGGCCGGCGCACAATTCGCAGGCCATGATGGTGGAGGGGCCGCGCCGGCCGTCCAGGTCCACCGCCGTGGGATCGGCCAGGTAATGTCGGTGGAGCATGAGGGGCGACAGGCCGATCATGAAGCGCAGGGCCAACTCGTCCTCCGACCGCCCCTCGAAGCCGAAGTAATCCTCGAAGCTCATGCCGTCCGGCATGAAGGACAGCACGGCCGAACCCATGCCCAGCGGCGCCGCGGTCACCGCCGGAATCCGGCGCTCGCGGCATTTGGCGAAGGTCATCGCCCGCGTCGAAAAGACGAAGAAATCGAGGCCATCGACGTACAGATCGACGCCATCGAGGAAGTCGCCGACATTCTCCGGCGTGACGCCTCGCGGAAACACGCGGATGTCGATCTCCGGGTTGATGTCGCGGGCCATGCGCGTCAGGACGTCGACCTTGGCCTGGCCGAGCGTGCCGACGAAGGCGCCCGCCTGGCGGTTGAAATTGACGAGGTCGAAGGTATCGAGATCCGCGATGTTGAAGGCGCCGATGCCCAGGCGCGTCAGCGTCAGGAGGTGCGAACCGCCGACCCCGCCCATCCCGGCGATGGCGATCCGCTTGCCGCGCAATCGCGCCTGCTCCTCGCGCGTCAGCCAGCCGATGTTGCGCGCGAAGGCGCCGTCGTAGTCGAATGTGGGTGCCATGGTGATGCCATTACGATACACCATTATGGCCGGCGCTTCGTCACGGCTGACTTTCGCCCCGGCCCTGTCACGGTGTTCTTTCCATATTTTCATCACGGACCGACCGCGGCGGGCCATCGCAACGTCGACCGTCGGCGGAGTGTAGCCCAGCTACGGAAGCGGGGATAATCCGGCGGCCGCGGCGCAACAAAAAAAATGGGTCACGGCATCGCTGCTCGTAACCCATTTCATTGATTGGCGGAGCGGACGGGACTCGAACCCGCGACCCCCGGCGTGACAGGCCGGTATTCTAACCAACTGAACTACCGCTCCATTCCCGTCGCTCGGCGACGAGAGCGGCGGATTATAGCGGCTTTCACCGCCCGCGCAACTGCCGCGTCACACCCGCTCGAAAATTCCCGCCGCGCCCATGCCGGTGCCGACGCACATGGTCACCATGCCGTACTTGAGCCCGGGATCGCGCTGGAAGGCATGCACCAAGGTGGCGGTGCGGATGGCGCCGGTGGCGCCGAGCGGATGGCCGAGCGCGATGGCGCCGCCCAGCGGATTCACCCTGGCCGGATCGAGGTCGAGTTCCTTCATCACCGCCAGCGACTGCGCGGCGAAGGCTTCGTTCAGCTCGATCCAGTCCATCTGCGCCTGGGTCACGCCGCCGAGCCTGCATGCGCGCGGAATGGCCTCGATCGGGCCGATGCCCATGATCTCCGGCGGCACGCCGACCACGGCATGGGAGACGAAGCGCGCCAGCGGCTTGAGGTTGTAGCGCTTGACGGCCGCCTCGCTCATCAGCAGCACCGCCGCGGCGCCGTCGGACATCTGCGAGGCGTTGCCGGCGGTCACGGAGCCTCTCGCCGCGAACACCGGCTTCAGCCTGGCGAGCGTTTCGGCGGTGGTGCCGGGCCGCGGGCCTTCGTCGTTCCCGACCAGGCGTTGCCGAATCCTCACGCTGCCGCTGGCGAGGTCGGGCAGATGCTCGCGCACGTCGTAGGGCGAGATTTCGGCCTTGAAGCGGCCGTCCGCGATGGCCGCCAGCGCCCGGCGGTGCGATTCGGCGGCGAAGGCGTCCTGCTGCTCGCGGGTGACCTGCCAGCGCGCCGCCACGTTCTCGGCGGTGATGCCCATGCCGAAGGCGATGGCGCGGTTTTCGTCGGTGAAAAAGGCGGGGTTGGCGGCCACCTTGTTGCCGACCATCTGCGCCATGACGGTCATCGATTCCGTGCCGGCGCCGATGGCGACCTCGCACTCGCCCAGGCGGATGCGGTCGGCGGCCATGACCACGGCATTGAGGCCGGAGGCGCAGAAGCGATTGACGGTGACGGCCGGCACGCTGGCGGGCAGACCGGCCAGCAGCGCGCCGATGCGGGCGACGTTCATGCCCTGCTCGGCTTCCGGCATGGCGCAGCCGACCACCACGTCGCCGATCTCCCGGGCGTCGAGCCCCGGCGCGGCGGCCAGCGCCTGTTTCAGCACGTGGGCCAGCATGTCGTCCGGGCGCACGTTGGCGAAAGCGCCCTTGCGCCGCGCCACCGGCGTGCGCGTGGCGGCGACGATGTAGGCATCCTGCACGATTTTGCTCATGTCATTCTCCTCGTTCGGCCGCCTCAGTTGCGCAGGGGCTTGCCGGTTTCCAGCATGTGGGCGATGCGCGCCTGAGTCTCGGGCGTCTTCAGCAGCGCGACGAATTCGCGCCGCTCGATGTCGAGCAGCCATTGCTCGTCGACCAGGGAGCCGCTCTCGATCTCGCCGCCGCACAGCGCCACCGCCGCCGCGCGGGCGACGCGATAGTCGTGGTCGGAAATCTGGCCGCCGGCGCGCATGTTGGTCAGCGCCATCTCGCAGTTGGCGATGCCGGTGCGTCCCGCCACCGGAATGGCGTTCGGCCGGGCCGGCGGCGCGTAAGCGGATTCCGCCAGCGCGCGCGCCTGCCGGAGGGCGACGTACAAGAGTTCATGCGGGTTGAACACGATGGTGTCGGTCGGCTCCAGGAAGCCCATGGCCCGCGCCTCCAGCGCCGAGCCGGAGGTCTGGCCCTGGGCGATCTGCATGAACGGATTGTGCAGGAAGGGGAAAGGCTCGCCATACGCCGCCTGGGCGGCCAGCGCGGCGGCGCGCCTGGCGAAATGGGTGCAGCCGCCGCCGGCGGGAATCAGGCCGACGCCGGCCTCGACCAGGCCGATGTACGACTCGAAGGCGACGACGCGGTGCGTGACGGCCACCGCGAACTCGCAGCCGCCGCCGAGCGCCATGCCCTGCACCGCCGCCACCGTCGGCACGGCGGCATAGCGCAAGGCCATGGCCGCCTGCTGGAACGCTGCGACATGCTGGTCCAGTTCCTCGAACCGCCCCGCCGCCACGGCCTCGGCCACCTCCTTGAGGTTGGCGCCGACGGCGAACGGCGCCTCGTGCCAGATCACCAGCCCGGCGAAATCGCGCTCGGCCAGCGTCACGGCTTCCTTGAGGCCGGCGATGACGTCGCGGCCGAGCGAGTGCATCTTCGTGGTGACCGAGAGGATGGCGATACCGGCATCGACGTCGTCGCGCACCCACAGGCGCAGGCCCTCGTTCGCCCAGACCTGGCGTCCCGCCACGGCTGACTTTTCGCCGACCAGCGGATCGGGCGCCAACTGGCGCGCATACACGGGCAGCGCCGAGCGCGCGACGCGCCGGCCGGCGCTGGCCGACCACGAACCGTCGGCGCCGTGCACGCCATCGACCTGGCTCACCCAGTCCGGCAGCGGCACGCCGGCCATCGCCTTGCCGGCCGCGATGTCCTCGGCGACCATGGCCGCGACCTCACGCCAGCCCGCCGCCTGCCACAGCTCGAACGGCCCGCGGCTCCAGCCGTAACCCCAGCGCATCGCCAGGTCGACGTCGCGCGCCGAATGGGCGATCCCGCCCAGATGCACCGCGCAGTAGTGGAAGATGTCGCGATGCACGGCCCACAGCAGCTGCGCCTGCGGATGGCCGGCGGCACGCAACTGGCGCAGCCGTTCGGCGGGGTCCTTGAGCTTGAGGATGGCATCGACCTCCGGCGCCACCGCGCCGGCCGACTCGCGGTAATCGGCCAGCTTGAGGTCGAGCACTTTCGTCACCTTGCCCTCGCGGCGATAGACGCCGGCGCCGACCTTCTGGCCGATGGCGCCCTTGGCGATCAGGGCCTGCGCCCATGCCGGCACGCCGTAGTAGGCATGCCACGGATCGTCCGGCAGGCCGTTCTTCATGGTGTTGATGACATGGCCCATGGTGTCCATGCCGACCACGTCGAGCAGCCGGTAGGTCGCCGACTTCGGCAGGCCGATGCGCGCGCCGGTCAGGGCATCCACTTCGTCGAAGCTCAGGCCGAGCCGCTCGGTGTGATGCGCCACCATCAGCAGCCAGGCCACGCCGACGCGGTTGGCGACGAAGTTCGGCGTGTCGAGCGCGCGGATGACGCCCTTGCCCAGGCGCGTGGTCAGCCAGCTTTCCAGGTTGTCGAGCATGCCCGCGTCCGAGGTGACGCAGGGAATGATTTCGACCAGCGCCATGTAGCGCGGCGGGTTGAAGAAGTGGATGCCGCAGAAATTGGGCCGGTGCGCTTCCGGCATCGCCCCGGCCAGCCGGTTGATCGACAGGCCCGAGGTGTTGGAGGCGATGATGGTGCCCGGCTTCACGTGCGGCGCGATCTTCTTGTAGAGGTCTTCCTTCCACTCGAACTTCTCGGCGATCGCCTCGATCACCAGGTCGCAGCCGGCCAGCTTGCCCAGGCCGTCGTTGTAGTTGGCCGGCTCGATCAGGCCGGGCCGGTCCGCCGCGCCGAACGGCGTCGGCTTGAGTTTCCTCAGACCGTCGAGCGCCTTCCGGACGATGCCGTCGGGATTGCCTTCGGGCGCGGCCAGGTCGAACAGCACCACGGGAATGTCGGCATTGGCCAGGTGGGCGGCGATCTGCGCACCCATCACGCCCGCGCCCAGCACCGCCACCTTGCGGACGAACAATTTGCTCACTGTGTTCTCCTTGAAAAATCCTGCCCGACCGCCGGCCGGCTCACGCCAGCCCGGTCATCAACTGCACCATCACCGTGTCGCCGGGACTGACTTTGTCGCGCTCCGGTTCGAGCACGATCAGGCAGTCGGCCTTCGCCATCGAGCTCAGCACGCCCGAGCCCTGCGCGCCGGTCGGCCGCACGCACCACGCGCCCTCCTGCTGGAACAGGATGCCGCGCTGGAACTCGGTGCGGCCGCGGCCCTTCTTCATCGCCTCGACGCAGCGCGCCGGGAAGGCGGGAAACTCCGGCACCGGGTCGACGCCCATCAGCTTGAGCAGCGCCGGCCGCACGAACTGGTAGAAGGTCACCATCACCGCCACCGGATTGCCCGGCAGGCCGAACAGCCAGGCGCCCCCGCCCGCCGCGCCGGCGTGCATGCGGCCGAAGGCCATGGGCCGGCCGGGCTTCATGGCGATCTTCCAGAACGCCACTTCGCCGAGCTTGGCCATCATCCGCCGGATGAAGTCGGCCTCGCCCACCGACACGCCGCCGCTGGTGACGATGGCGTCGGCGCAGGCCGAGGCTTCGCGGAAGGCGTTTTCCAGCGCCTCCGGCTGGTCCCTGACCACGCCCATGTCGATCACCTCGCAGCCCAGCCGCGTCAGCATGCCCCAGAGCGTGTACCGATTGCTGTCATACACCGCGCCCGGGAACAGCGGCGTGCCGATCGAGCAAAGTTCGTCGCCGGTCGAGAACAGCGCCACGCGCACGCGCCGGCGCACCGAGACCTCGGCCACGCCCAGCGAGGCGACGATGCCGATCTCGGCCGGCCGCAGCAGCGCGCCGGCATGGATGGCGGCCTCGCCCGCCTTCAGATCCTCGCCGGCGCGGCGCAGGTTCTGCCCGGCGCGCTGCCCCGGCGGGATGATCACTTCGTCGCCCTCGACGCGCGCCACCTCCTGGATCACCACGCAATCGGCGCCTTCGGGCAGCACGGCGCCGGTCATGATGCGCAGCGCCTCGCCACGGCTGACTTTGCCGTCGAAGGCGCGTCCCGCGAAAGCCGTGCCGATGTTCCTCAGGCGCGTTTCGCCCATCTCCCCCGCCTCCGCCAGGTCGGCGTGGCGCACCGCCCAGCCGTCCATGGCCGAGTTGTCGTGGCCGGGCACGGCCACCGGCGAGATGACATCCGCGGCCAGCACGCGGCCGAGCGCCTGGCGCGCGAACACGCGCTCGTGGCCGGTCACCGGCGCCAGCATGTCCAGCACGATGCGGCGCGCCCGGTCGACCGGCAGGGCATTCGGGTCGTAATCGTCGAGACAGGAAAAGTTCAGCGAAGTCATCGCGACACCGAAAAACGGGTTGGAAGCGCATTCTAGTGCGCTTGGCGGCGGAATTTCCGGCGCCATTCCAGCGACTACAATAATCCGGTCGCACGCCATCCTCCAAACGCCCCATGATCGCCAGCATCAAGGAATTCTTCGACCGCTTCATCGAGCCCGGCACGCGGCCGGAAGCCGCTTGCGCCACGCATTCGCTGCAAGTGGCGACGGCGGCGCTGCTGCTGGAAATGATGAGGATGGATTCGCACCTCAAGCCGGAAGAGCGCGAGGGCATCGCGGCGACGCTGCGACACGAGTTCGGCCTGGACGCGGACGAGCTCGCGACCCTGATGGCGCTGGCCGAGCACGAGGCGCGGCAGGCGCACGACTACTACCAGTTCACCGCGCTGATCAACCGCCACTGCGACGCCGCGCAGAAAGTGCGCATCGTCGAAAACCTGTGGCACGTGGCGATGGTGGATGGCCATCTCGATGCCCACGAACTGCATCTGATGCGCAAGCTGGCCGATCTGCTGCACGTCGGCCATGGCGACTACGTGGCCGCCAAGCAGCGCGCTCGGGAGCGGGCCGGGCTGCCCGCGGCTTGAGGAAACGGCGATGGCCAGCACCGGTCGCGAACGGATCGCCGCCCTCACCGACGCCCTCGCCGACGGCCTGGTCGAGCGCCGCCGGCATGTGCGGCTCGCGCTGCTCGCGGCGCTGGCGGGCGAGCACACGCTGCTGATCGGTCCGCCGGGCACGGCCAAGAGTGAACTTTCGCGCCGCCTGCACACGGCCTTCCGCGACGCCCGCTACTTCGAGCGCTTGCTGACGCGCTTCTCGGTGCCCGAGGAACTGTTCGGCCCGCTGTCGATCAAGGCGCTCGAAGAGGACCGCTACGAGCGCCAGACCGCCGGTTTCCTGCCCGAGGCCTCGATCGCCTTCATCGACGAAGTGTTCAAGGCCAACAGCGCCATCCTCAACGCGCTGCTGACGCTGCTCAACGAACGCGAGTTCGACAACGGCGCCGGCCGCCAGGCCTGCCCGCTGATCAGCGTCATCGGCGCCACCAACGCCGTTCCCGAGGACGAGGTCGGCGAAGCCTTTTTCGACCGCTTCCTGCTGCGGCTGCCGGTGGAGGCCGTCAGCGAGGCCGGCTTCGACGCGCTGCTGAAAGTCAGCCGTGGCGACACGCCAATGGACTCCACGCTGGCGCTCGACAACGGCGATCTCGCCGCGCTGGGCCGCGCCGCCGGGCAGGTGGCGCTGCCCGCCGCCATCGTCGAGCGGCTGGCCGAGCTGCGCCGGCACTGCGCGGCCGGGGAAATCATCGTCTCCGACCGCCGCTGGGTGAAGATCGTCCGCCTGCTGCGCGTCGCCGCCGCCAGCGCGGGCCGGAACGCCATCTCGCAATGGGATCTGTTGCTGCTGCCGCAGTGCATCGCGCCGGATGCCGCTCGCCAGGCGCTGCTTGCCGACTGGCTGGCCGCGCGCCTGGGCGTGCGCGAGGCCTTTTCGCCGGCGCTGCTGACGCGCGTCGTCGAGGCCTTCGAGGCGCAGTTCGACCTCGAACAGAAGGCCAACGACCTCGACTACGACGAGCGCGGCCGGTTGAAGTTCTCGCCGACTGAACTCGCAAGCAACATTGCAGAGGACATCGGCGACGCCAAGGGCGGCTCCGCCGCCCTGCGCATGACGTATACGCGCAAGCGCCGCTACGGCGCGCGGCACATCGAGGCGCGCACGGGCCAGATCGACGACGCGCTCGCCCGCATCGCCGGCTATGCGGCGGAAGTCGCCGAGGCTCGCCGCGATCTCGACATGTTCCGTACCGGCAATCTCTGGCTCGACGAGCCGCTGCTCGACCGGGTCGCGGCCAACCTGGCCGGCACCGCCGCCGCGATCGCCGCGCTGGCCGCCCGACTGCACGTGGCACGAACAGGCTTCCTCGCCCTGCCCCGGCTGGAAACCGACGATGGCATGGTGCCGGAACCCGTCGTTATCGACAGCCTCACCGCGTGATCCCGCCTTCTCCCATTCTGTTCGAGGGCCGCGAAGCGCGCCTCGCCGCGCTGAACGCGCTTTCGCGCCAGCACTGGCTCCAGGGCCTCGTCCATTCGCAGGGCTCGCTCGAACCGCGCCTGGCCACATTGGTCGCGCTGCGTCGCGGCCTCTTCGCGGGCGAACCGCCGCCGGCCGAAGCATGGCGCTGGCCGCCGCCCGCGATCGCCCGTCCGCTGGACGCCGCCATCGCAAAGCTCGGCCTTGCGCGTTACTGCGCCGGCCGGCAGGAACTCGCCGATACCGTCGTCATGAGCGTCCTGTTCCATCTCGACTTCATCGTCGATTATATGGATCGCGGCGCCGCCGAATCGGATGCCCTCGCCATGGCGATCGAATCCTTCTCGGACGACTGGCGCGAGCGCCGCGGCCAGTTCGACGAGCTGATCGAAGTGTTCGGCATGCTGCCCGAAGACGGCAAGAACACAAACTGGGACCAGTTGCGCGGACTACTGCGCTCATCGGGCTGGCAGGAAGTGTTGCGCATCCGCCGCCTGCTCGAACGGCTGCCGGAATTGGCGAAGCTCATCGCCAGTCTCGGCCGCACGCGGCTGACCGACGAGGACGACCCGCTTCGCCAGGAAACCGTCGAAGTCATGGAAGAGGCGACGGCCCTGCTGCCGATCGCCCGCAGCCAGCGCATTCCCGACATGCCGGGCGAAACGCGCGGCGTGCGCCGCTCCGACCGCGTCGCGCGCATGCTGCCGGCCGAGGCCATGCTGCTCGGGCATCCGAAGCTGCGCCTCGTCTGGCATGCGCGCCGCGCGGAGCGCACCCTGCTCTCCTACGAGGACGACGACCGCATGCGCGAGATCCGGCTGCTGCCGGCGCCGGTGCCGCGTCACATGCCGGGTCCGCGCGCCGGCAAGCGCGCCGAGACGGGGCCGATGATCGTCTGCGTGGATACTTCCGGCTCGATGCAGGGCGGCGCCGAGGCGGTGGCCAAGGCCGTCGTGCTCGAAGCCATGCGCACCGCACACGCGCAGCGGCGCGCCTGCCATGTCTTCGCCTTCGGCGGACCGGACGAGGTGATCGAGATGGAACTCGGCGTCGATGCGGGCGGCATCGAGCGGCTCGCCGGATTTCTGGGACAGGCATTCCGGGGCGGCACGGACATCTGCGGCCCGCTGGACAAGGCATTGGCGAAACTCGAAAGTCAGTCGTGGCGACACGCCGACCTGCTGATCGCCTCCGACGGCGAATTCGGCGCCACGCCCGACATGGCGGCGCGGCTGGGCGAGGCCAAACGGACGCTCGGCCTGCGCGTGCAGGGCGTGCTGATCGGCGACCGCGAAACCGTCGGCTTCCTCGAAATCGCCGACGATATTTTTCCGGTGCGCGACTGGCGGAAGCTCGGCGGCGCCACGACCGGCTCACCGGTGCACACGCATCGCCTCACCGCCATGTACTTCCCCGGCGCGCTGCGCAGCCGGGAAAACATCGACGCCACCGTATCGCCCGAAGCGGCGGCCGATGCCGTGCGCAGGGGCCGCAACCCGCCCCGGCCGCCATGACCACCATGCCCGCCATGACCGATATGACATTTGCCGCCCGCTATCTCGGCCAACTTGAAGCCTTCGCCGCAATCTTTCCGCCGCCGCGCGTGCGCGCGCTGCACCTGCCGCCCGCCATGCCGGTGGAAGAGCGCAACGCCAACCAGGGCGAGTTCTGCGCGCTGGAACTGGACGACGGTTCGCTCGGCCTGTCCTATGTGCTGCTCGACGACACGCTGGAACGCCTGCGCGCCGGAGAAGGGGATTTTCATCTTGCCGGCGCCGACGCGCTGGCCGTCGCGCGCGGCTACCTCGACGGGGCCGGGCTGCGCAAGACGCTCGGCTTCGCCGCCGCCAACGCGCTGACGCGCTGCCTGTTCGACCGCGCCGGCTTCGCGCCGTCCGCCAGCACCGACTCGATCGGCCAGATGGCCCCCCGGGCCGGCGAGCACATCGGCATGATCGGCCTGTTCCGGCCGCTGCTCGGACGAATCCTGGAAAGCGGCGCGCGGCTGACGGTCGTCGAGCTGAACCCGGAACTCGCCGGCGCACAGGAAGGTTATGTCGTCACGCTCGACGCCGCGGCGCTGGCCGATTGCGACAAGGTGGTGTCGACCTCGACGCTACTGCTCAACAACACGCTCGACCGCATGCTCGCCAACTGCCGCCACACGCGCTGGTTCGCCATGGTCGGCCCGGGCGCCGGCTGCCTGCCCGACGCCCTGTTCGAGCGCGGCGTGACGATGCTCGGCGGCAACTGGATCGTCGACGGGCCGAACTTCGTCGACGCCCTGCGCCGCGGCGAATCGACCAGCCCCTTCAGCCGCAAGTCGGCCATCACCCTGGCCGGCTATCCGGGCACGGCGGAATTGCTGCGGCGCATCCGGCAGCCGCGCCGCTAGCTGACGCCCCGGCTGTTGAGGAAGTCCTTGTAGCGCATGTCCTCGCCGAGGATGTGGGTCATCCACCACTGGCGGAGATACGCATGTATCTCGGCCACGGGCACTTCGGTCATGGCCCGGACATTCGTTTCGATCATCCACTCCTGGTAGGACTCGTGCGCGGCCCGCTGCGCCGCCACCGGGTAGCCGTGCCGTTCGAGCAGTTGCTCCTCCGCCGCGAAATGTTGCCGGCCGTAGTCGGTGATCCTCGCCAGCAGTTCGTGCATCAGTTCGAAGTCCCGCGTCATCAAGAGTTCGCCGAGGGCCGCGATGTAGCCGAGCAGCCGCTTGTGCTGCTCGTCCATCTCGATGACGCCGACGCTATAGCTAGCGTTCCAGGTTTCCATGCGCTGTTCCGGAGGTGAGTCGACTAAGGCGCGAAGTCTATTCGAGCCGGCGACCATCCTCCAACCGCCCCCGGCGCCGACGAGCGGGGCGCCGGCTCGTGTACCATGCCGCCTGATCCAACCACGCGGAGAAACATCATGAGCGGAATCAATTTCAAGCGCCGGATCGACGACTCGCTCGTCAACGCCGTCGAGCGGGCGACCAAGGCGCTCGCGGCCGAGGGCTTCGGCATCCTGACGCGCATCGACATGCACGCCAAGATCAAGGAAAAGACCGGCAAGGACATCGTCCCGACGGTGATTCTGGGCGCCTGCAACCCGAATCTGGCCTACGAGGCCTACACCGCCAATTCCGATGTCGCCAGCCTGCTGCCCTGCAACGCCGTGGTCCGCGAAGTCGCGCCGGGCGCCATCTCGCTCGAATACGCGGCACCCTCGGGCATGATGCGCATCCTCGGCGACGCCGAACTGACCGCCCTTGCCGCCGAGGCCGACACGCGCATCCAGCGGGCGCTGGACAACACCTGAGCGTCGCGGCTGGCGGGCCGGGGTGCACCGGCTCAGGCCAGCCGCGGCCCGATGCGGCCGCTGGTCGGATCGGCGCGGTGGCGCGTGTATTCAGTCCCTTGGCTTGAGGCGGGCCAAGCCGATCATGCGCAACGCCCATTTCTCGAAAATGGGTTCGGTACCGCCTCGCCGCATCTTGTACATGTAGTACTTCTCGAAGGCGATCTTCGCCCAATGCGCCCACTTGCCCTGCTTGAACCAGGTGACGTTGCGCGGCGGCATTTGCGGCTGGGCGATGAATACCGCGCCGGTATCGCCGAGATCGGCGATACAGAAGGCATTCCAGGTGGCCTTGGCCGCCGGTGCGCGGCCGGCAAGTTCGGCCGCGATATTGGCCACGACGGCGCTGACCATCGACTCGATCATGTAGCCGGTCTTCGGCGGGCCTGTCGGCACGGGGGTCGGATCCACCGGCGGCAGGGCAATGCAGGCGCCGACGGCATAGATGTTCGGGTACTTCGGACTGCGCTGATGTTCGTCCACGATCACCAGCGCCTTGGGATTCACCAGGCCTTCCACCGCCGCCACCGGCGTCACGCCGCGGAAGCTCGGGACCATCATCGCGTGCGCGAAGGGAAGCTCGTACTCCTGGATCGTCTGGCCGAATCTGTCGACCTCCTCGACGAAGAATTTTCCCGGCTCGATCTTCCTGACCTTGGCGTTGGTGATCCATTTGATGTGGCGATTGCGGAACTCGTGTTCCATCATCCCCTTCGAGTCGCCAACACCGCCGATGCCGAGATGGCCGATGTACGGCTCCGCGGTGACGAAGGTGATGGGCACGCGGTCGCGCACGCGATGCCGGCGCAGCGCCGTTTCGAGAATGGCGACGTACTCGTAGGCGGGGCCGAAACAGCTGGCGCCCTGGACACCGCCGACGATCACCGGCCCCGGATTGGCGATCAGTTTCCGGACATCGGCGTGGGCCTGTTCCGCATGCTCCACGGTGCCGACCCATTGGGTGTGGCCCGGGTCCGGACCCAAGCCCGGCACATCCTCGAATGCGCAGCGTACGCCCGTGGCGATGACGAGAAAATCGTAGTCGATTTCGCGCCCGCCCTCGACGACGAGCCTGTTGTTCGCCGCATCGATGCGCTCGACCCTTCCGGCGACGAATCCGATGCCACGTTTTTCGAGATGCGGACCGGCGGGCAGAGTGATGTTTTCCCGCTTGCGCCAGCCGACCGCCAGCCACGGAATCGAGGGAACGAACTGGAAATAGTCCGCCTCGTTGATCACCGTGATCTTGTGCTCGCGGGCCAGTACTTCCCGCAATTCGTAGGCGGCAGGCATGCCGCCGAGTCCAGCGCCGAGTATCACCACATGGGCCATTTGACTTCTCCAATCGAATGAATCACCCGGCGGCCCGCGACGACGCTCGTCAAGCCCGTGCCCCGACCGGACCACCGTTCAGAACTCATAGCGCGTTTGCAAGTACACATTATCGTCGCGCGCCAACTGGCCGAACTGCCCCGTGCGCCGACCTCCGAAGAAATTGGCGCCGAGGGCAACCCAGACGCGATCGCTGATGGCGTAACGCAGCTCCGGATTGATGAAACGATCGCGGTTGCCGGCGTTGTGCGCGGCGTAGAGCGAGAGCCGCAAGGTCTGGTGCAGGAACAGCTGCGTCGCCCGCACCGTAAAGGTATCGGCACGTCGCTTCTCCATGGGCAGGCCGGCCGGCAGCGCCGCGCGATAGGCGCCATGGTCATGCATGTACTCCACGTAATACTGCAAACCCAGCGAACCCTCTTCCCATGGTTGCCACTGATAGCCGGCGAGGAATCGCGTCTGCGAATTGGGCACCGTGAAGTCGGTTCCCGAACGATCCCGACGCGAATCGTAATAGGCGAGTTCCAGGCTGACGACGCCTTCGCCGGCGCGCCCCGATGCGCTGGCGCCATAGACGGCGAGCTTGGGATGGAACAGCGTGATCCTGGCCGGCGCCGTCATGCGGTCGGGCCGCATCGAAGGCGTGCGCTGGAAACCCCTGTAGAGGTAAAGGGCGACGTCATAGCCGGCCATGTCGCGGTAGATGCGCAGCCCGGCCTCGCCCTGGTCGGGCTCGACGGTCCGGCGATCGACCAGGCCCGGCATCGGGTCGAACAGATGAAAGCGCCCGGCGTCGGGAACGCGGCTGGCGCGGAAGGATGGCGCCAGCACCAACTCGAAGGACGCGAAGGCCGGATAGACGCCGAACTTGACCGCATCGATCCCGCGCTTGAGATATTCGAGCGGCCGACCGGCGAACAGCGCTTCGTAATCCTTCGGCCAGACATCGTTCAGGAACACGATGTCGCCCAAGCCCCAGGTGAGCACCTGGCGGCCGGCACGCACGTCCCAGCCGACCTCGGTGTAATCGACATAGCCTTCGCGCAACTCGGACCGGCTGCCCCGGCCGAGGTGGTCATGGGCGACATCGCCCTTCGCCATGAAACGCCACGCGCCCGTCGAGCCATCCAGCCTGAGCTGGGCGCGCTCCTCGAGCCACTTGTGGTTGCGTCCATCCGGATTGGCGCCAGCGGTGTTGAAGGCGGTGTTCTGTTGCAGGAATCCGGCCAGCGTGACATCCGCCGCGACCGGTCCGGCGGCGCCGCACGACAGGATGCCGAGAGCCATGCCGCGCAGGCCGGGCGCCAGCCGTCGCATCAATCAACCCACTTGCGAGGTGCCTGGCGCAGAAAACGCTCGGAGAACAGGCTGTCCTCGATGCCGAGGTTGTAGTCGGCCTTGAGGTAGCTCACCTCGGTTCGATGGCCCGTTTGCAGGTTCTTCATGACACGCCGGACAACGGTGGGAAAACCCTTGATCTCCCGAATCTCCTCGGCGGTGAACAGCTTGTACGGCGCGCCTTTCCGGTCGTACTGCTCCTCCTTGAGCGGCAGGAAGCTTTCCTTGCCGACCCAGGTGAGTTTATGGGCGAAATCGGCATCGGCGGCCCTCGGCGTGCTCTTGACCACGAAGCAGTCGGTGCCGGCCAGCTTCTCCTCGCGCTCGATGGCGTGGCCGTCGTCCTCGATGTCGCGGCCGGATACATCCTCGTAGGTGAAGTCGGAGCCGACGAAGCTGGAGCGCTTGTCCTGGGCGGCGATGCGCTTGACCATGTTGATCGCGGGAATGAACAACCAGCGATCGTCATCCCTGGCCGGGTATTTGTAGGTCATGAAGCTCATGTCCTTGACGTCCGCCGGCTGAAAGAAATACATGAAATACTTCTGCTCGCCGCCGACCTCGCCCATGTTCTTCCGCAACATGGTCATCTCGCGCACTCGCTCCTGGCCATCCCGGGCAATCAGCTTCATGACCACCCGCGCCTTGAAGTCCTTGCCCGGGTAGAGAAAGCTTGCCTGGGATTTCTTCATCACTTCCTCGCCCGTCAGCGCAAACGCGGCGAAAGGCAGCAGGACCGTCATCGCGACCAGCAATCGCTTCATTGGGTATCTCCCCGAGGTTCGTCAAGCAGCCAGCGCCGGAACAACATCACCAGGGCCGGCAGCAACAGCAGGGTCAGCAGCGCCGAGATCAGCATCATCGACACGATGAAGGCACCGACGGCGACGTAAGGCGTCAACGGCGCGGCCATCATGACCGAGAAGGCCGCGGCGAACAGCACGGCGTTGCGGACGATGCCCTTGCCGGGGCGCGCCGCCGTCCAGGTCAGGCTGGCCAACGGCGTCTCGCCACGACTGACTTCCGCGCGGCGCTGGCGGAAACGGCTGACGAAGTGAATCGCGAAATCCACCGCCATGCCGAGCGACAGGGTGCTCATCACCGACAGCGGCATGTCGAAGTCCTTGCCGGCGAAGCCCACCACCCCGTAGATGAACAGGATGGTGAACAGCAGGGGCACATATGCCACCAGCGCCCATTTGAACGACCGGAAGTCCAGCGCCAGGATGACGAACACCACGACCAGCGCCAGACTGAAACCGAACACCAGGTCGCCCAGCACCTCTTCGTTCCAGACCAGGTTGAAATAGGCGATACCGGCCGGCTTCGCCGTCACCGGCAGCGGATTGGCCTTGTGGTAGGCCTCCACGGCAGCGTGCACCCGACGCATGGCATCCGCGTCCCAGGTCTTCATCTGCACCCAAAGATTGGCCTTGGCGAAGCCTGGATCGACCACGTTGTCGAGGTCCGCCGGCTTGGCCGACATGTTGAACAGGAACAGGTACTGGCCGATGGTGTCCGCCGTCTCCGGCACGACGTCGAAGCGCGCCTCGTCGTCGTGCAGGACCCGGTTGATGCGCTTGACGTAATCGACGACGGAGAACGTCTTGCCCACGATCGGCAGCGCTTCAAGCTCGCGCTGCAGGCCCTCGATCCAGCGCATGGCTTCCGGCCGCTTCATGAACTCCGCCTTGCCCGCATCCACCACCACGTAACCGAGAGACGTGCCGCCGAGCGCCGTATTCATCGCGGTGTCGGCGACCCGTATCTCGCTGCCCTCCTTGAACCAGGCGACGAGGTTGTTGTTGACATGGATTCTCGTCGTGCCCCAGATCGAGACCGCCACCAGCGCCATGACCACGGCCACCGTCAGCGCCGGGCGCTTCGCGCCGAACTCGCCCAGGCCGCCGAGCAGGCGCGCGGTGCGGTCCAGGCTCGCATCCTCGGCCTTGCCGGCAAGCTTGTCCTCGCGCAGGAAGGTCAGCACGGCGGGAATGAAGCTGAAGGAGAGCAGGCGCAGCACCACCGTGCCGAAGGCGATCAGGCCGCCGAACACTTTCACCGGAATGATGTTCATGAACAGCAGCACGGCGAATCCGGCGGCGGTGGCAAGCGCCGTGAAGCGCACCGGCCGGCTCACCGCCGCCATGGTCGCGCGGATCGCGGCCAGCTTGTCGCCATGTTCCCGGTATCGGAAATAGAACTCGTTGAAGATGTGGATGCTGTCCGTGGCGATGGCCATCAGGAATACCGGCGCCATGGAACTCATGATGTGCACGGGAAAGCCCAGGCCAATCAGCAGGCCCATGCTCCACATGATCGCCACCATCGAGACGCCCATCATGGCCGCCGACAGCACCAGGTTGCGAAACATGAGCTGGATCGCCACGAACATGATGCCGCCGGCGATGGGCGAGAAGATCGCCATCAACTTGAACATCTCGGCGCCGAAGGTATCGCGCGCCACGGGGTCGCCGGCGATGTAATAGCGTTCCGGCCCATCCTCTTTCGCCACGATCTCCCGGATGCGGTCCGCGATCTCCGCGCCGTTGGCGCCTTGCTCCAGGGGAACATGGATCGCGGTGGTCCGGCCGTCCTTCGAGATGATGCGATCGACGAACAGCGGATTGCCGAACAGCGCCTTTCCGAGCGCATCGACCTCCATGTCGCTCTTGGGCGCCGCCGGCATCAACGGCCCGACCTTGAGCATGCCATCCTCGGCGGTGACGTTGGTGATGGTGGTGAAGCCGTTCACGTCGCGCGAAGCCACGCCCCGCAGGGCAACGATGGCCTCGGTGATGCGGGCGATGCGGCCCAGGGTGTCGCGATTGAGCACGCCCTGGTCGTTTGCCACGCCGACGACGATGGTGTCCTCGTACAGCGCGAAGGTCTTGTCCACCTCGTCGTTCCACATGCGCACGTCGGAAGTCTCGGGCAGCATGTGTTTCGGATTGGTGTCGATCCGTATCTTCGGAAACTGGGTGAGGAACAGTAGCGTCAGCAGTCCCGCGAGCGCCAGCACCAGTCGGGGCCGCCGGATGGAGAATTCGACCAGGGATAATTTCGTCATGCGCACCTCGTCTTGTCCGGCGACGCCACGCGTCGACCGGGTGCGGCCCCGAGCGGGTTCGAGGCCACGTCGGTCAGAACACGATCACCTTGTCCGCTTCGAGTGTCCAGGCGGTCAACTCGTCCATGGTGCTGCGATGCGAGCCTTCCACCAGTTCCGCCTCGGTGATGCCGCGCGCGTCCATGCAGGTACCGCAAACGCCGATGGGGCCGCCGGCGCGCACCACCATGCCGAGCATGTCGGCAATGTTGTAGTAGCCCTGCGGCACCTTCTGCCCCGCCTTCGCGCAGGAGGCGGCGTCGCCCATCAGGAAGACGCGCACCGTCTCCTTGCCGTCGCCTTTCTTCAACGCGTGCCGCGCCAGCCGCAAGGCGTTGTAGCTCCGCTCGGTGCCATAGGGTGGGTCGTTGAGAATGAACAGCATGTTCGCCATGATCCGATCGCCTCCATGAAACGTGATGCCAGGGTTGAAATGAGAATGTTCAATCGTCACACCTATAATCTAACGATTGTTAGATCATTGTAGGCAGGTGGACCTCGTTGTCAAGCTCTCGTTCGATAGAATCCGGCCATGACCAAACAGCCATTTGAAACCCGTCGCGTCAAGGACATCCTGTACGAGCAGGTGGCCCGGATCGGCAAGGCCACCAGCAGCCCGAAGCGGCTGGAACTGATCGAACTGCTCTGCCAGGGCGAGAAGA
>CAZRRI010000033.1:0-23325 GCA_964602565.1 uncultured Rhodocyclaceae bacterium | reverse complement strand
CGATCTCCTCGGCGATGCTCGCCGGACAGCCGCTCGGCTTCACCACGCCGTTCGCGGAAAGCAAGGGCTGGCGGGCACGCTTCGGCGATGCGCCGGTGAACCAGTTTTACGCCGCGCAACGGATTGCCGATCATTGGAACATCTCCCGGCAGGACATGGAGGTTTTCGCCATGGAAAGCCATCGGCGCGCCCTTGCCGCGATCGCCGACGGCTATTTCACGCGCGAGATCGTGCCGCTCGAAGGGCTCGAAACCGACGAGACACCACGACAGTCCTCGCTCGAGAAAATGGCCACGCTGGAGCCGGTCGATCCCACGTATCCGAAGATCACAGCCGCGGTTTCGAGCCAGACCTGTGACGCCGCGTCGGCGATGCTGATCGTTTCCGAGAGCGCCCTGAAGCGTTATGGCCTGAAGCCGCGTGCCCGCATCCACCACATCAGCGTCCTGGCCGATGATCCCATCTGGCATCTGACCGCGCCGATTCCCGCCACCGCCCATGCCTTGAAGAAGGCGGGCATGAAGATCGAGGATATCGACCTGGTCGAGATCAACGAAGCCTTCGCCTCGGTGGTCATGGCGTGGCTGAAGGAAACGGGATATCCGCACGAACGGACCAACGTCAATGGCGGCGCCATCGCCTTGGGCCATCCCCTGGGCGCCTCCGGCACCAAGCTGATGACGACACTGCTGCACGAACTGGAGCGTCGAGGCGGCCGCTATGGTCTCCAGACGATGTGCGAGGGCGGCGGTCAAGCCAACGTTACCATCATCGAGAGACTCTGAGGAAAATCATGGCCAGTTGCAACAACAGAACCGTAATCGTCACCGGCGCCGGCGCCGGGCTGGGTCGTGCCTATGCCATCGAACTGGCGGCGGCGGGCGCCAATGTCGTGGTCAACGACATCCGCGCCGACGCCGCGGGGGAAGTCGTCGCGGCGATCACCGCGAAGGGCGGCAAGGCCATCGCCAGCAGCGACGACATCACCAGCATCGCCACCGCGCAGAAGATCGTCGATGCCGCCCTGGCGGCGTTCGGCGAAGTCCATGCGGTTGTCAATAATGCCGGCATCCTGCGCGACCGCATGTTCACCTCGCTCAGCGAGGACGACTGGGACCAGGTGATGCGCGTGCATTTGCGCGGGCACTTCTGCCTGGCCAACATCCTCGGCCGTCGCTGGCGCGAACAGTCGAAGGCGGGGCAGGCCGTGGATGCGCGGATCATCAATACCACTTCCGGCGCCGGCCTGCAAGGCTCGATCGGCCAATCGAACTATTCGGCGGCCAAGGGCGGCATCGCCACCCTGACGCTGGTGCAGGCGGCCGAGATGAAGCGGTATGGGGTGACGGCCAATGCCTTGGCGCCGGCGGCCCGCACGGCGATGACTCTGGCGGGCATGCCGGAGAAGGTGAAGAAGCCGGAGGACGGCAGCTTCGATTTCTACGATCCCGCCAACGTCGCAAGTCTGGTGGTGTGGCTCGTCAGCCCCGATTCCCGCGACGTGACGGGCCAGGTATTCGAAGTCGAGGGCGACCGCATATCGGTGTGCGACGGCTGGCGCAGCGGGCCGGAAGCGAAGAAGGGTGGCGCGCGCTGGATGCCGGACGAAGTCGGCCCGGCGGTGCGCGGCTTGCTCGGCAAGGCGGTGCCGGCGCAGAAGGTCTGGGGCTCCTGATGAAGATACCCGAGTATGTGGCCGGCCACCAGTTGCTGGCTGGCAAGTCTGTCCTGATCACGGCGGCGGCCGGAGCCGGCATCGGTTTCGCCGCGGCGAAGCGGGCGCTCGAGGAAGGGTGCCGCGCGCTGATGATTTCCGATATCCACGCCAAGCGGCTCGAAGAGTCAGTCATGGCGCTACGCCGGGATCACGGTGTCGAGCACGTCTGGGGACGCCTGTGCAATGTCGCGGTGGAGGAGGAGGTCCAGGCGCTGGTGGCCGAGGCCGAAGAGAAGCTCGGCGGCGTCGATGTGCTGATCAACAATGCCGGACTGGGCACGCAAAAAATACTGATCGAGATGAGCGACGACGAATGGCACAAAGTGCTCGACATCACGCTCACCGGGACATTCCGCATGATCCGGGCGATGTTGCCGCACATGCAGAAGCGCGGCCGCGGCGCCATCGTCAATAACGCCTCGGTGCTCGGCTGGCGGGCCCAGAAGGAGCAGGCGCACTATGCCGCGGCGAAGGCGGGAGTGATGGCATTGACGCGCTGCGCCGGTTTGGAGGCCGCCGAGCACGGCGTGCGCATCAACGCCGTGGCGCCATCCATTGCCCTGCATGCCTTCCTGAAGAAGTCCGCCTCGGAGGAACTGCTGGCGCAACTCACCAGCCGCGAGGCATTCGGCCGGGCGGCGGAAGTCTGGGAAGTGGCCAATGTCATGATGTTCCTCGCCAGCGATTACGCATCCTATCTGGTCGGGGAAGTGATCTCGGTCAGCTCCCAACACGCCTGAGATCGAGCCATGGCCAACGTCTTCAGCAACGCCGCCGAGCTTTTCGCCGCGCAGGGCAAGGATCTGGGCACCACGGACTGGATCGAGATGAGCCAGCGGCGCATCGACCAGTTCGCCGATGCCACCGGCGACCATCAATGGATTCATGTCGATCCGGAGAAAGCCAAGTCGGGTCCGTTCGGCGTCTGCATCGCCCACGGCTACCTGACCCTGGCGCTGGTCAATGTGTTTCTGCCGGACCTCGTTCGCGTGGAAAACATGAAGATGGGCGTCAATGTCGGCTGCGACCGGGTTCGCTTCCCAGCGCCTGTCAAGGCGGGTGCCAGGATTCGTGGCCGCGGCGAGATGCTCAAGGTGGAACAGTTGGGCCAGGCGGTGCAGACCACCGTGCGTGTCACGGTTGAAATCGAGGGCGGCGAGCGCCCCGGTTGCGTGGTCGACACCATAAGCCGATATACCTTCGAATGATCGAGGAAACATGCCATGAATGAAGCTGTCATTGTCGCGACGGCGCGTACCGCGCTGGCCAAGTCCTTCCGGGGCTCGTTCAACGACACCGAGGCGCCCGTGCTTGGCGGGCACGTGGTCAAGGCGGTGGTTCAGCGCGCCGGCGTTGAAGCTGCCGATGTCGAGGATGTCATCATGGGTGCCGCGGTCCAGCAGGGCACCCAGGGTTACAACATCGGCCGGCTGTGCGCCTATGCCGCCGACCTGCCGGACACGGTGCCGGGAATGAGCCTGGACCGCATGTGCGCGTCCGGCATGATGAGCATCGGCGTCGCGGCCAAGGGCATCATGACCGGCGAGATGAACATTGCTGTCGGCGGCGGCGTCGAGTCGATCTCGCTGACGCAGACCAAGCACAAGAATGCCTATCGCGCGCAATCGACGGCGGTGCTGGCCAAGGTGCCGACTGCCTATATCCCGATGATCGAGACCGCCGAGATCGTCGCCAAGCGCTACGGCATCTCGCGGCTGGCCCAGGACGAATATGCCCTGCAAAGCCAGCAGCGCACGGCCGAGGCCCAGAAGCAGGGACGATTCGCCGAGGAGATCGTGCCTCTGGCGGCGAGCAAGCTGCTTTTCGACAAGGAAGGCAATCCCGCGGGCAGCCAGGAAGTCACGGCTGATCGGGATGAATGCAACCGGGCCGATACCACGCTCGAAAGTTTGCAGGGCCTGAAGCCGGTGTGGAAGGATGGCAAATGGGTGGCGCAGGGCGAGTTCATCACCGCCGGCAACGCTTCGCAGTTCTCCGATGGCGCTTCGGCGGCGCTGGTCATGAGTCGCGCGGAAGCGCAGCGGCGGGGTATTGCGCCGCTGGGCATCTACCGCGGCATCGCCGTGGCGGGATGCAAGCCGGATGAGATGGGCATTGGTCCCGTTCATGCGATTCCCAAGCTGCTTCGGCGCTTCGGCCTGGGGGTGCGGGACATCGACCTGTGGGAGATCAACGAGGCGTTCGCCAGCCAGGTTCTTTATTGCCGCGACACGCTGGGCATCGATAACGATAGGCTCAACGTCAACGGCGGCGCCATCGCCATCGGCCATCCGTTCGGCATGTCGGGTGCGCGTCTGGTCGGTCACGCCTTGCTCGAGGCCCGCCGTCGGGGGCTGCGTCGCGTGGTGGTGTCGATGTGCATCGGAGGCGGCATGGGGGCGGCGGGTCTGTTCGAGGTCGTCTGATCATGCCGGCCCATGCCGGTGAATGCTTTACGAACACGGAAGGAGAACTCAGTTGAAGGTGCTCGTCCCCGTCAAGCGGGTCATTGATTACAACGTGAAAGTGCGCGTCAAGAGCGACGGTTCCGGAGTCGATCTGGCGAACGTGAAGATGGCGGTGAACCCGTTCGATGAAATCGCCGTCGAAGAAGCCGTGCGCCTCAAGGAAGCCGGGGTCGCCACGGAGGTCATCGCGGTTTCGTGCGGGGCCTCGGTTTGCCAGGAGAGCCTGCGCACCGCCCTGGCCCTTGGCGCCGATCGCGCGATTCTCGTGGAGTCGGACGTCGAGTTGCAGCCGCTGGCGGTCGCCAAGCTGCTCAAGGCCGTCTGCGACAAGGAGCAGCCGACCCTGGTCATCTGCGGCAAGCAGGCCATCGACGATGACGCCAACCAGACCGGCCAGATGTTGGCGGCGCTCATGAAGTGGCCACAGGGGACCTTTGCTTCGAAGGTGGTGCTCGGCGACGGCAAGGTTCAGGTCACCCGCGAAGTCGACGGCGGCCTCGAAACCGTCGAGTTGACGCTGCCGGCGGTCGTGACCACCGACCTGCGCCTGAACGAACCGCGCTATGCCACGCTGCCGAACATCATGAAGGCGAAGAAGAAGCCGTTGGAAACCACCAGTCCGGCGGCGCTGGGCGTCGATGTCGCCCCGCGCCTGTCTCATTCCCGGTTTGCCGAGCCACCCAAGCGCAGCGGTGGCAAGAAGGTTGCCGACGTTGCCGAATTGGTGGCCAAGCTGCGCAATGAAGCGAAGGTGATCGCATGACTGCACTGGTAATTGCCGAACACGACAACAACGAACTCAAGCCCGGCGTCGCCCAGGCGGTAACGGCCGCCGGCCTGGCGGGCGGCGAGACGCACGTGCTGGTGGCGGGGCAAAATTGCGCGGCCGCTGCCGCTGCCGCCGCCCGCCTGCAGGGTGTGGCGCGCGTGCTGCTGTGCGAAGCCGCCCACTATGCCGACGGAGGCGCGGAAAACCTCGCGGCGCTGCTGGCGACGCTGGCACCGGGCTACTCCCACCTGCTGGCCGCGGCGACGCCTTTTGGCAAGAACCTGATGCCTCGGCTCGGAGCCCTGATCGACGTGGCGCCGATTTCCGAGATCGTCGCGGTCGAGGGACCGAGCAGTTTCGTGCGGCCGATCTACGCCGGCAATGTCCTGGTGAAAGTGGATAGCGCCGATGCCATCAAGGTTCTGACCGTGCGCGCCACCGCCTTCGCCGCCGCCGGGGATGGCGGCACGGCGGCCGTCGAAGCGCTGCCGGCGGGTCCCGATCTGGCGATTTCGCGTGTGATCGGCCGGGAGATCGTGAAGTCCGAGCGTCCGGAATTGACCGCGGCGCGGGTCGTGGTGTCGGGCGGACGCGGCATGGGGTCGGGCGAGAATTACCACAAGGTACTGGAGCCCCTGGCCGACCGGCTGGGCGCGGCGCTTGGCGCATCGCGCGCCGCCGTCGACGCCGGCTTCGCGCCCAACGACTATCAGGTCGGGCAGACCGGCAAGATCGTCGCGCCGGAACTGTATATTGCCGTGGGCATTTCCGGGGCAATCCAGCATCTGGCCGGCATGAAGGACAGCAAGGTGATCGTCGCCATCAACAAGGATCCGGACGCACCCATCCATCAGGTGGCGGATTACGGGCTGGTCGGCGATCTGTTCGAGGCCGTGCCGGCGCTGGTCAAGGAACTCGGAGGCTGAGTCCGCCGGAAGCCGGTCACGAGGCCGGCTTCATTCCCCCTGGCGGGCCAGCGCCTCCTGCAACAGACGAATGATCCGCGCGGTATCCAGAAAATCACGGGTGACGTTCAGGCCCGAATCCTGTAGCTGTTCTATGGCGGTAGGTGTCAGGGTCAGGTTGCGCGCGCCCTCCCTGCGCAGCATGCGCCTGCGCTCCAGTTCCTTCACCTTGCGTCGTACCGTTTCACGCGGTATCCCGGTGGCATCGCTGATGGACAGCGCGTTGCAGGGAGTGACGCGTTGCCGTTCCAGCGCGCCCAACACGTCCTTGCGCCGCAGTCGCGCCGGCAATTGATCATGGATGTCGAGCGAGCGAATGGCCCGCGCGACGTTGTAGTGCGCAATTTCACTGAAGACGAGAAAAAGCACCAGATCGCCGTCGAAGAGCCGGTAGGCGCGCCGCATGATCTCGAGCGTGAAGTCGCTGGCCACGGCGCTGAGCACGAGTTGCGCGGCGACTTCGCCGCGCGGCGAGCCGACCAAGTCGCCGATGCTGATCGGCGAATCTGAACGCGTGGATCGTTGGGTGGTCATGCCGGTTTGCCAGAGAGGTGAGAAGAATTGCCCAGATTGGGTGCTTCTGTCAATTGGCCGATCGAGGTCGTCGCTATGATGGCCCGATCATCGTGCCGCTGGTGCGATGCTGAATGCCAACACCACGCCATGACCGCGACAACAGAGAGGAGCCGAGATGACTGAAGCCTACCTATACGATCATGTGCGCACACCGCGCGGCAAGGGCAAGCCGGATGGTGCGCTGCATGAAATCACGCCGATTCAGCTTGCCACGCAGATGTTGCAGGCGATCAGGGACCGCAATCGGCTCGATACCCGCCTCGTCGAGGACGTTATCCTCGGTTGCGTGGTGCCGGTGGGCGAGCAGGGGGGCAACATCGCCCGCATCGCCGCGCTGAACGCCGATTTCGCGCAGACGGTGCCGGGCGTGCAAATCAACCGTTATTGCGGGTCGGGGCTCGAAGCGGTGAACTTCGCGGCGGCCAAGGTTCGCGGAGGGCTGGCCGATCTGGTCATCGGCGGGGGCGTGGAAAGCATGTCGCGCATCCCGATGGGCGCGGATGGCGGTGCCTGGGCCATGGATCCGCAAGTCGCCAACAAGACGTATTTCGTCATGCAAGGCATCAGTGCCGACCTGCTGGCGACCAAGTACGGTTTGAGTCGCCAGGAGTGTGACGCCTATGCTGTCGAAAGCCAGCGCCGGGCGGCGCAGGCCTGGGCCGAGGGACGCTTTGCCAAGTCCGTGGTGCCGGTCAAGGACGTCATTGGCCTGCCGGTGCTCGATCACGATGAAACGGTGCGCGGCGACACCACGATGGAAAAACTGGCGGCGCTCAAGCCCGCGTTTGCCGAGATGGGCGCCAAGGCGGGCTTCGACAGCATCGCCCTGCAACGCTACCCGCGGTTGGAACTCATCGAGCACATGCATCACGCGGGCAACAGTTCTGGCATCGTCGACGGCGCTTCCGCCGTGCTCGTCGGCAGCAAGGCCATCGGCGATCAACTCGGGCTCGTGCCGCGCGCGAGGATTCGGTCCGCGGTGACCGTGGGCTCCGAACCGACCATCATGCTGGACGGTCCGGCGACGGCATCCCGCCTGGCGTTGCGGAAAGCGGGCATGAGTGTCGGCGACATCGACCTGTTCGAACTCAACGAAGCTTTTTCCTCGGTGGTATTGGCCTTCATGGCCGAACTCGCGGTTCCACATGATCGCATCAACGTCAATGGCGGGGCGATCGCCATGGGGCATCCCCTTGGCGCGACGGGGGGCATGATCATCGGCATTCTCCTCGATGAAATGGAGCGACGGAACCTGGCGACTGGCCTGGTAACGTTGTGCGAGGCAGCCGGCATGGCGTCGGCCACCATCATCGAGCGCGTCTGAGGGAGGCAAGAATGAGCAATAGTTTCAAATATGCCGTCGCCGAAGACGGAATCTGCACGCTGACGATCGACCAGCCGAACTCGGCGACGAACGTCATGAACCAGGATTTTCTCGATGGCTTCCGTGCCGCCCTGGAACGCGCGCTCGCCGATGATCAGGTGAAAGGAATCATCCTGACCTCGGCCAAGAGTTCGTTCGTGGCAGGTGCCGACCTGAAGTCGATGGAGGTCACGCTGTTCGGCAAGCCGTCGGCCAAGACGCTCTATGAGCAGTGCTGGGAATTTTCGAGCCTGTTGCGCCGCATGGAGACGGGCGGCAAGCCCGTGGTGGCGGCCCTGAACGGGCCGGCGCTGGGGGGGGGATTCGAAATTGCCCTTGCGAGCCATTACCGGATCGCCGCCGATGTGCGCGGCATGATGGTCGGACTTCCCGAGGTCGGCGTCGGGCTGCTGCCGGGCGCGGGGGGCACCCAGCGCTACCTGCGCATGATCGGCGTGGCCAAGGCCTTGCCGCTATTGCTCCAGGGCAGTCAACTCAAGCCCGACAAGGCCTTGGAGTTGGGTCTGGTCAACGAAGTGGTTCAGGCCGACGATCTCCTGCCGGCTGCTCGCAAGTGGCTGCTTGGATCGCCCGATCCGGTCAAGCCCTGGGACAAGAAGGGCTTTCAGGTTCCGGGCGGCAGCAATCCCATGCTGCCGAATCTCGCCCAACTCTTCATGGGCACGGCCGCCAACCTGCAGGCCAACACCTATCACAACCTGCCGGCTCCCTTGGCCATCACTTCCTGCCTGTACGAAGGCATGCAGTTGCCCATCGACAAGGCCTTGCAGGTCGAGTGCAAATATTTCGTCAAGCTCAATCTGGACCCCGTGGCGGGCAACATGGTCCGCACGATCTTCATCAACAAAGGCGAGGCCGACAAGCTGGTGCGCCGTCCCGCAGGTGTGGAAAAACGGGCGCACAAGAAGATCGGCGTGCTGGGCGCGGGCTTGATGGGGGCCGGCGTCGCCTTTGTCGCGGCGCAGAACGGGATCGAAGTGATCCTGATCGATCGCGACCAGGCGGCGGCCGACAAGGGCAAGGCCTACAGCGAAGCGCGGCTCCGGAAGGACCTCGAGCGCGGCCGGATCAAGCCCGAGAAGGTCGATGCCATCCTCGCGAGAATCCATCCGACCACCGACTACGCGGGGCTGAGCGACGTCAGCCTGGTCGTCGAGGCCGTGTTCGAGGACCGTGGCGTCAAGGCCGAGGTATTCGCCAAGGCCGAAGCGGTGATGCCGGCCGATGCCGTGCTGGCTTCGAATACGTCCGCGCTGCCGATCACCGGGCTCGCCGAGACGACCCGCCGGCCCGCCAACGTCGTCGGACTGCATTTCTTCTCGCCGGTCGAGCGCATGCCGCTAGTCGAAGTCATCCGTGGCCGCCAGACCGGCGATACCGCCCTGGCGCATGCGCTTGATTTCGTCGCGCAATTGAAGAAGACGCCGATACTGGTCAACGACAGCCGCGGCTTTTTCACCAGCCGCTTCATCGGCGCCTTCATCAACGAGGGGCTGACGATGGTGAAGGAAGGCATCGATCCGGCCTTGATCGAGAATGCCGCGCGCATGACCGGTTATCCGGTGGGGGCGCTGACGATTTCGGATGAGATTGGTCTGGATCTCGCCTACAAGGGCGCCCAGCAGCAGGCGCAGGATCTTGGCAAGGACAACAAGCCCGGATCCTCCGTCGATGTCATTGCCACCATGGTGGCGACCCATGGCCGGCACGGCCGCAAGAATGGCAAGGGTTTCTACGAATACGCCGCGGACGGCGGCAAACGGCTCTGGCAGGGGCTCGGCGACATCTGGCCGCGGCGGCCGGAGGCCGAGCAGCCCGGTGTCCAGGAAGTCAAGCACCGCATGCTTTACGCCCAGTTCGCGGACGCCGCGCGCTGCATTGCCGATGGTGTGCTGATGGATCCTGCCGACGGCGACATCGGCGGGTGCTTCGGTGTCGGCTTTCCGATCTATCTCGGCGGGCCTTTTGCCGCGATGGACACCGTTGGTATCGCCGCCGTGGTTGCCGAGTGCGATCGATTGGCCGCCCGGTATGATGCCGAGCGCTTTGCCGTGCCGAAGCTGTTGCGCGAGATGGCCGCGGAAGGCAAGACCTTCTACGGTCCCAATCGCGTTGTCCCGCCCGCCCGGCAGGTGACGAGGGCCTAGCGATGAACGCCGGCGCTTTCGACTATGTGATCGTGGGCGCCGGCTCGGCCGGTTGCGTGCTGGCGAACCGCCTGAGCGAGGATCCGCGTGTCAGCGTGCTGCTGCTCGAGGGCGGCGGCAAGGGTGGTGATTTTTTGACACGCATGCCGGCAGGATGGGCCAAACTGACCGCCGACGAGAAATACGTCGATTTCTTCATCTCCGAGCCGGAAGCCCGGGTGCGGGGGCGTCGCCTCACGCTGCCGCGTGGCCGCATGCTCGGCGGATGCTCGACGGTGAACGGCATGATCTACATCCGTGGCCAGGCCGAAGATTACGACGGCTGGGCCGCCGCGGGCGCCGAGGGCTGGGACTGGGCTTCGGTGCGCCGCTACTTCCTGCGTTCTGAGAATCAGCAGCATATTTGCGACGAACATCACGGCACCGACGGCCCGCTGCCGGTGTCGAGCCTGGAGGGGGGCAACCCGATCGGCGAGTACATGATCCGCGCCTTCCAGGAAGCCGGGGTACCGGCAAATCCGGATTTCAACGGCGCCCGCCAGGAAGGCGTCGGCTATTACCAGACAACCATGCGCGACGGTGAACGCTGGTCGGCGGCGCGCGGTTTTCTGGACAGTATCGGTGACCGTTCCAACCTGACGGTGCTTACCGGAGCGCAGGCCGAGCGTGTCGTGATCGAGGCAGGCGAGGCCAGGGGGGTGATCTATCGACATGGCGGCCAGCGCCTGACGGCGACCGCGCGACGAGAGGTGCTGCTGGCGGCCGGGGCCTTGCAGTCGCCGAAGCTGCTGATGCTATCGGGCATCGGCCCGGGAGAGGAACTCCAGCGCCTGGGCATACCGGTGCTTCGGGACCTGCCGGCGGTCGGCGGCAATTTGCAGGATCATTTCATCGTGCCCATGATGTGGCGCCTGAAACCCGGCGCGCCGAGCCTGAATCAAAGGCTCCGTGGCGTCCGCGTGGCCTGGGAACTGCTGCGCTATCTGCTGCGTCGGCAGGGTGCGATGCGGATGCCGGCCGCCGAGGTGGGCGTGTTCGCCCGCAGCGATCCCTCGGTGCCTCGGCCCGACCTTCAGTTTCATTGCCTGCCGCTGACCGGTTCCCTGACGTCGGACGGTTCGCTGGCGAAGGTCGCCGATCCGTGGCCGGGCATGACGCTGGCCCCCTGCCAGTTGAACCCCGCCGCACGCGGACGGCTGACTTTGCGCTCGGCCAACCCCGACGACCGGCCGAAATTCGGTTTCGACTACCTGACATCGGAGCACGATGTGCGCGTCATCCTCGCGGGGATGCGGCTGGCGGTGCGGGCGGCGGCCCAACCCGCCCTGGCGCCCTTCGTGGAGGCCATGTGGCGGCCCTCCGCCGACGCCGCGACCGACGAAGGTCTGCTCGACTTCGCGGCGCACTATGGCACCACCACCCATCATCCCGTGGGCACCTGCCGGATGGGTTCGGATGCCGAAGCGGTGGTGGACAGCAGCCTGCAAGTGAATGGAGTTCGACGATTGCGCGTGGTCGACGCATCCGTGATGCCGCGGATCACGTCGGGCAATACCCACGCGCCGACCATGATGATTGCCGAGCGGGCGGCGGACATGATCCGTCAGGCTTGGCTTGCGACGAAACACTAGACCCGAATACGGGAGGAGGGGAGCGATCGATGGATGGATCAACGCGGGCGATGTCGGTGACCGAGGCGGTGAGCAGCCGGTCGTCGAAAAGGGTTTTCCTGGACCGGCCGGTGGACGGCGGGCTGCTGAGGCAACTGCTGGCGGCGGCCGCGCGGAGCCCGTCCGGGGGGAATCTTCAGCCATGGCATGTCGATGTCCTCGGCGGCGACGAACTGGAGCGCTTCAAGGCCTTGATACGGCAAAAACTGGCCGCCGATCCGCGCGGGGATGGGCCGGGATACGAGATTTATCCCCAAGACCTGGGAGACCCCTATCGCACGCGGCGCAATCGCTGCGGCGAGGACATGTACGGCTCCATGGGCATCGGCCGCGATGACAAGGCGTCGCGCCTGGCCTTCATCGCCGGCAATTACCAGTTCTGGGGCGCGCCGGTGGGCATGTTCTTCACCGTCGATCGCCGCATGGGGCCGCCCCAGTGGTCGGATCTCGGCATGTACATTCAGACCTTCATGCTGCTGGCGAAGGAGGCTGGACTGGATAGCTGTCCGCAGGAGGCCTGGACGCTCTGGCATCGGACGGTCGCCGATTTCATCGGCTTGCCGGAGGAGCGGATGCTGTTCTGCGGCCTGTCGCTCGGCTACGCCGATCCCGAACATCCCGTGAACCGCCTGCGGACGGAAAGAGCCCCGCTCGAAGACTTCGTCGTATTTCGCGGTATCTGAGACTCCAGGAGACGCAAATGAGTATCAGCACTTCGTTGCAGGACGGCGTGGCCACGATCGAGATCGACCGGCCCGACAAGAAGAATGCCCTGACCGCCGAAATGTACCAGGCCATGGCGGATGCCTTGAATCAGGCCCAGGCCGATCCCGCGGTTCGCGCCATCCTGTTCGCCGGCCAACCGGGCATGTTCACCGCCGGCAATGATCTCGAGGACTTCGTGCAGCGGCCGCCCAAGGACATGGATGCGCCGGTGTTCCGCTTCATGCAGGCCCTGGTCGCCGTCGACAAGCCGGTGATTGCGGCGGTCGAGGGTGTCGCCGTGGGTATCGGCGTGACCATGCTGCTCCACTGCGATCTCGTTTACATGGCCGATAACGCCAAGCTGGCGCTGCCCTTCGTGAACCTGGGCGTGGTCGCGGAATTCGCGTCCAGTTTCCTCCTGCCGCTCAATGCCGGGTATGTCAAGGCGGCGGAGAAGCTTCTGCTCGGCGAGCCGTTCACCGCCCAGGAGGCGCTGGAGATGCGGCTTGTCAACGCGGTATTGCCGGCCGGCGAAGTGCTGCCGCGCGCGCGCGCCAGCGCCGGGAAGCTTTCGCGCCTGCCGCCGGGGGCGGTGCGCGACACCAAGCGGCTGCTGCGCAAGAGCCATGCCGCCCTGGTCGCGGCGGCCATCCGGGACGAGGGCGAACTGTTCTGCGCGCGCCTGGGTTCGGGCGAGGCCCAGGAAGCGATGACCGCCTTTCTCGAGAAGCGCAAGCCTGATTTTTCCAGGTTCCAGTAGTGTCCCGGCCACGAGTGTCCGCGACTTCCTTCACCGATCACGACATCATCATCGAGGAGAACATGCCCCCATCATCCAAACCGCTTTCCGGCGTCAAGGTGGTCGACCTGACCGTGCTGCTCCCCGGCCCCATGTGCACACTGCACTTGGCCGACCTCGGCGCGGACGTCGTCAAGATCGAGAATCCCGGCGCCTGGGATCCCGTGCGCGGCCTGCCGGGCAGCCAGTTCTCCAACCAGTTCCTCATGCTGAACCGCAACAAGCGGGCCATCACCGTCAACCTGCGCGCCGCCGAGGGACAGGAGATCCTGCACCGGCTGGTGCGGGAGGCCGACGTGCTCGTCGAAGGTTTTCGCCCCGGCGTCGCCGACAAACTCGGCGTGGGTTACGCGGCGATGTCGGCGCTCAATCCGCGCCTCGTCTATTGTTCCATCAGCGGCTATGGCCAGACGGGCGCCATGGCCGAGGCCGGCGGCCACGACATCAACTACGAGTGCCTTTCCGGCGTGCTCGAACAGACCGGTGTCGCGGACGGGGATCCGGCTCCCGGAGGCTTTCCCGCAGCCGACCTGGCCGGCGGCACGCTGTCGGCCGCGATGGGCATCCTCGCGGCCCTGTTCGATGCGCAGCGCAGCGGGCGCGGCCGTCATGTCGACGTGGCCATGACCGATTGCCTGATGGCCCACAACGTCTCTTCCGCCTCGTCGTTGCAGGATCGCCGGTCGATGCCGGCGCGCGGCACCGACTACCTGTCCGGCGGCATGGCATGCTACGGCGTCTATCCGACCGCGGACCGTCGCCATCTCGCGGTCGGCGCCATCGAGATGAAGTTCTGGAGCAATTTCTGCCAAACCATCGGCCGGCCGGACCTGTTGAAGCGCGGGCACCTGATCGGCGAGCAAGGTGTCGCCGCGCGGGCGGAGGTCGCCCGGACGATCGCCGCGCATGACCTTGCCCACTGGACCGCGCTGTTCAAGGACGTCGATGCCTGCGTCACGCCGGTGCTGCGTCTCGACGAGGCCAATGTTCATCCGCATGCCAGAAGCCGTGGAATGATCGTCGAGAGTGAACATCCGGTACACGGGCCTTATTGGCAGTATGCTTTTCCGGTCAAGATGACCGACTTCGAGTTCAAGGTCGAGCGACAAGGCGTCAGTCCCGGGTACGATAACGAAGCCATCCTTGCAGAACTGGGTTATTCCGCGGCGCAGATCGACGGTCTGCGCGCATCTGGCGTCATTTAGAGGAGGATGCGATCATTAACAGGATCAGAACCTACAGCCTTGCCGACCTTTTCGAACTGGTGGCCGAGGCTGTTCCCGACCGGGAGGCCGCCGTCTGCGGCAATCGTCGCCTGACCTACGCCCAGCTGAACGAGCGGGCCGACCGGCTGGCGGCCCATCTGCAATCCAAGGGTGTCGGCCCCGGCCATACCGTCGGCTTGCAGCTCTACAACGGCACCGAATATCTGGAAGCCTATATCGCGGCCTGCAAGCTGCGGGCGATTCCGCTGAACATCAACTATCGTTACGTGGCCCACGAGCTGCGCTACATGTACGACAACGCCAAGCTCTCGGCGCTGGTCTACTCGGCGCCCCTGGCTGGCGAGGTGGAACCGCTGCTGCCGGACTACCCGGGCATCAAGGTGGCGCTGAGCCCCGGCGAGGAATACGAAGCCAGGCTGGCCGCCGCCGGCCGCGACTACACGGTGCCGCAACGCAGCGGCGACGACATTTCCCTGCTCTACACCGGCGGCACCACCGGCATGCCCAAGGGCGTGATGTGGCCGCACCAGTCCCTGTTTTTCAGCGCCCTGGGAGGCGGCGGCTTCTTCCGCCAGGAAGGCCCGATCAAGACCCCCGAGGAAATCGCCGGGGTGGCCCGTGGCGGCTATCCGCTGCGCTACCTGGCCATCGCGCCCTTGATGCATGGCGCCGCCCTTTGGGCCTCGCTGGTGTCGTTGTTCGCCGGCCAGACGGTGCTGATGCTCGATCACGTCGAGTTCAACGCCGAGCAGACCTGGGATTTCGCCGTCCGCGAGCATGCGAACATCATCTCCGTGGTCGGCGATGCCATGGCCATGCCCCTGGTGGCCGCGCTGAAGGCCCATCCGGGCCGCTGGAACCTGTCCGCGCTCAAGCACGTCGGCTCGGGCGGCGGGCTGTTCTCCGCCCACCTGCAACAGGAACTGCGTGATTTGCTGAACGTCACCGTCGCCGACAGCATGGGTTCGTCGGAAGGCGGCACCTTTGGCAGCGGTGCCAAGCCCGAGGGCGGCGAAGGCTTCATCAAACTGGCGCCGCGGCCCGATCTGAAGGTGCTTTCGATCGAGCGCGACCGCTTCGTCGGCCCGGGCGAGTCCGGCATCCTGGTGCGCGTCGGCAACGTCGCCGTCGGCTATTGGGGCGACGAGAAGAAGTCGGCCGAGACCTTCGTCACGCTGAACGGCGAACGCCTGGCGATCAGCGGTGACATGGCCAAGGTGCTGGAGGACGGCTCCATCGTCGTTCTCGGCCGTGGCTCTCAATGCATCAACTCGGGCGGCGAGAAAATCTTTCCCGAGGAAGTGGAAGAGGTGCTGCATCGCCACGAGTCGGTCGCCGATGCCCTGGTGGTGGGCGTGCCCGATCCCCGCTGGGGCAGCAAGGTGGTGGCCGTGGTCAGCCTGCACCCCGGCGCCAAGCCGGACGCCGCCGCGCTGAACGCCTTTTGCCGCGGCTTCCTGGCCGGCTACAAGGTGCCCAAGGAAGTCGTCTTCGTCGACCAGGTGGCGCGCTCCCCGGCCGGCAAGGCCGATTATCGCTGGGCCAAGGAAACGGCCCAGCAGCGCTTGCAGGCGGGGGGCTGAAGCCATGGCCTCGACCGACTTTTCCCTGGTCGGGCGGACCGCGCTGGTCACCGGCGGTTCGCGCGGGATAGGTTTGGCCATCGCCGAATTGTTCGCCGAACGCGGCGCCGAGGTGATCGTCTGTTCGCGCAAACAGCAGGATCTGGACGTGGTGGCGGAAGGGATTCGCGCGAAGGGCGGCAAGGCGCACGCGATCCAGGCGCACGTGGGCAAGCTCGATGACATCGAGCGACTGGTCGGCGTGCTCGACGAGCGTGGTCTTGCCGTCGATGTCCTGGTCAACAATGCCGGCATCAGCCCGCCCAATACCGGGACCTTCTGCGACACGACGCCGGCCTTGTGGGACAAGATCATGGAGGTGAACGTCCGCGGGCCCTTCTTCCTCACGGCGGCGCTGGGCCGGAAGATGGCGGAGCGCGGCCGGGGCGCGATCGTCAACATCAGCACGACCTCGGCGCTGATGGCGCAGCCCGAGATCGGCGCCTACTGCGTGTCCAAGGCGGCCTTGAACACCATGACGCGTTGTTTCGCGCGGGAGCTTGGACCCCGGGGCGTGCGCGTGAACGCCATCTCCTGCGGCGTCATCAAGACGGCCATGGGCGATCACACCATGAACGATCCGCAACGCTACGCCGACATGATGAAAATCAATCCGCTCAAGCGGATCGGTTATCCCGAGGAAGTCGCCGCGGCGGCGCTTTTCCTGGCCAGCGACGCCGCCAGCTATAGTTCGGGCGTCATCCTGCAGGTGGATGGCGGCGTGCTGAGCTGACGCCGCGTGGCGCACGGGCCTGCCGCGCGCCATGGTTCCCCTGGTTTCCTCTGATTGCGCGAGAGTCGAGACGATGAAGAAATGCTTGTTCGAGAAGTACGTGCTTATCCTGGTTGCGGCCGCGGTCACGACGGCCTGTGGCAGCCAGCCGCCAACCCCCAAGGCGGAGGCGGCCGCCTCCGATCCCCGCTTTCCTGGATTCCTGCCCGGCTACCTGCCCAAGGAAGCGCTGGTGGACAGCCTGGCCTTGCTGCCGGCGCCGCCCGGGGCCGGCTCTCCGGCGCAGGCCGCCGACGACGCATCCCGGCAGGCCGCCGCTCGCTGGCGCGAGACGCCGCGCTGGACATGGGCGATGCGCGACGCGGAGTTGCGCTTTCCGCAGGCGGCGACGACCTTTGCCTGCGCGCTCGGCGTTCCGGTGTCCACCGAGACGACGCCGAACCTGGTGACGCTGTTGCGGCGCACGCTGGTCGACGCCGGCCTGGCCACCTATCGGGCGAAGAATCACTACAAGCGCGTGCGCCCCTTCGTCGCGGCTGGCGAGCCGATGTGCGATCCCAAGCATGAGGCGGCGCTGCGCGCCGACGGCTCCTACCCCTCCGGCCACTCGGCGGTCGGCATGGCCTGGGCGCTGGTGCTGAGCGAGCTGGCGCCCGAGCGCGTCGATGCGCTGATGCAGCGGGGCGTGGCTTTCGGACAGAGCCGCGTGGTCTGCAACGTGCATTGGCAAAGCGACGTCGAAGCCGGGCGGGTGGTGGGGGCGGCGGTCGTCGCCCAGTTGCGTGCCCGGCCGGAATTCGCCGAGCAACTCGCGGCCGCCCGCGCCGAGGTGACGGCGGCGCGCTCGGCGGGCTTGCGGTCGGCATCCGACTGCGAGGCGGAGGCCCGAGAACTCGCCGTGCGCTGAATCCAGACAGACTACCCAGGGAGAGAATCATGCAAGATGCCCGACACGTGGCCTTGATCACCGGAGGCGGCACCGGCATCGGCCGCGCCATCGCCCTTCGGCTGGCGCGGGACGGCCTGGCGGTCGTCGTCGGCTTTTCCCGTTCGGCCGAAGGCGCCGCCGAGACCGTGGCCGCGATCGAACGGGCCGGGGGCGCGGCTTTCCCGCATCGCGTCGACATCACCAGCGAGGACGACGTGGCCGGCTTCTTCGCCGCCGCCAAGTCCCGTTACGGGCGCGTGGACGTCGTGGTGAACAACGCGGGGATCGGGCACATGAAGGCATTCGCCGATATTCCCCTGAGCCACTACGACCACACGTTCAACACCAATGCCCGCGGCACCTTCCTGATGTGCCGCGAGGCGGCCCGCCAGATCGAGGATCATGGCCGCGTCATCAATCTCTCGACCGGCGCGACCGTCGCCAATCCCGAGCGCATGGCGCTCTATGTCGGCAGCAAGATGGCCGTCGAGGGCTTCACCAAGGTCCTGGCGCGCGAACTGGCCCCGCGCGGCATCACGGTCAATGCCGTTTCCCCCGGCATGACCGACACGCCGATGCTGCTGGGCGGCGACGCCGAGGCCCTGCGCAAGTTCGGCGCCGCGTCGGCGGCGATGCGGCGGCTGGGCCAGCCCGAGGACATCGCCGACGCGGTGGCGGCGCTGGTATCGAATGACGGCCGATGGATCACCGGCCAGGTTTTGCATATCGACGGAGGCACGATCATCACATGAACATGCTCGCGGCACTGTGGCGCAAAGTCAGCCGTGGCGGTACGCCGAGCCGGGGCCCGGCGGGACTGTCCGGCGCCGCGCGGGCCGGCCGCTGGCCGGTCGTGGCGCTCGTGGCGGTCGTCCTCGCGATGGCGGGGCTGGTGGCGATGCCGTCCGGCGCCGGGGCGAAGGAGGTCGCGGTGCCGGCCGCCCGGATCACGGTCGAGGGCGCGGCGAATTTCCGCGACCTCGGCGGGATCGCCACCGCCGACGGGCGGCGGATACGCCCAGGCATGTTGTTCCGCTCCGACAATCTCTCGAACCTGACCGGGCGCGACTGGCAAACGCTGGTCGGGACCGGGGTGGGGCTGATCGTCGACTTCCGCTCCGAACAGGAGGTGGCGGCGGCTCCCCCCACCCAGCCAGACAAGATCGAGCGGCTGGCGCTGCCGATCGGCCTGGCCAACGTCGATTTTGCGGTGATGTACAAGCAGATCATGGATGGACAGCTCGATGCCATCGAGATTCCCGATTCCTACGGGCGGATCGCCCTCGATGCCTCCGACCAGTATCGCCGCTGGTTTGCCCGGCTGGTGGATGGCGGGGGGCAGCCCTCGGTGTTTCATTGCAGTTCCGGCAAGGACAGGACCGGCTTCGCCGCCGCGATGTTGATGAGCGCGCTCGGCGTGCCGTGGGAGACGGTGTTGCGGGAGTTCGTCGCCAGCAACCACTACCTCCATGACCGCATCGAGCGAACCGTGGCGCGGATACGGCAGCGCGGGCCGGTCGACGAGCAGAAGCTGCGCGCGCTGCTGGGCGTGCGTCAGTTGCAGATGGAGAACACCCTGCGGGTCATCGAGGCCCGCCACGGCTCGCTGGAGCGCTACCTGGAAGCGGAACTGGGGCTCGATGCCGCCGCCCGCGAACGCCTGCGCCAGCTTTACCTCGAATAAGGAGCCGCCGGGAGCGGGGCGGCCGGGGCGACGGGGCGACCGGGGCTTTAGCCTTTCGGCTCGACCCGGCGGCTGGTGCGGGTGAGCAGCCCGCTGGCCAGATCGAAGTGGGCGTGGAAGTGCGTCTCGTCGGTCGGCATGCTCCCGGCGATCCGCCAGTCCCAGACTTCCTCCTTCGCGTTCGCGTAGGTCAGGATCGAGCCGGGTTTGCCGATCAGGCGCTGCACCTCGGCGCGATCCATGCCGGCCGTGATCCTGGCCAGACGGGCTTCGGTCAGCACTTGCTCGATCCGGACCAGTATTCCGTCCGAACCGATGGTGGCCATGTGGCACTCGGTGCCATTGGGCTGGCGATTGAATTCCCAGGTCGTCGAGCCGTCCGCGTTGGCGTACTCGGCGGCGGGTTGGCCCAGGTGCGCGCGGACATCCTCGGCGGTCGAGACACCCGGCTTGAGTTCCTTCAGGGCCACGTAGTCGCAGGCGGGCAGGGCGCTGGCGATTGCCGCGATGGCGACGCCGAGCCAATGGGGTCTGGTCATGGATGTTCTCCTCGATGCGCGATATTCCATCATGGATTGCTCGCATTCGGCATTATGATAGGCCCATGTCGCCCCGGAATTCCCACAACGCTGCCAACTCCCAAGATTACCAGCGCCAATTGCTGATCGCCATTCTCGAGGAGATGCTGGGCGGCGATGGCGACGAAGTCGTCGACGTGCTGCTGCCGCGGCTGACCTGGCATCACCTTCAGGCCGGCGAAGTGCTGTTCGATCAGGGCGACACCGGCGACGAGCTTTTCCTGGTGGTCAGCGGGCGCCTGCGCGCCGTCGTCAGGGGGCCGGATGGCGAGCGGGTGCCGGTCGGCGAAATCATGCGCGGCCAGAGCATCGGCGAGATGGCGATGATGACCGGCCGCCCGCGCCGCGCCGGCATCGTGGCGATGCGCGACAGCGTGCTGGTGCGTTTTTCGCGGGACGCCTACGAGGAATTGGTGCGCCGCTTCCCGCGGCTGGCGATCACGCTGACGCGGGTGATCGTCGACCGCCTGCGGCATACCTTCCGTCCGCAGGCGCGGGTGACACGGCCGGTCAACATCTGCCTGATGGCCATCACCGACGATGTCGATGTCGTCAAGCTCGCGCATGCCGTGGCGCGCAAGCTGTCGCACGGCAACCGGGTCCTGGTCATCGCCCGTGATGCCCAGGAGGCCGAATCGCTGAGTCCGGAGCACTACCGGCAATTGACGCGCTGGCTGGACGATGTGGAAGCCCGTCACGAGTTCCTGCTGTTCGTCGCCGAGGCGGGGCCGAGCGAGTGGACGCAGCGCTGCCTGAGGGCCGCCGACGAAATCGTGCTGTTCGCCCGCGCCGATTTGCCCGCGAAGAGCGATCCTTCTGTGGAACTGGTGGCGACGCGGCGCCTCCTGGTGCTGTTGCACGGCCAGGACGAGCGCACGCCGGGCGGAACCCGCGGCTGGCTGGACCGCCATGCCGTCGGCGCGCATCTGCACATCCGGCCGGAGCTCGACCGCGATATCGCGCGGCTGGCGCGCGTGCTCAGCGGCACCGACATCGGGCTGGTGCTCTCGGGTGGCGGCGCGCGCGGCTTCGCGCACCTGGGCGCGCTCAAGGCGCTCGAGGAGTTCGGCGCCCAGATCGACAGCATCGGCGGCGCCAGCATCGGCGCGATCATGGGCGCGTATTGCGCCTTCGACATGAGCGTCGTCGACGTGATCGCCCAGGCCCGCCAGGCCTTCGCGCGCGGGCCGACTTCCGATGTCAACCTGATTCCGATGCAATCGCTGATCGGCGGCCAGCGGCTCAAGACCGTGATCGACGACGCGGTGCGCGCCGCCGTCGGCGGCGACATCGATATCGAGGACACCTGGAAGAGCCTGTTCTGCGTCGTCACGAACTACACCAGCGCCACCGAAGTCACCATCCGGCGCGGCAATCTGGCCAAGTGGCTGCGCACCAGCGTTTCCATTCCCGGCGTGCTGCCGCTGGTGGCGCACGACGGAGAACTGCTGGGCGACGGCGGCACGTTCAACAACTTTCCCACCGATGTCATGCTCGACCAGGGGACCGGCTTCGTCATCGGCAGCGATTTGTTGCAGAAGGGCTTCGATCAGGTCGAGCACGACGAACTGCCCAGCAACCGCCAGCTGCTGCTGGACCGGCTGCTGCGGCGCAAGGCGCGGCGTTTCCGGGTGCCGGGCCTGATGAGCGTCCTGGTCAATTCGATGATGCTGGCCAGCCAGGCGCGTCAGCGCGACGCCCGCCTGTGCACCGACATCTGCTTCACGCCGGCCATGGAGGGCATCGGCATGCTGGACTGGCGCAAGTTCGACCGCATCGTCGAGCTGGGCTACCACCACGCCAGCGACATTCTCGAGGGCTTGCCGTCCGATCAGGCGGCGCGTCTGCGCGGCGGCGGCGTCCCCGCGCGCGGCGTCCTGCTGCGCGCCGAGTGAAGCGGGCGGCGTTCCGCCGCGGCTGACTTTCCGCGGCCCGGGCCGATCAGGCCGCGACTTCCTCGCGTTCGGCGCGCTTGCGCTCGTGCGCCTTGAGGAAGCGCTTGCGCAGGCGGATCGACTTCGGGGTGATCTCGACGAGTTCGTCGTCGGCGATGAACTCGACGGCCGATTCGAGCGTGATCTGGATCGGCGGCACCAGGCGCACGGCTTCGTCGGTGCCCGAGGCGCGCACGTTGGTGAGCTGCTTGCCCTTGATCGGATTGACCACCAGATCGTTGTCGCGGCTGTGGATGCCGATGATGATGCCTTCGTAGAGCGGGTCGCCCGGCGAAACGAACATGCGGCCGCGGTCCTGGAGCTTCCACAGCGCGTAGGCGACGGCGGCGCCGTCTTCGGCGGAGATCAGCACGCCATTGCGCCTTTCCGCCATCTGGCCGGCCATGGGGCCGTAGTCGTCGAAAACGTGGCTGGCCATGCCGGTGCCGCGCGTCAGCGTCAGGAACTCGCCCTGGAAGCCGATCAGGCCGCGCGCCGGAATCCGGTAATCGAGACGCACGCGGCCCTTGCCGTCCGGCTGCATGTCCTGCAGGTCGCCGCGGCGGCGGCCCAGTTCTTCCATGACGCCACCCTGATGGGTCTCCTCGACATCGACGGTGAGCATCTCGTAGGGTTCCTGCTTTTCACCATCGACCTCCTTGAACAGCACGCGCGGGCGCGACACGGCCAGTTCGTAGCCTTCGCGGCGCATGTTTTCCAGCAGGATGGTGAGATGCAGCTCGCCGCGCCCGGAAACCTCGAAGATGTCGGCGTCGGCCGTGTCGGCCACCCGCAGTGCGACGTTGGAGAGTAGTTCCTTCTGCAGGCGGTCGCGGATCTGGCGGCTGGTGACGAACTTGCCTTCCTTGCCGGCCAGCGGCGAGGTGTTGACCTGGAAGTTCATGGTCAGCGTCGGCTCGTCCACGGCGATCGGCGGCAGGCCGGCCGGGTTGTCGACCGCGCAAAGCGTGACGCCGATGCCGACCTGCTCGATGCCGGTGACCAGGACGATGTCGCCGGCTTCGGCGTCCTCCGCCTGCTGGCGCTCCAGGCCCTGGAAGGTCAGCACCTGGCCGATCTTGGCCTTGCCCATGGCTTCGTCGCCATACATGACGGCGACTTCCTGGCCGGGTTTGATGTGGCCCTTCTTGATGCGGCCGATGCCGATGCGGCCGACATAGGAGTTGTAGTCGAGCGAGCAAATCTGGAGCTGGAGCGGCGCTTCCGAATCCACGTCCGGCGGCGGCACGTGGCGCAGGATGGCTTCGTAGAGCGGTCGCATGTCGGTGCCGGGCGTGTGCGAGGCCATCATGGCGTAACCGTTCAGGGCCGAGGCGTACACGACCGGGAAGTCGAGCTGGTCTTCGGTGGCGCCGAGCTTGTCGAACAGGTCGAAGGTGTGGTTGATGACCCAGTCGGG